>JAVQXV010000271.1:0-3750 GCA_033577755.1 Anaerolineales bacterium
CTGGACTTTGCGCCGGTGGAGGGCAACCCATCAGACCTGCTGATGTCCGGTCGCCACTCCGGTGCGCTCTCGCTGACGAATGGCTGGTATCAAGGGCTGGTCGCCAGCCTGCGCTACTGGCGCGAGGCGCGGGCCGTCTTCGCCCGGATGTTGGAGAACGGCTGGGCTGCCTGTCGCAATGCCGACGCGCTTGCCGTCAGCCTGCCGACGAACTGGGGTTATCACATCGCCCTCGCCCTGGATGTGCCGTGTTTCTTCGCGCCCGTGCAGCCGCTGACGCGCACCCGCACTTATCCCAGCGCGTTGCTGCCCATTACACGCTCGTTGGGCGCAGCAGGCAATCGGCTAACGCACCGGCTGGTGGAGCAGGCCTTGTGGTGGCCCTGGCGCGCCGAGCTGAATCGCTGGCGCACGCGCATCCTCGGCCTGACGCCGCTGTGGGCCGATCCCTTCGATGAAATCTACAGGCGTGGTGTGCCGTTCCTCTACGGCTACAGCCCGCACGTTGCGCCGCGCCCCGAGGATTGGCCGGCGGCGCATGTCGTCACCGGCTACTGGTGGCTTCCGTCCGACCCTACGTACACACCGCCGCCCGCGCTCGAACAGTTCCTTGCAGATAGCCCGCTGCCCATCTATATCGGATTCGGAAACTTGCCGTCGGAGCAGCCGCGCGCGACTCTGGCGTTGATTGCAGAAGCGGCGACGCGCGCCGGCTTGCGGGCGGTGGTTCTGGCCGACACGACAATCGCACGCTCACTTGCGCTGCCCGCCTCTGTCTTCACTGTGCCCTTCATCCCGCATGAATGGCTGTTCCCGCGCGTTGCCGCCGCCGTGCATCGCGGCGGGGCGGGCACCACGGCGGCCAGCCTGCGCGCCGGTTTGCCCACGCTGGTGGTGCCGTCGGCTTCCGATGGATTCTTCTGGGGCGCACGAATTGCCGCGCTGGGTGCCGGGCCGCAACCGTTGCCGCGTTATAAGCTGACCGCGCCGCGTCTGGCCGAAGCGCTAGTCCAACTCGTGAGCGACCCGGCCGGGCGTGCGCGAGCACAAGCAGTGGCGGAGAAGTTGAGTCGAGAAGACGGGGCCGGCCTCGCGACGGAGCTGATCCGGCGCGGCTTGCGCTAAGCCGTCTCGCGCTTGGGGATGGGACGCCGCAATGCGGACGCCGCCAGCACCCAGGCTACGGCGACCAGCGCACTGCCCGGCCACGGCAGGCGCACCACGCCCAGAACGTCGAAGGCCCAGCCGGCCAGCGCCGGCCCGGCAATCATCGAGAGCGCCTGCAATGCCTGAAGGCCGCCCATGATTCGCCCCTGCTCGCCGGCGTTGCCGCTCTGCGAAATCAGGCTGGTGAGCGCGGGCAGGGCGAGGCCACTGCCGATCGCTGCGGCAGCTACGACGGGGTAGAGCCAGGCGGCCTCATTCACCAGCGCCACGCCGCCCACCGTCGCCGTCATCAGCCCCAGGCCCATCAGAGTCAACCGTTCATCGCCCAGCCTCGGCTGCAAGCGCCCCACCACGAATCCCTGCACCACCACCGCGCACATGCCCAGAAAGCCGAAGAACAGTCCGTTGTCGAAGGAGTTCCAGCCGAAGCGTTGCTGCGTGTACAGCGGGAACACGGCTTGCAAACCGTTGAAGACCAGGTTGAGCGCGAAGACGCTGAGGAGCAGCTCACGCAACCGCGCGACACGCAACGTCTCGCCGAGGTGCGTGAAAGGCAGCGTTGCTACCGGCGCGGCACGGGCGCGCAATTCGGGCGGCAGCGACTCGGGCAGCGCCCACAGGCCGAAGAGCACGTTGCCGAGGGCGATGGCGGCGGCGATGAAGGCCGGCACGCCCAGCCCGTACATGCTCAGCAGCCCGCCGAACGCTGGGCCGGCCATCGCGCCCAGCCCGACCGCCGCGCCCAGCAGGCCGAAAGCGCGCGTGCGGTCATGGGGTTCCGTTCGGTCCGTCAGGTACGCCTGCGCGATGATGAGGTTCGCGCCGGTCAGTCCATCCAGTGTGACGGCGGCGATCAGCCACTCCAGCGAAGTCGCCAGCCCCAGCAGCAGGTACGCGACCGAAGTAGCAAGCAGGCAGAGCAGCAGAACCGGGCGGCGGCCTACGCGATCGGAGAGTGCGCCTAGCAGCGGGCCGGTGAAGAACTGCAGGCCGGCGTACAGCGCGCGCAGCAAACCTGCCCAGAGCGCGCCGTCGGCGAACTGCTGCGCGTAGAACGGCAGCAGCGGCAGGATCATGCCGTAGCCCAGCACATCCACGAAGATGGCTATGAAGATAAAGGCGCGCGTCCGTTGTCTGACCGGGCCGATGGCGAGCATCGCTGTCTCTATTGCGAAAAATGCAAGTTACCGCGGAGAGCGCCGAGCGCGCGGAGAGAGACCAACGAAGAACTCTGCGGCTCGTCTAAGCAGGGGACTCATCGGCGGCTCTACTGATAAAGCCCATCGGAACCGCGAAGAGGCGTGAGCATTGAACCGCGAAGACACAAAGAGCGCAAAGGCTTCACCCCTCTTTTCCTTGTGTGCACGCAAAACATGTCAGCCGCACCCTGAGCGGACGCGGAGCGAAGCAGCAGTCGAAGGGGCGGCACGTTCCCTGACAATCTTTGCGTGCACATTTTTTCCTTCGCGTGCTTGGCGGCATCTTCGCGGTTTAGAGAGAATCTGCGGATATAAGATGGCTGAAACATGCTGTGGGATTAATCCGCAGTTGCCTTGCGCAGCCGCGCAATGAAGAATCCCTCCAGCATTTCGCTCGGCGGCACACGCCGGGCATGAGCGATGTCTTCCGGAAAGGGCCGGCCTTGGGCGTCGTGCGTCAGCGCCGGGGCGAGCGGCGCGCCCGGCACGTCGAATGGCTCGACGACCACCAAGCCGGGGTGCTTCTCCAGCAGCCAGGCAAGCACGGCCTCGTTCTCTTCCGCCGTGATGGTGCAGGTGCTGTAAACAATCACGCCACCCGGCCTGGTGGCCGAGAGTGCGGACTTGAGCAGAAAGCGCTGCTGCTTGGCGAGCGACCTCACACTGCTCGAGGACGGATCGGCGGTGCCGCGCATGGAGCAGGGGGCGTCCACCAGCGCCCGGTCGAAGTAGTTCGGGTAGCGCTGCCACAGCAGGTGGCCGGGCATCCGCGTCGTTCGGGCGCAGGTCACGCCGAACTGCCGGAGCACGTTCGCCAGCCGGTACACGCGCTGCCGACTGAGGTCGTTGGCGACGATCTCACCCCGATTCTGCATCCGAGCAGCAATATGCGTGGTCTTTCCGCCGGGTGCAGCGCACAGGTCGAGCACCTTCTCGCCGGGCTGCGGGTCGAGCGCGAGCACCGGCAACAGGCTGGCGTGGTTCTGAATAAAGAAAGCGCCGCGCTCATAGTCGGGCAGGCCGGTCAGGTTCCGCGCCGTCGCGCCGGGGACCGTCAGGGCTTCCGGGCACCAATCCAGCGGCTGCACGGTAAAACCGGCCGCCTGCAAGCGCGCGGCGCAGTCCGGGACGGTGTTGACCAGCGTGTTGACGCGAAGATGAACTCCGACGACCATCCGGTTGCGATTATATCGAGCCGCTCTTGCAAAACTCTAACTTGACGGTGCGCTCGGCGCATACTATACTCCCCCACAGTATCGAAACGAGGAGGTCAGGATGGATGCTGCGGCGCGGGAGGATGTGAAGAAACGTCTTCGCCGCATCGAGGGGCAGGTGAGAGGTGTGCTCAGGATGGTCGAGGAGGGCCGGAGCTGTCAGGAGCTAT
>JAVQXV010000272.1:0-3691 GCA_033577755.1 Anaerolineales bacterium
GAAGGAGTGTGGGTCGGCGTTGCGGTAGATGGCCCCCCACTCGCCCGGCGGGCGCTGCCGGCGGATCGTCCATTTGAGCGCCTGCACGAGGACGGCCGTGACGGCGATGGCGACGAAAAGCACAACGGCGCGGTACTTCCAGCCGGCGTCGCCCAGCAGCCACACCAGCACCAGGCCAAAGCCCCAGAACCACGAGTCGCCTGAATGCGCCAGGAAGGCGGCCAGGCTGCGCAAGGGGCCGGGCTTCTCGGCAATGCTCAGCTTCTCCGACAGCCGCGCATCCGCTTCCAGCAAAGTACGAATCAAGTCAGGCTCCGTATTTTTAGCATCGAATTGCGCGAATTGATTCGAATCACTCTCAGTCATCAGTCATCAGTCTCCAATCTCCAATCTCTACTCTCCACTTTCTACTTCCCACCCCTCCCCTCCAACTCCCTCTTCACCAACTCATACTGCTCCGGCTTATCCACATCCATCCCGGCTTCGGCGTGCGGGCAAATGAGCAGCCGGCCGTTCAGCCCGAGCCGCTCGCGCACGCGCTGCTCCGCCCACGGGACGCTGGCCAACCCCAGCGCCAGCCGCACAAAAGCGTCGAAGCCGACCAGCGCGGCGACGCGCAGTGCGCTTTTGCGCGCCTCCAGAATGTCACGCCAGCGGGGATTATAACCGTCGAACACCGGTAGACCGATCACGTGCAGGTCGGCGCCGGCAAAGCGACCTTCTTTCAGGCGGAAGTAGCTGCGGCGCGCATCAGGGAAACGGCGCTCCATCACTTCCGCCGGGACGGCGGTGTAGTAAGCGTCATGGCCGGTCTCCAGCGCGGCGCGCACCACCCAATCAATGGTCGGGGCGGTGATGAGCGGAATGTCGCTGCTGATAGCAAGTATATGGGTCGGAGGTGGATCGAAGGCGCGCATGTGCGTTGCGCCGGCGATCAGGTTGTCCGCGATGCCGCCCTGGGCAGGGAGGCAGGCCAGCGGCCCGCGCCGGTCGGTCCCCAGGTCGGATTTGTTCAGGCCAATCACGATAACGTGGCGCACCGTCTGCGCTGCGGCCAGTGCGTCGAGCACCCACCGAATCATCGGCTGACCGGCGAGTTCGAGCAGGGCTTTGGGCCGGCCCCGGGTGAGCGGGTAAAGCGGGTCGTTCGGCGCGGGCACGCCGCCGGCGACGACGAGGGCATCAACAATCGGCATAGAGGGGGTTGAGGATTGTGCATTGAAGGTTACGGGTTGTCGGTTGCTCATTTAACCTTCGACCTTCGATGTAACTGCACGGTCACCTGATTTATCCGCAGGTTATGCAGATTATTATCAGAGAAAAAAATCTGTGACCATCTGCGAAATCTGTGGACTCTTTCCTGTGGTTGGATACCATCCGCTACTCTCCGTTGCCATCCGTTGCCATCGTCAAATCCTGCACAGTCGGTTGTAGCTGGAGCATATCAATCAACGCTTCGAGTTCGGCGTCGCTCAGGAGGCGATGCCGGCCGCTGATGGCGATAAGTGCGGCTTCGAGCAAGTTCGCTCCGAAGGAGCGGCCCTCGATAACGGGCGTAGTGGTCACCAGCCAGCGCACGCCCGCCGCCCGGAAGCGCGCGACATCGTCGGGCGTGATGGTGTTGGTGCAGATGATCTGGCCGTCGAGCCGCGCCGGCAAGTGGCGCTTGATGTAGTGGCAGTCGCCGGCAATCACCGTCGCCCAGCGATACCACCGCTCGAACTTCGGCGTCCACTGCTCCTGCCTCTCGCCGGTAGGATACACCCAATGGAAGGGCAGGCGACCGATGATGGGTAGCACCAACGCAGCCACCGTTTGCGCCGTCTGCAAGCTGTGGATGGGGAGCGGCAGGCCGAGCGCGAACATCAGGTCGCCGAAGACATGCTCGTAGCCGGCCTCGTGGAACGAGAGCGTCATCCCCCAGCGGTCTGCGCCGTCGGTGAAGAAGACGCGCCTTGGGGTGATCGGCCCGCAGCGCGCGTCTATGAACGGCGCGACCCGGCGTTCGAGCGTGTTCTTCAGCCCGGCCCCGTCGGTGACGGGCGTGCGCGTGACGCCGCGCACCAGCGGCTGTACGGAATGGAGCGGATACCAGCGCCCGGCCACGCGCAGGCCGAGGTCGGCGCCACCTACGCCCAGCGCGTCGGCCTGTCCGTCCAGCTCGCGGAAGAGCTGCGCCGCGCGGCGCATGTCGCCGTCCACGCCGATCCGCTCCAGCCGCACGCGCTCGCCGAGCAGCTCCAGTTCAACAACCTTATTCCGCTTCGAGGAGCCGAGGCTGATAGAGACAGCACGCTTCATTCAAGCATGGGGAAGCAAGGGAATGGAGGAAAGACAGGAAAGGCGTTTCCCGCCTTTTCCCATCTTTCCCCCATTTCCCGAACTTCAATCCGTTGCCGCCAGAGTGGCCTGTTCGCGACGGTAGGCCATTAGCTGCGGCGTGTGCCAGGCAATCCATGCCGTCGCCAGTAAACAGCCCACACCACCGGAGACCACCGAGACTACCGGGCCGAAAGCCTGCGCCACCAGCCCGGCCTCCAGCTCACCCAATTGCGGCCCACCCAGGAAGAACATCATGTTCACGCTCGTCATGCGCCCGCGCAGGCCATCGGGTGTGTGCAACTGGCGGATGATGTTGCGCAGCACGGTGCTGACCATGTCCGCTGCGCCGCTGATGAACAGGCAGGCGAAGGTCAGCCAAAACGAAGTGGAGAAGCCGAAGACGATAGTCGCCAGGCCGTACACGCCGACGGCGGCAAAGAGCACGCGCCCACGCTGTTCGATGCGCTCCACCAGCGGCACCATCGCTATGCTGGTCAGCATCGCGCCAAGGGCGGGGGCCGAGACGAGCAGGCCGTAGCCCTGCGCGCCGACCCGGAGAATGTCCTGCGCGAAGATGGGCAGCAGCGCCGTGGCCGAAGCAAAGAAGGTGGCGAAGAAATCCAGCAGCATGGATGAACGAATCAGCGGCTGGCCGAACACCCATTTCAAACCTTCCCAGCCGGCGCGCAGGCTGATCTCGCTGCGCTCGCTTGCCGGGCGCTGCGGCACGTCGCGCATCAGCAGCAGCGAGGCCAGGAGGAACAGGAACGAACACACATCGAACACGTAGGCCCAGGCCACACCCGCTGCGGCGATGATCAGGCCACCCAGCATCGGCCCGAGCACGGACGCCGTCTGGAACATGAGCGAGTTGAGGCTGATGGCATTGGGCAAGTGCTCGCGCGGAACGAGCGCGGGGAAGAGCGCCTGGCGGGCCGGCCCATCGAAGGAGCCGATGGCCGCGCCGAGCGCCGCCAGCGCGTACACCGCCCAGAGCGAATCCAGGCCGGCCAGCGTAAGCGCCGCCAGCGTTGCCGAAACGGCGAGCATCGCGCTGTTGGTGACGAGCATCACCTTTCGCCGGTCGCCGGCATCGGCCACCACGCCGCTGATGAAGGAGAAGACGATGATGGGGAGGACGCGCACCAGGCCGACGACACCGAGCGCCAGCGCCTTCCGGTCTTCGGGGACGAGCAGCGAGACGTGCCAGAGGATGGCGGCGTTGCGCATCAGCGAGCCGGACATCGAGATGAGCAGCCCGAACCACAACAACCGGAAGTTCCGGTGGGAGAGGGCGATGAGGGAGGAGTGTTTGGCGTTCAAGTCTGAAGCAGTGAGCAGGTGAAGGGGTGACAGGATGCTGGGATGA
>JAVQXV010000020.1:0-29654 GCA_033577755.1 Anaerolineales bacterium
CTTCCAGAGGCAAGAGATTCGGGCATGAAGGAATGGGGCGCAAGGGGGTCGCCTTGTTTAGATGTAGATGGCAAGATGGAGCCTTGGGCTTTTGAGCGGACGCCGAGTGAAGCCAAAGCAACAGTCGAAGGATGCCTGCCGCTCGTCTGAGCGCACGCTCCCTTGAGCGGAGCCGAAGAGTCAGGGTGCAGCCGAACGTTCTGCGTGCACAGTGGTGGACACTCCAAAGCAGCGACCATCTCCTACTTCCCTTAGCGCCCTCACAACCTCAGCGGTTCAGCACTCACACGGCAGATCCATCGGCACATGCCTACACAGCGACCTTCATACCCTCTCGGCGCCCTCACCCACCTCAACAGTTCAGCGATTAAACCGGCGATACAATTTGGGCAGCTCTCTCAGGAGACCGACCATGCCACTCAAAATCGGTGACCCTGCCCCCGACTTCACCCTGCCGGATGAGAACGGCAAGCCCGTGACCCTCTCCAGTTTCAGGGGCCGCAAGGTCATCCTTTACTTCTACCCCAAGGACGATACTCCCGGCTGCACCGCGCAGGCCTGTGGCTTCCGTGACGCCTATCCCAAGGTGGAGGCGGCCAACGCCGTCGTCCTCGGCGTCAGCCCCGACGGTGCGAAGAGCCATCAGAAATTTAAGACCAAACAAAAGCTGCCGTTCCCACTGCTCTCGGATGAAGACCACGCCGTGGCCGAGAAGTACGGCGTGTGGGGCGAGAAGAGCTTCATGGGCAAAAAGTACATGGGCATCACCCGCAGCCACTTCGTCATTGACGAGGCCGGCAAACTGGCCGATGTGCAAATCAAGGTCAGCCCGGGCGATAGCGTAAAACTGGCGCTGGAGCGGCTGAAGGCGTGAGTCGCCTGCCGTGATTCGGATAAAGCGGCAACGACCGGCCCCGCTCACCGGAGAGAGTATAATCTCCGCATCATTCGAAACGGAGCGAACATCATGTCTCTTTCCGGAAAAGCGGCGCTGGTCACCGGCGCATCGCGCGGCATCGGGCGGGCCATTGCGCTCGAACTGGCAAAAAACGGCGCGCGGGTCGTGGTCAACTATGCCAAAGACTCCGGCGGCGCAGAGGCCACCGTGCAGGCCATACAGGCAGCGGGCGGCGAGGCGCAGGCCGTTCAGGCCGACGTCTCCGACTTCAAAGCCGCGGAAGGTCTGGTGAAGGCCACCGTTGAAGCGTTTGGTTCGCTGGACATCTTGGTGAACAACGCCGGCACGACCCGCGACCAGCTCATCATGCTCATGTCCGAGGCGGACTGGGATACGGTGCTTGCCACCAATCTCAAGAGTGCCTTCAATTGCTCCAAAGCCGCTGTGCGTGTGATGCTGCGCAAACGTGCCGGGCGCATCATCAACATCGCCTCGGTCGCCGGCATCTTGGGCAACGCCGGACAGACGAACTACTCGGCCAGCAAAGCCGGGCTGATCGGATTCACGCGGGCGCTGGCGCGCGAGGTCGCTGCGCGCAACATCACCGTTAACGCCGTCGCGCCGGGCTTCGTCCCTACCGCGCTGACCAACGATTTGCCGGCGGAGATTAAGGAAGCAACGCTTAAGCAAATCCCACTGGGACGCTGGGGCCAGCCAGAAGAGATCGCCTACGCTGTCGCCTTTCTCGCCTCCGACCGGGCTGCCTACATCACCGGCCAGGTGCTGACGGTGGATGGCGGCTTGGCGATGGGTTAGCATGAGAACACCGATCATGAAAGAAGAGCTGCCACGACGCGGTAAAACAACAATTGCGCCGGAAGTGCTGGTGACCATCGCCCGCCTCTCGGCGCTGAGCGTGCCGGGTGTAGCCCGCATGAGCACCGTCCCACTGACTGTGGACCGGCTCTTCCAGCGCAGCGCTGGCGAGGGTGTGCGCGTGGACGTGCATGGCCACGCAGTAGTGGTAGATTTGCACGTGGTCATTCGGCATGACGCTAACGTGCGCGAGGTCGGTCGTGCATTGCAGGCGGCGGTCACGCGCGCCATCCAGGATATGGTCGGCATGCAGGTGCTGGCCGTGAACGTCCATATCGAGGACGTGGCCTTTCCCGAAACCGTCGCACGTTCACAGAGCACCTGAAGGCCGATCCGCCCGCTTATGATCAGGGCACGACGCAAGGCGCGTGCACTGGCGCTTCAAACGCTTTACGAAGTCGAGTGCGCCAACCATCCGGCGGAGGAAGTGTTGGCACAACGGTTGAAGGAGAAGCCGCTCTCCGCCGAGGGCGAGCGCTTTCTGCGCGCACTGGTGACCGGTGTACTGGAACATGCGCCTGAGCTGGATAAGGTCATTGCCCGTCATGCGCCGGAGTGGCCGATTGAACAGATGGCTTTGATAGATCACTGCATCCTGCGTATGGCGCTCTGGGAGTTCGCGATTGGAAAGGAGACGCCGCTCAAGGTGGCCATCAACGAAGCGGTGGAGTTGGCCAAGGAATACGGCGCGGACAGCGCGGCGCGCTTCGTCAACGGCGTGCTAGGCGCGATCGCTGCCGAGCGCGAGACGGTTTGAGTCGGTATGGACCTGAACGTCCTGGGCATTGGCCTGCCCGAACTTCTCTTCTTCGCCGTTCTGCTGCTCCTGCTGTTCGGCCCAAACGACCTGGCACGGATGGCTCGTGACATCGGACGCTTCATCGCACGGGTGACGCGCTCGCCCAATTTCCAGACCATCCAGCAGGCCTCGCAGGAGCTGCGCAATCTGCCCCAGCGCATCGTGCAGGAGGCACAGCTGGAGGACATTCGACGGGAAACGCAGCAACTAAAGGACGTCGTGGCCGGGCCGCTGACGCCTCCGCCCCCCAAACCGGCGCCGCCCACCGTAAACCCATCATCTACCGACTCGCCCTTCCGCGCCTGGATGCAAGAGCTGCCGGCGGAATCCGTGCCTCAGCCGACAACCTCCGACTCTAAGCTTCAGACAGACGCCGATCGCTCATGAGTGCATTGACCCGAGTCTTTGCTGTGCCTCAGCGTATGCTCAAGACCCTGTGGCTCGGCCTCTGGCGTCTTCTGACCGCGCCTTTCTGCTGGATGAGGGGCCGCTGGGATGCGGTCTATAAATTCTTCACCGAGATTCCGGAAGATGCGCCGCTGAGCGAGACGGTGGCAGAGACGTTCCAGAGCCGGGAGTCGTTTTTTGATACGTTGGCCGCGTTCGGGGAACACATTGAGGCACTACGCCGCCATCTGTTCCGTTCGCTGATCGTGCTGGCACTAATGGCCGGTGTGGCCTTCTGGCAGATCACGACCATCATGGCCTTCCTAGCTGCGCCGCTGGCCGAGGGCGCGCTGCAGGTCTATCTCGAAATCCCGACGCGCAGCATTGCCGAAAATTTCAACCGCCTGCTGGAGATCGGCACGGCCAGCATCCGCATCCTGACCACACGCGAGCCGGCGGAGGGCATCGGCGTGGTGATGCGCGTCTCGCTGCTGGCCGCCACCGTGCTGGCCATGCCGTGGATCGTCACCGAAGCCTACCTGTTCGTCGCGCCGGGTCTGTACCCGCGCACCCGCATCCGGCTGTTGTTTGCCATACCGCTGGCCAGCCTGCTCTTTGTAACCGGCGTGGCCTTTACCTACTTCATCATGCTGCCGGTTGCCGTGCCATTCCTGGAAGAGTTCGGCGGCTTCAGCACGGCCTGGACGCCGTCGTCTTACTTCAACATGGTCACCGGCGTGATGTTCTGGGTGGGCGTCGCCTTTCAGATGCCGCTCATCATTTACGCCCTAGCTTCGATTGGCCTGCTGCGCACAAAGCAGCTCGTCGCCCAGTGGCGCATTGCCATCGTCGTCATCGCCGTCATCGCCGCCACCATCACCCCGACCACCGACCCCATCAACATGTTCATCGTCATGCTGCCGATGGTTGGGCTATACTTCGTCAGCATTGTGGGTGCTTGGCTTGCGGAGCGCGGCCTGCGGCGGCGTGAGCGCGACAAAGCGACGGCATGACCACCATCCTGCACCTCATCTGCGCCGAGGACTACCACGCGCTGGCCAAGGACGAGCCGTTACGCCCCGCGTCGCTGGCGAGCGAGGGCTTTATCCACTGCACCGCCGAGCCAGAGGTGCTGTTGCAGGTGGCCAACAGCTTCTATCGGGAGCTGCCCGGCGACTACCTGGTGCTGGTGATTGACCCGGCGAAAGTGACGGCGCCGGTGAAATACGAAGCGCCTGCCCCACCCGTCGGCCCTCTGGCGCAGCATTTGTTCCCGCACATCTACGGTCCGCTCAACCGCGACGCCATCATCGCCGTCCGCCCGGCCCGCCGCGCGGCAGACGGGACCTTCCTTGCCGTTTAGCCGCCGCCCCCGCTTGCACCTGGCCGCAAACGGCATACAATGCACGTGTTGACCGCGCCGGGCAATCTCCCTGCTTCAGCCCCAAAACGGCAGACGCTTTCGGTTGGCCGAATTGCCGCCGGCTTCCGAACCCGTCCTGAAACACCCCGCCCGGACTTCGGGCTTCGAGAACTTCCCGGAGTCCCGGCCGTTGACGATACACTTAAAGCAAAAACTGTGGATGATGCTTATGGCAGAGTTATACATCGTAACTTACGATACACATGGACTTTCGCTCGAAGGCCGCAAGTTTTCTCAGAAGCAGATTATGAACGCGCTACAGGCCGGCCTGTTTCGCCCCGGCATGCGCTTCCGTCGGGGTCGCGTTGAGTACGTTCTGACACGCGACGGGTTGATGCCGCGCCGCCGCACCGCGCCGGAGCAGAAAGAACAAGAGTCCCCTGAGGGCGAGGAGTGAACATGAAATGGATACGCGTCCATGAATTCGGGGGGCCGGAAAAGCTGAGCTACGAGGACGGCCCGCAGCCGCAGCCCGGCCCCGGCCAGGTGCTGGTGAAGAACACCGCCATCGGGGTGAACTATATTGACACCTATCACCGTACCGGCTGGTATAAGCTGCCGCTGCCGCTCACGCCGGGCGTCGAAGCGGCAGGGACGGTGGAAGCCATCGGCGAAGGCGTGTCTGAGTTCAAACCCGGCGACCGGGTAGCTTTCTTCACCGGCCCCGGCCATTACAGCGAATTCTCCACGCCGCCCGCCGACCGTTGCGTGCCCATACCTGCCGGCCTGGACGAACGCTCCGCTGCCGCCGCCCTCGTTCAGGGAATGACGGCTTATGTGCTGACGAAGGAGACCTTCCACCTTCAGCCCGGCCAGGTGGCACTGGTACATGCCGCCGCCGGCGGGGTCGGCCTGTTGCTCACCCAGATGGCCAAAGAATGCGGCGCGCGCGTCATCGCCACCGTCTCCACGGAGGCGAAAGCGGCGCTGGCGCGCCAGGCCGGCGCGGACGACATCATCCTGTACACGCAGGCCGATTTCGAGGCCGAGACCCGCCGCCTGACCGACGGCCAGGGCGTGCATGTCGTCTATGACGCGGTCGGCAAGACCACATTCGAGAAAGGGCTGAACGTGCTGCGACCGCGCGGCATGATGGTGCTGTACGGTGCGGCCAGCGGCCCGGCCCCTTTGCTCGACCCGAACGCGCTCGGCGGCAAAGGCTCGCTCTACGTCACGCGCCCGAGCATCTTCCACTACGTCGCCACGCGCGATGCCCTGCTGGCCATCGCCGGTCAGGTTTTCGACCGCGTCCTCGATGGTAGGCTGAAACTACGCATTGACCGCACCTACCCGCTGGCCGAGGCCGCCCAGGCCCATCGCGACCTGGAGGGCCGCGCGACGACGGGCAAGTTGCTGCTGATTCCCTGAGCGCGAAGACACGTTTACATCCCGCGCATGGCAGCGTCCGCTTCAACGCTTAGTCTGCATCTTGGCACCTATGCGCAAGACCCCCGCCAAACTCAGGAGAGTCAAAACGCAGTCCGCAACAGTTGGCTAGTGTGCACGCAAAGGTTGTCAGGGAAGGTGCCGCCCCTTCGACTGCCGCTTCGGCTTCGCTCAGCGTCCGCTCAGGGTGCGGCTGACATGTTTTGCGTGCACACAGTTGGCTACGTGACTCTTCCCGATGTCGCCGGCACGGCGTAAAATAGCCGCACCGCAAATCGTCGCCTAACGCTGTTTCTCTCGCCGTCTTCGGATTGCCAAGGCCGAAGAATCGCCTGAGCATTGCCCTGCTAACGGAAGGAGACCTGATG
The DNA here is from genome assembly GCA_033577755.1 of Anaerolineales bacterium. Classification (GTDB taxonomy): domain Bacteria; phylum Chloroflexota; class Anaerolineae; order Anaerolineales; family UBA6663; genus JANWXR01. The sequence continues at coordinate 6,138 of JAVQXV010000020.1, forward strand.
AATCGCGAAGAATTCATCCAAATGATGGCCAACGCCAGGCTGTACGACCTGACTCAGGATTGCAGCATTTTTACGCCCCCCTGGCCGGGTGAAAAGGCGCTGGAGATTCACTTCTTCAAGCGAGTCACCGGCGCTTACGGCGGCGGGCAGGGCGCCAACGGCCAGATTCTAAGCTGGAGCAACACCGTCGGTACACATCTCGTCGGCGAACGGGCCTTTCACTCCGGCGGGCGCGCTATCAGCGACATCCCCCTCAGAGACCTGTGCGGGCCGGGCGTGATCGTAGATATCTCCGACCTCGTGTCCGATTACAGCCTGTACACGCCCGAAATGATTACCAGCCGGGCAACGGTCAAACCGGGCGACATCCTCATCATCAACACCGGCTATCACCGCTACTCGTGGGACCAGCCAGACGTTCACAACCCGGCAGCGCAGGGCGGAGTGGAGTCCAAAGAGTTCGGCTTCTACGTGCGGCATCCCGGCCCCTCGCCCGATTTCTTCAAGTGGGCGCTGGAGATGAAGCTCAAGGTGATCGGCGTGGACTGCGGCTGCGCCGAGCATCCCATGAATACCCCCATCCGCCGCATGCATGAAAATCACTTCCGCAAGGCCGAGGAAAAACTAAAGCGGGATTACGGCAAAACGTGGGATGAGATGTTCCCGCCGGATGAGTACTACACCCTTACCCACCACACTCTGCCGAAGGCGCATCTCGTCTTTGTGGAGTCCATCGTGGGCGAGATTGACCGCCTAAAGAACCAGCGGGCCTGGATCGCCATCATGCCCATCCCCTTCGTCGAGACGGAAGCGGCCTGGGCGCGCGTGGTGGCTTACCAGGCGCCGCCCGGGATGAGCGAGGCCGATTTCTTTCAGGCGATGGACTCGGCAGAGATGCTCGACCTGACCGCGCCCTTTAGCGTTCAGACGCCGCAATGGCTCAACTACGTCCCGTTGAGCATCACCTACACAAAACGCGTCGGTGGGCAGTTCTTCGGCATGGGGCGCAATGGCTCGATCTGCAACGCCAGCATCCACCTCGCCACGCACATGGATGGCGAGAAACACTTCTACCCCGCCGGCCGCACCATCGGTCAAGTGCCCTTATCCGAATGGGTTGGGCCGGGCGTCATCGCCGACATCTCGCACCTGGTCAGCGACTCCAGTGTTTATACTCCCCAAATGATCCGCGATGTGGTGGACATCCGTCCCGGCGACATCCTCATCATCAAAACCGGTTGGGCAAAATACGGCTGGAACAGCCCCGAAGCGGACGAGTTCCGTTACATGGTCAAACACCCCGGCCCATCCCCGGACTTCGCCCGCTGGGTGACCGACATGAAAATCAAATGGATCGGCGTGGACGCGGTCAGCGCCGACCATCCCATGAACACCATCATGCGCCTCTGGCATCCTAAGACCTTCGAGGAGGCCAACGCCAAGCTCCAACGTGACTTCGGCAAGAGCTGGGACGAGATGTATCCGCCAGAACAGTACTATCAAGATATGCACCTCAACCTTTTCCCCAAACGTATCGTTCACGCCGAGAACCTCTCCGGCGACATCCTCAGAGCGCAGAGTGGCCGCTATTACATCGGCTGCTATGTGCAAAAAGCAATGGAGGCCGAGTCGATGTGGGGGCGTTTCGTCGCCTTCAAGGAAGGATGAGCCATGAAGCCGGCCCCGTTCGACTATTACGCACCTACCGGCCTCGCCGAGGCCCTCGAACTTCTGGCGCAGCACGGCGCCGACGCTAAACCCCTGGCCGGCGGTCAGAGCCTCATCCCCATGATGAACTTCCGCCTCGCTCTGCCCGCCGTCCTGATTGACCTCAACAACATCCCCGACCTCGCCTATCTGCGCCTGCAAGACGGCGAGTTGCGCCTCGGCGCGATGACGCGCAACAGCACCGTCGAGCACGACCCGCTCGTTGCCCAACACGCGCCGTTGCTGGCGGCGACCATGCCGCACATCGCCTACCCCGCCATCCGCAACCGGGGCACCTTCGGCGGGAACATCGCCCACGCCGACCCCGCCGCGCAGTTGCCTGCCGTCACCGTCGCGCTCCAGGGACGCTGCCGGCTGCGCAGCCGGTCTGGAGAACGCTGGGTAGCGGCGGACGACTTCTTTCTCGGAACCTTCAGCACCGTGTTGCAGCCCGAGGAACTGCTCATCGAAGTAGCCCTGCCGCCGCTGCCCCCGCGCAGCGGCTGGAGCTATCGCCAGGTGGCGCGGCAGCACGGCGATTACGCTATGGTCGGGGCCGCCGCCGTAGTCACGCTGGATGACCGGGGCCGTTGCCGGGAAGCGCGGCTGGTGTTCCTGGGCGTGGGCGAGCGGCCCGTCGTCGCCCGCCAGGCCGCTCAGGCGCTCGCCGGCCAGGCCCCCACGCCGGAGGCTATCCGGGATGCGGCTGCCGTCGCCGCTCAAAAAGATGTTGACCCGAGCAGCGACATTCATGCTTCGGCGGCCTACCGTCGCCACCTCACCGAAGTGCTGACCCGCCGCGCGCTGACCGAGGCCTTTGAGCGAGCCGGGCGCAGCTTATAGAATATCCCGATTGAACCGCTAAGGCGCGAAGGACGCCAAGGTGACAAATCCTTTGTGCCCTCCGCGCCTTTACGCGGAACATCGCATCTGCAAAACGGAGAGACGATGAGCCAGCTACTTCCCGTTGTTGTCAATGTCAACGGCACGCGCTATGAACGTCAGGTTGAGCCGCGCCTGCTCTTGAGCGATTTCATCCGCCACGAGCTGGGCCTGACCGGCACCCACGTCGGCTGCGAGCAGGGCGTCTGCGGTGCATGTACCATCTTGTTCGACGGGCAGGCGGTGCGTTCCTGCCTGATGTTCGCCGTACAGGCGAACGGCCACGACCTTCGTACCGTCGAGGGACTGGGCACCGTAGAGAAGCTGCATCCGCTGCAGGAAGCCTTCTGGGAGGCGCATGGCCTGCAATGTGGTTTCTGCACGCCCGGCTTTTTGATGGCGCTTGTGCCGTTTCTGGAAAAGAACCCCAACCCCACCGAAGAGGCCATCCGCGAGGCGATTGCCGGGAACCTGTGCCGCTGCACCGGGTATTACAACATCGTCAAGGCGGTGAAGCTCGCGGCGGAGAAGATGCGATGAACAAATACATCGGACAGAAAATCAAGCGCAACGAAGACCCGCGCCTGTTGACCGGGCAGGCGATGTTTGTGGACGACCTTGACCTGCCCGGCATGCTCCATGTTGCCTTTCTGCGGAGCGATTATGCCCACGCCCGCCTGAACCGGCTGGACGTTTCAGCAGCGCGCCGGCGACCGGGCGTGGTGGCCGTCTATACCGCCGAAGATTTGGGCGATTACTGGCGCCCCGGCCCGTTGAACGTGCCGGCGCCTCACGCCATCAAGGGGACCATCTTTCATCGCCGCACTCAGGTGCCGCTGGTCAAGGACAAAGTCCGCTACCTCGGCGAGCCGATCGCTATGGTCATCGCCGAAAGCCGCTACCTCGCTGAAGACGCACTGACCGACATCGTGGTCGAGCTAGACCCGCTCGAAGCTGTGGCCGACCTGGAGAAGGCGCTGGCGCCGGGCGCGCCACTCGTCCACGATGATTTGGACTCCAACCTCGCGGCGCATGTGGTGCAGGAGAAGGGCAACTACGCCGAGGCGCGGCAGCGCGCCGACGTGGTCGTCCGCCGGCGCATCGTTGTGGATCGCGGCGCAGCGGCGGCGATGGAGAATCGCGGCATCGTCGCGTCCTGGGACGCGCGCAGCCAGCATCTCACCGTCTGGGATACCACGCAGGCGCCCATCCCCATCCGCAACGGCTTAGCGGGCATGCTCGGCCTCTCCGAACATCAGGTGCGCGTCATCGCGCCGTTCATCGGTGGCGGCTTTGGCCCCAAAATCATGATGTTCATGCCGGAAGAAATTCTCATCCCCTGGGTCGCCATCCGGCTGAAGCGCCCCATCAAGTGGATCGAAGACCGGCGCGAAAACTTTCTCGCCACCTCGCAGGAGCGCGGGCAGGTTCATGAAGCCGAGATCGCGCTGACCCGCGACGGCAAAATCCTCGGCATTAAGGATGTGTTCCTGCACGATACCGGCGCTTACAACCCCTACGGGCTGACCGTGCCGCTCAACACGCAGACGCACACCACCGGCCCTTACGATGTCCCCAACCATTACACGGAATTCAAGGTCGCCTTCACCAACAAGATGTATGTCACGCCGGTGCGCGGGGCGGGGCGGCCACAGGGCGTGTTCGTCCTCGAACGCCTGATGGATGCGGCTGCGAAGGAACTGGGGCTAGACCCGGTCGAGATTCGGCGGCGCAACCTGATACCGCCGGACGCCTTCCCGTATCAACAGGGCATTATCGGTCAGGACTTCATCTGGCAGTCATATGACAGCGGAAACTATCCGGCGCTGCTGAACAAGGCCGTGACGGCCATCGGCTACGAGCGCTTTGTGAAGGAAGAACAGCCGCGTCTGCGCGCCGCAGGCAAGCGGGTGGGCATCGGGCTGGCCTGCTTCATCGAGAGCTGCGGCGTCGGGCCGTACGAAGGCGCACGCATCACGGTGGAGGCAAGTGGAAAGGTCACGCTGGCCACCGGCGTCGGCACGCAGGGGCAGGGCCACTTCACTTCATTAGCCCAAATCGTCGCCGAGCAGCTGGGCGTGGACGTTCGCGACGTGCACGTGATTACCGGCGACACCGCCGAGTTTCACTGGGGCACCGGCACCTTTGCCAGCCGCGGCGCGGTGGTGGCCGGCAACGCCGTGCATGCCGCGGCCTCCCGCGTGCGAAGCAAGATTTTGAAACTGGCCAGCCAGCTCCTCGAAACGCCGGAAGAAGAGCTGGAGTTGAGCAACGGTCAGGTGCGCGTCGCCGACATCCCCGCCCGCTCCATCTCGCTGGGCGAGCTGGCCATCCGGGCCAACCCGATGCGCGGCTCAGTTGAGCCGGGCACCGAACCGGGACTGGAGGCCACCGATTACTTCGGGCCGAAGTACGGCGCGACCGCCAGCGGCGTGGTCGCTATGATCGTCGAGGTAGACCCGGAGACGATGCTGGTCGAGATCAAGCGTCTGGTCGTAGCCCACGATTGCGGCACACTGCTGAACCCGCTCATCGTTGACGGCCAGATTCACGGCGGCCTATCCATGGGCATCGGCAACGCGTTCTATGAGCAGCTCATCTACGACGAGAACGCTCAGCTGCTCAACGCCTCGCTGATGGATTACCTGCTGCCGCGCTCTACCGACATGCCGCCGGACATCGAGATCATCCACCAGGAGACGCCGTCGCCGCTCAATCCACTTGGAACGAAGGGCGTCGGCGAAGCCGGGGCGATCCCCATCCCGGCCGTCTTCGTCCAGGCCGTCGAAAATGCGCTGGCCGAACCGGGTCTGGAGATTCTCGAGACGCCGCTCAGCCCCAACCGGTTGTTCGAGCTGGTGCAGGCAGCGCGGCGCTGAAGCGAAAGGATCGGAAACGTGAAGATCGAAGGCGAATATCTCTTCGCCGGCCCGCGCCAGGCCGTCTGGGAGTTGCTCAGCGACCCGGAGGCGCTGGCGGCGGCGTTGCCCGGCACGAAACGGCTCAATAAGCTCAGCGCGACCGAGTACGAAGGGGAAATGGAGGTGCGCATCGGGCCGGTCGGCGGCTCGTTCACCGGCAAGGTGATTCGCTCCAACGAAATCCCGCCGGAGAGCTGCACCCTGACCGTTGAGGGCCGGGGTGCGCAGGGTTTTGCCAAAGGGACAGGCCACATTCAGCTCAGCGAACAGGCCGACGGCACGACCCTGATGAAGTACACGGGCGATGTTCAGATCGGCGGCAAGCTGGCCGGCGTCGGTCAACGCATGATAGACACTGTGTCCAAGAGCCTGCTCAAACAGGCGCTGGAGACGCTGAACCAGACATTGCAAGCACGGCTGGCGGCGGCGACGGAGGGCCGTGCCGTCGAAACTGCGCCTCCTAGTCAGGCCGAGTTTGCAACCGCCGTGGCCAAGGATGTGCTGAAGACGGCGGCCGCCTCGCCTAAAAGCCGTTGGCTGGTCATCGCCATCGGCCTCGTCATCGCTTTTGTCGTCATCGGCCTCGTCCTCTCGAGGCTGGGAGGGTAGCTACGGTGCCTGCTGCAACGCGGCACGGCAACCACCCGCCGCGCAGGTTGAAGGCCGGTTCGATGGTGCGGCCCGCTCGGTCGCACCGTCCGCTCAGCCCTAGAATCGGAAAGGAGGTGGTCTGGTCGGAGAGAGGATGACCAAACTTGAACGAGAGAAAGAATGTACGTTCGGCTAACCGTAATTCTTAAGCGAATCCGGAGGAGACTTCTATGAACAAGAAACTTAATCAATTGGTGGCACTGATTGCCGTTGTCGGCCTGCTGGTGGCCTGCCAGCCCGCCGCTACGCCAAGCCCTACGGCCACTCCCGCGCCGCAGGCCAAAGAGATTACGCTGGCCATCGAGCACTTCAGCATCATCGAGGGCACGACCTGGTCGGGAGCGCACGACCGCGCCGGCAAGCGGCTCGCCGCGAAATATCCGAACGTGAAGTACATCTACCGGGAAGAGGTGGGGCCAGACCTGTCGGTGCCGTACGCCGAAGAACTCATCGCCGAGGGCGCCGACATCATCGTGGGCAACGCCGAATTCATGGGCCTGCCGCTGAAGGACATCGCCGATAAGTACCCGGATAAGTACTTCGTGTCCATCATCGCCAGCGACCTGTCCACCAAGCGCAACTTCATCCGCGTCTTCCCGCGCCAGTATCAGGCCCTTTATCTGGAGGGGCTGATCGCCGGCGCCCTGACCAAGACGGGCAACATCGGCATCGTCTCGGCCTTTCCGAACATTCAGGTCATCCGGCGGACGGCGGGCTTTTACCTCGGCGTGCAGGATGCGGCCAAGCTGCTCAACAAGGACGTCAAGGTCTATGTGAAGTACGCCGGTAACTGGTTCCTGCCGCAGGAAGAGCGCGACATCGCCGCGACGCTGGTGGATCAATACAAGGTGGACGTGCTGACGCAGCAGACCGACTCCGGCTCGCCGCTGGACGTGGCCACCGAAAAGGGCATCTGGTTCGTGGGCAAGGATATGGACATCGTCGGCGAGTACAAGTGGTCGAACACCGACACGGTGGCCATATCGTTCGACACGCGCTGGGAGGTGCTCTACGACCGGCTGATCCAGGAGATGATGGCCGGTAACCAGAATCCGCCGACCATCCTGTACCTCGGCCTGGAGTCCACTATGACCCTGGCCGATGGCACCGTGATCTCGACCGTGGACATCATGAACGACGGCAAGGTCGGCGTCGAGGCCATTAGCCCGAAGGCGCTGCCCCTCATCCCGCAGCAAATCGTTGACCTCGTCAAGCAGCGGCGCGAGCAGATGATGAAGGGAGAGTGGGACCCGTTCACCGAGCACGAGTTCGTGAGCAACGGTACCGGCCTGGCGCTGGAGGGCGTGCCCATCCCGCCGGCGGGCACGGTGGTGAAGAAAGCCGGCGAGAAGCCCAGCGACGAGTGGCTGCTCTCCAAGTTCAACTTTGACCTGCAGGGGATTATCATTCTGGATTAGAATCGCTTTGCGGTGGAAGTTGACTTGGATACCGCTTGCCGATAAACGGAAAAGAGGCTCTCACCTGTCGGGCTGCGCCCTCGGTGGGGGCCTCGCCGTCTATCCGTTTGACGAAGGGGCAACGGTCAGGCCGCTGCCCCTTCGGACAGATATTCGTGTCTTCGCAATGACAGCGTTGTAGATGAGAAGCTTCAACACATCATCCACACTTCAAGCCGGATTGTTCGATGGCCTCCGGCACGGCGAGACGGTGCTCGAGGCGCGGGGGATTACCAAGCGATTTCCGGGCGTGGTCGCCAACGACCGCATTGACTTTGAGATGCGGGCGGGCGAGGTACACGCCGTTCTGGGGGAGAACGGCGCCGGCAAGAGTACGCTGATGAAGATTCTGTATGGCCTGATTCAACCCGACGAGGGCGAAATCTACATTCGGGGAAGAAAGGTCACACTCCGCTCGCCGCTCGACGCCATCAACCTCGGTATCGGCATGGTACACCAGAACCGCAAGCTGGTGTCCGCCCATACCGTGTTGGAAAACATCGTGCTCGGCCACCCCCACGCCGGCAAGATTCTGAACCTGAAGCGAGCCGGTGAAGAGATTCGCGAGCTTTGCGATCGTTATGGGTTCAAGATTGACCTCAACGCCATGGTCTGGCAGCTTTCGGAGGGCGAGAAACAGATCGTCGAGATTCTGAAGGCTCTCTACCGCGGCGCGAAGATTCTGATTCTGGATGAGCCGACCTCGGCGCTGGCGCCGCCTGAGGTGGAAAAGCTGCTGGCCTCGGTGCAGGCGATGGCGCGTGACGAGATGGCCATCGTTCCTTTCATTACCCACAAATTGCCTATCGTGCTGGCGAGCAGCCATCGCATCATGGTGCTGCGTCGCGGCAAGGTTGCGGCACGCCTGGAGACCGCAAACGCCACAGAGCAAAGCCTGGCCAGGGAGATGGTCGGGCGAGAAGTGCTCCTCAAGGTGGAACCGGCGCAGGTCGAAAAAGGGAAACCCATCTTGCAGGTCGAGAACCTCGCCACGCTCAGCGACCGCGGGCACATGGCCCTGAAGGGGATTTCGTTCTCCATCCATGAGGGTGAAATCCTCGGCATCGCCGGTGTCTCGGGCAACGGGCAGCAGGAGCTGGCCGAAGTCCTGGCCGGGTTGCGCCCGGCAGAAGGCGGGCGGGTGCTCTTCGACGGGAAAGACATCACCCACGCTTCTAGCCTGGAGCGCTGGCAACTGGGGATTGGTTACATCCCCGCCGAGCGCAACGAAGTGGGGTCTATTGAAAACCTCTCTCTAATCGAGAACGTGGCGATGAACTTTTACTTTGACGAACGTTTTTCGCGCCGTGGCCTGCTCGATCAACAGGAGCTGCGGAAACTGACGGAGGCACTCATCGCGGAATACGGCATCGCCGCGCCCCGGGCGGACATACAGGCGAAAAATCTCTCCGGTGGGAATCTGCAAAAGCTCATTCTTGCCCGCGTCCTTGCCCGGAAACCGAGATTGGTAATTGCTAACTTGCCGACCCAGGGGCTGGATGTGGGCGCCACCGAGTTCGTTCAGAACCGGCTCAACGAAGCGAAGAAAGCCAAGTCCGCCATCTTGCTGATTTCGGAAGACTTGGATGAGATTTTGGCGCTGAGCGACCGCATCGCCGTCATGTACGAAGGCGCGTTCATGGGGATGGTCTCCGCCGAGAATGCAGACCTGCACGATCTGGGAGCGATGATGGTCGGCCTGCGAGCGGAGGTGGCGACTCCATGAAGCTCGGCCCCTATCGGCTCAGGATGGAGAAGCGGGCAGCGTTGCCCGGCTGGCAGGCGGCTTTGATCTCGCTCCTGGCCATCCTTGCGGCGCTCCTGCTCTTCAGCGTCGTTTTCCTTCAGGCCGGCGTCAACCCGCTGGTTGCCTATCGGGAAATCCTATCCTACGCCTTTGCCAACTCCTTCGGCCTGCCGCTTACGATTAACCGCTTCATTTTTCTGCTGCTCTGCACTTACGCCTTTATCCTGCCCTATCAGGCCGGGCTGTGGAACATCGGCATGACGGGACAACTCTACGTCGGGACACTCTGCGCCTTTGCCATCGTCCTGCTCTTTGGGGGTGAGCGGGCCCGTCCGGAAAGCCTCGTCCCGGCTCTGATTATTCCCCTGATGTTTCTCTCGGCGGCGCTGGGCGGTGCAATCTATGCTTCGATTGCGGGTTTCCTGAAGGGAAAGTTCAACATCAACGAGATTGTGGTAACAATGATTTTGAACTTTACCGCCTTCTGGTGGGTCTCGTTTATGATCAAGGAAGGTGGGCCGCTCATGGGCGGAGGCGGGGAAGGAGAAAGTTTCCCGTTGCCGGCCAGCCTGACCGCGCCTCTGTTTGCGGGCATTCCCTATACTGCCCTTATTGCTTTGGCCGCGGCCGTCCTCCTCGAATTCCTGTTTACCAAGACTCGGATTGGATACGAAATCCGGGCATACGGCAGAAATCCAACGGCAGCTTCGTATGCCGGCATCAACCTGTTCAAGATACCGCTCCTGGTTTTCTTCCTGGGAGGCATTTTGGCGGGGTTGGCCGGCTATCACTACTTCGCCGCCGTCCCCGGCGTGTATAAGATTACGGTCAATTACGGCTATTTCGGCGACCTGGCTTTCTACGGAATCATCTGCGGACTGATTGCTCTGGGGAGTCCGCTGGCGTCTATTCCGGTGGCTTTCCTGTTTGGAGGCCTGTCTGTGGGCGGCCGCTTCGCTCAAGGGAAGCTGCACCTGAGCTTCGGTTTGGACTATGCGTTGCTCGGAGTCCTGATGATTACGCTGGTGGCTTTTCAATTTTTCTACCGCTATCGGATTGTCTGGGAGCGTAGCAAGTAACATCTTCGCCGGATCTTCCTCCCAACAGACGCAAGTTCGTCCGGCCTGAAAAGGAGTGTCTTGATGTTGGAGTTTTTCACACGGAGCCTCGAAGCTTCGGCCATCTTCACCTGCGCTGCCCTTGGAGAACTCATCGGTCAGCGTTCCGGCGTCCTGAACGTCGGGATCGAGGGGGTGATGCTGTTCGGGGCGACGCTGGGGTTCATCACCGCCAAAGTCACGGGGAACTATTGGCTGGGCCTGGCCGTGGGGATCGGCATCGGCGCGTTGCTCGGCCTGCTGCACGGTTTCTTTTCGATCACCCTCGGAGGCGACCAGGTCGTCAGCGGGATGGGCATCTGGATCATGGGCTTTGGCCTGACGACGTACATCGGCAACCCCTTCACCGGGCCGCTTGGCCTGGAGCGAATTGCGCCTGTGTTCGGCGTCTCTCCCTTTGTTTACCTGAGCCTGCTTTTGGTGGTTGCAGTCTGGTTCGTGCTACGGCGGACGAGCCTGGGATTGAGCATCCGGTCGGTCGGAGAGAACCCTTCGGTGGCGGAAGTGTCGGGAATCAACGTGGTGCGGACGCGCTACCTATGCGTGATCACGGCCGGGATGCTGATGGGCCTGGCCGGCGCCATTTACTCGCTCCATTACAACCCGGTCTGGAACTATAACTTCCTCATGGGCTGGGGGTTCATTGCCCTGGCCCTTGTCTTTTTCTCCCTGTGGAACCCGTGGGTTCTGCTGGGCGGCTCACTGCTCTTCGGGTCGCTGTGGCAGCTTTCCCTCAACCCACAGCTCGTCCTGCCCGGCGTCATGTCCCGCTACCTCTGGCGAACGGTGCCCTTCCTGGCCACGCTGCTGGTTCTGCTGCTCATGTCCACCAAGTGGTTCCGGGCGAAATGGGGGGCGGCCCGACCGGAGGCGCTCGGCGTGCCTTACTTCCGAGAGTGACATCACCGCCGACAGCCTGAGCATGCGCGACGAAATGCGCGATGTCTATCTCAAAGCGGGGGAAGGTGGAGAGTAGAGAGTAGAGAGTAGAAAGTAGAAAGTAGAAAGTAGAGAGACGCCGCGCTCGGTGGTGGATGAAGCCCTGGCAATCGCCAACGGTAGAGAGTAGAAAGTGGAAAGCAAGCCGAGTCAAACGAAAAATTCGTCTGCTTCCATTCACCCGGATACGCGCCTGGGCACGGTTCATCTCACCGTGTCAAATCTGAGTCGCTCGCTGGCATTCTACGAGCGCGTCATCGGCCTGCGCGTTCACGCGCACACGGACGGCATAGCCCACCTGGGCGCCGGCGGCGCAGACCTGCTCACGCTCAGCGAGCAGCCGGGCGCGCGCACGCACCTGCGCGGCTATACCGGCCTGTATCACTTCGCCATCCTCGTCCCCTCGCGGCTGGAGCTGGCCCGCGCCCTGCGCCGCATGCTCGAGGCGCGCACGCCGATGGACGGCTACTCCGATCACAAAGTGAGCGAGGCCCTCTACCTGCCCGACCCGGACGGCAACGGCATTGAGGTCTATTGCGACCGGCCCCGCTCCGAGTGGTTCGATGCGCAGGGCAACTTTCGCATGGCGACCGACCCGCTGGACATCGAGAGCGTGCTGCGCGAGCTGCGCGCGCACCCCGAGCCGGCCGACCGGATGGACCCGGCCACCGTCATCGGTCACATCCACCTGCACGTCGCCCACATCGGTCAGGCGGAGCAGTTCTACGTCGGCGCGCTCGGCTTCGAGCTGATGGCGCGCTACGGGCCGAGTGCGTCGTTCGTCTCGGCGGGCGGTTACCACCACCATGTGGGCTTCAACACTTGGGCCGGCGTCGGCGCGCCGCCTCCACCTCCCAACTCCGTCGGTCTGCGTTACTTCGAGGTCAGGCTGCCCAACCCGGAGGCTCTAGCGCAAACCGTAAAGCGCCTGCGCGCCGCCGGCGTGACGGCGCTAGAAGAACGCTCCAACGGCGTCCTCGTCCGCGACCCCTCCCAAAACGCCATGCTCCTGACCCTCGCCCCTTGATCCGTGACACGTGACACTTGACCCTTGACACCGTCCCCCTAATCCCTGACACTCAACACCATCTTTGAACCGTCGAGGGAAGCTCACCGCTGAATGCTAGTTTCTTACGCACAGTGGCACACCTACGAAGTGAAACCCGGCCATAACACCGTTCGCGGCAACATCCAGGTCACGCTCGATTTCTACAGCCCTCAGCTCGACAATCGCCGCACGTTGCTGGTCTATCTGCCGCCCTCGTACCACTACAGCGGCGACTTCTTCCCGGTGCTCTACATGCAGGATGGACAAAACCTGTTCGACGCGGCCACGGCCTACGGCGGCGTGGAGTGGCAGGTGGATGAGACCATGGAGAAGCTGGCGGAGGAGGGCCGCGAGGCAATTGTGGTCGGCATCCACCACGCCGGCAACGACCGCATTGCCGAGTACAACCCGTTTCCGTTCGGGCGCTGGGCGGCGCGCGGCGAGCAGTATGTCGCCTTCCTCACGGACACGGTCAAACCGCTCATTGACTCCACCTTTCGCACGCAGCCGGGCCGCTGGCATACCGGCATCCTCGGCTCCTCGATGGGCGGCCTGATCAGCCTGTATGCCTTCTTCCGCCGCCCGGACATCTTTGGATTCGTGGGCGCATTCAGCCCCTCTTTGTGGTTGGCGCAGGGTGAGATTTACAACTACGTGCGCGAGCGGCCGTTCGTGGACGGGCGAATCTACCTTGACCACGGCACGCAGGAAAGCTCGGCGAAGCCGATGCGCGACCTGTTGCGGCAAAAAGGCTACCGGCTAGGCGAGAACTTGAAGTACGTTGCCGAGAAGGGCGCGCGCCACACCGAATCCGCCTGGGCGCGGCGTTTGCCTGATGCGCTGCGATTCCTGCTGCCGCCCCGCTGAGCGGCGGACTCTCCGAGGATTTTTCTGATGACGCCCCCTTCCCCAGTCCATGTCCTGAGCTTCTCCGGCAGACTGCGGCGTAGTTTTTAGAAACGAGGCCGCCATGCAAAAGCCCTTGCGATTTCTCCGCTCGCCGCTCTTCCCCATCTTCATGATCGTCTTCGTGGACGTGCTTGGGCTGGGCATCACCATCCCGGTGCTGCCGCTGTTCGCCAAGAACGACCTCGGCGCAACGGCTCAACTGATTACCGGCCTGACCAGCGTGTTCTTCGCCGCGCAGCTCTTCGCCGGGCCGCTGCTGGGCCGGCTCTCGGACCGTTTCGGTCGCCGGCCGGTCCTCATCGCCTCGCAGGCGGGCACATTCACCGCGCTGTTGCTCACCGGCTCCGCCACAACTATCGGATTGATTTACATCGCCCGGCTGATTGACGGCTTCACCGGCGGTAACATCTCGGTGGCGCAGGCCTACCTCAGCGACATCACCGACGAGAAGAACCGCGCTCGCGGGCTGGGCGTGGTCAACGCCGGCTTCAGCTCCGGCTTCATCTTCGGGCCGGCCCTCGGCGGTCTGCTGGCCGCGGCGTTCGGGCCGCGCGTGCCGTTCTTCTTTGCGGCAGGCTTCTCACTGCTCACCATCCTGCTGACCGTCTTTTTGCTGCCCGAGTCGCTACCGCCCGCAAAGCGCAACCGCGAGCAAAAAATCAGCCTGCTGACTCCGTTCACCGAATTGGCGCGGCTGCCGCAGGAGGCGCTCAAATCGCCGTCGCTGGGCCTGTTACTGTTCATCTCCTTCGGCGTCAATCTGGCCTTCTTCGCCTTTCAGACCATCTACGCTCTCTGGTTCGAGCGCACGGCGCTGGCCGGCCTGCCTACCGCGCAGGTGCAGCAAATCATCGGCCTGGTGCTGACCGCCGTCGGGCTGTTCGGCGTGGCGACGCAGGTCTGGCTCGTCGGGCCGCTGGTCAAGCAATTCGGCGAGAAGCATCTGGTCGTCTTCGGCAATTTGGCGCGCGGCCTGTCCTTCATTATCCTGAGCCTGTTTCCCTACTTTGCCAGCACCTTCGTCTTCGTGCCGCTGGTGGCCATCGGCGGCGGCGTGGCCCTGCCCGCGCTCATCGCCTTGTTCACCTATACCGCCCCGCCTCAGCAACGTGGGCGCGTCATCGGCCTCAACCAGTCGGCGGCGGCGCTGGGCAACATCCTCGGCCCGCTGCTCTCCGGCTACCTGTTCGATAATGCCGGCCCGAACGTGGCCATGGCGGCGACGGGCGTGGCAACAATCCTCACCGTAGTGCTCGGGCTGGGAATCTATCGCCTGCCCATCCAGAAACCGGCAACACCGCCGCAGCCCGCAAGTTAGCAAAGTGCGATATAAATCCTTGGTCTTCAAACACGCCTTCGTAATACGGAATACGCAACACGCACATCCATGACCATCCTCGGCCTCCACCACATCACCCTCGTCTGCAAGGACGCGCAGCGCACGGTTGATTTCTACACACAGACGCTCGGCCTGCGCTTCATCAAAAAGACCGTCAATTTCGACGCGCCGGACAGTTACCACCTGTACTTCGGCAATGAAGTGGGTAGCCCCGGCTCCGCCGTCACCTTCTTCGAGTGGCCGGATGCGCCGCGCGGGCGCTGGGGCATCGGCGGCACGCATCACTTCGCGCTGACGGTCAACGACTACGACGGCCTGCTCAAATGGAAGCGCCGCCTGACCGACCTCGGCCTGCCCGTCACCGGCCCGCTCGACCGTCACTACTTCAAGTCCATCTACTTCCAGGACCCGGACGGCGTGATTCTGGAAATTGCAACGCTGGGGCCGGGCTGGACGGTGGACGAAGCGCCCGAGGCGCTCGGCACGGAGCACCGCGACCCGCCGGAGGACATGCTCATCAACAACCGCGACGAGGCGAAGATCGCGGCGACGACCTGGCCGGAGCCGGTCCCCGCCATCACGCCGGACATGGCGCTGCGGCAGGGCATGCACCACATCACCGCCATCTGTGCCGACATCAAACGCACCGAGGCCTTCTTCAGCGGCCTGCTGGGGATGCGCAAGGTGAAGATGACGAGCAACTTCGACGACCCGACCTCCGCGCACTGGTACTTCGGCGTCGGCGACGGGCGCCCCGGCACGCTCATCACCTACTTCGAGCGTGACCCGAAGCGGGAGCGCCGCGCGCAGATGGGCACAGGCCAGACACACCACTTCGCCCTGGCCGTGGCCGACGAGACGACGCAGCTGGAATGGCGCGAGAAGCTGGTGCGCGCCTACCTGCGCGTCTCGCCGGTGATGGACCGCGTCTACTTCAAGAGCATCTACACCAACGACCCGGACGGCCACATCGTGGAGATTGCTACCAACGGCCCCGGCTTCACCGCCGATGAAGAGCCGGAGAACCTGGGGCGCGGACTGAAGCTGCCACCCTGGCTGGAGCCGCACCGCCGCGACATCGAGCGCGTGCTGAAGCCCATCACACCCTGACTGAAAAGGGACGCGATGCTCCGACAAAGTGTCACCCGCTCGCCCGGTCACCTTGTCATCCCGTCACCCCTTCGTCTTCAATGAGATCGCCACTGCACGACTCGCAACCCGTCTATGCCTCGGGCAAGCCGCTGGAAGAGGCGCGCGCAGCCATGGTGATGCTGCACGGGCGCGGCGCGGACGCCGAGAGCATCCTGGCCTTCGCCAGCGAGTTCCGCCAGTCGGACATCGCCTACCTGGCACCGCAGGCTGCCAACCACACCTGGTATCCGCAGCGCTTCACCGCACCGGTCGCGGCTAACGAGCCGTGGCTGACCTCCGCGCTCGAAAAAATCACCGCCATCCTGGAACACATCGGCCTGGCCGGCATCCAGCCGGAGCGCACCTTCCTGCTTGGCTTCTCGCAGGGCGCGTGCTTGGCGCTTGAGTACGCCGCCCGCCACCCGCGGCGCTACGGCGGACTGTTCGGACTGAGCGGCGCGCTGATCGAGAACGGCGATCAGCCGCGTGTGTACACCGGCTCTTTGGCCGGCACACCCGTCTTCCTCGGCTGCAGTGATGCCGACGTTCACATCCCGCGCAACCGCGTCGAGCGCAGCGCCGTCCTGCTGAAGGAGCTGGGCGGCAACGTCACCCTGCGCCTCTACCCCGGCCTGGGACATACGGTCAACGACGACGAGATTCGATTCGTGCGCGACCTGATCAGTCGAACGGCGGACGATTGACCGCTGTCTGCCGCCGGCGTTCCACAACCATTCCCTATGACTTCCATCTTTCCCCAAGACCTCCAACCCCGCGACGTTTACCGCCTGCTCATCAGCATCGTTGTGCCGCGCCCCATCGCCTGGGTCAGCAGCCTGGGCGCAGACGGCTCGCTCAACCTTGCGCCGTTCTCGTTCTTCAACGCCGTGGCCGGCAACCCGCCCACCGTCATGTTCTCGGTCGGGCAGCGGCAGGGCGTCCCCAAGGACACGTTGCGGAACGTGCGTGAGACCGGCGAGTTCGTGCTCAACGTGGTGGACGAAGCGCTCGCCGAAAAAATGAACCTGACTTCGGGCGAGTACGCCTACGAAGTCAACGAGTTCGAGCGCGCCGGGCTGACGCCGCTCGCCTCGATGCTCGTGAAGCCGCCGCGTGTGGCCGAGGCTGCCGTGACGATGGAGTGCCGGGCGACGCAAATCGTGCCCGTGCAGGATACCACCTACACCATGGTGCTCGGCCAGGTGCAGGTCTTCCACGTGCGCGAGGGGCTGCTCCGTCCGAACGGGGCAGTGGACGCCACACTGCTCAAGCCGGTGGCGCGCCTGAGCGGCGACGAGTACGCGACGCTGGGCACGGTGTTCGAGATGAAACGACCCAGCCCTTGAGTTTGCGGTATACTCCGCCACTACGCAGCATGTCTTTTATCAAACTGCCGGCGGCGGCGTGCGTGGCAACGGACATGCTGTCCCTGCTCACCGCGCCGTGCTCTGGTTGGCCGAGTAGGAACGGTTCTCAACACCCGCCATCGCTTCCGAGTCCAAGCTTACATCAACCTGCGGTAAAATCCGTCGGAGAAGCATCCCGGAACGTTTATGTGGGTCGTAACCGTCCGCTCACCCAAAGGCGAACCTCGCGAGTACACGCTCAAGGCCGGCAAGATGATCATCGGGCGCAAGTCCGATAGCGACATCCCACTGCCGGATGAGTCGGCCTCACGTCTGCACGCCGAAATCTATTTTGAGCCGAGCAGCAGCGCCGTCACCATCACCGATCTCGGCAGCACGAACGGCACCTACGTCAACCGCGAGCGCTTGATGCAGCCGCGCCGCGTCGGCCCGGAAGACCAGGTGCGCATCGGGCAGCACATCCTCACCTTCAGTCGCCGGGACACCGACCCGACGCTCAAACCAACCGGCTCCCTTCCCGGCACTCAGCCGCTCACCCGCGATCTGCTGCTGGAGTCGCTCGACCATCACGCCGTCCTGCTTTACGAAGTCGCCAGCCGCCTGAACACCGTCATTGACCTGGACACGGCCCTGCGCGAAGTCTCCGAACTGATGCGCGTGGCGATGGGCGCAGACAAGTGCCAGGTCATCCTGGCCGAGCGTTTCAACATGCTGCACGATTTAGGCTTTCCGGTCTCCATCGCGCGCATGGCGCTCGATCAGCGTTCCGCCGTCATCATCCCCGATGCGCAAGCCGACCCGCACCTGGGCAAGAGCACGCTGCTGATGCGCATCCGCACGGCTATGTGCGTGCCGGTGATGAGCGGCGAAAAGGCAGTCGCGTTGATCTACGTCTATAAGACGCGCCCGCTGGCCCGGCCCTTCGATCAGAGCGATTTGCAGTTGGCAGTCGCCATCAGCCATCAGGCAGCGCTCACCATCCAGCGCACGCGTCTGCTGGAGCATGTGCGCAAAGAACAGCGCATTCGCCAGCTTCTACAACGGTTTCTCTCCCCGCCCGAGGCCGAGTATTTGCTTCAGGATTACCTGCAGACCGGCTCGCTGCCGCCGCTGACGGAAAAGACCGTAACCGTGCTCTTCGCCGACATCACCGATTCGACCGGGCTGGCCGAGCGGCTGGGCGCGCGGCGCTTCAGCAATATCCTTAGTCGCTACTACCAGCAGATGACCGATGCGGTCTTCGCCTACAACGGTTTGCTTAACAAGTACCTCGGCGATGGGGTGATGGCGGTGTTCGGCGTCACCGGCCAGCGGACGGACTCGGAGGAGCGCGCCGTGCGGGCCGCCCTCGACATGGTCAACCGATTGCAAAGCATTAATCGGGCCGAGGGCGAAAATATTGAGATGGGCATCGGCATCAACACCGGCACGGCCATGGCCGGCTACGTCGGGAATGAGGAGCGCGTTGAATTCACCGTGCTGGGCGATGCCGTCAATTTGGCCCAGCGCCTACAACTCTATGCCCGACCCAACAAGGTAGTCGTGGGGCCGCTCACCGCGCAGTGCATCAACACGGTCACCGTCAGCATTGGCTTCCAGCTCAAATCCATCGGGATGATCGAAGTGCGCGGCCGCTCGCAGGGCGTGGAGGCGTTTGAGGTACTGCGGGCGTGAGCGCCGCCCTTCTTCCCTCACGCCGACTTCCCAAACCGCGCTTGCCACTCGAATAACTTGCTCAGCGCCTCCATCGGCGTGAGCGCGTTCAGGTCGAGCGCCAGTAGCTCGTCGAGCAACGGGCTGGTCTCCGGGAACAGCGCCATCTGCGCGGCAGCTATCGGCTCACGCTTGACCGCGCGCCCGCCGGAGGCCTCCAGCTGCGCCAGAATCTCCTGCGCCCGCGCGATGACGCTGCGCGGCAGCCCGGCCAGCTGTGCCACGTGAATGCCATAGCTTCGGTCGGCCCCGCCCGGCACGATGCGGTGCAGGAAGACCACGTGGTCGCCCTCCTCGGCCACGGCGACGTTGTAGTTGCGCACGCCGGGCAGCACGGCGGCCAAGTCGGTCAGCTCGTGGTAATGCGTGGCGAAGAGCGTCTTCGCTTTGAGTTTGGGGTGGTTGTGGATGTGTTCGACGATGGCCCAGGCCAGCGAAAGGCCGTCATAGGTGCTGGTGCCGCGCCCGATCTCATCCAGCACCAGCAGGCTGCGCGCCGTGGCGTTGTGCAGGATATTGGCCGTCTCGACCATTTCGACCATGAAGGTGGACTGGCCGGCAGCGATCTCGTCCTGCGCGCCGATGCGGGTGAAGATGCGGTCGAAGACGCCGAGCCGCGCCGAGGCCGCCGGCACGAAGCTGCCCATCTGCGCCATGAGCACGACCAACGCGGCCTGCCGCAGATAGGTGCTCTTCCCGCTCATGTTCGGCCCGGTGATGACGCGCACGCACTCGCCCGGCTCGAAGACGATGTCGTTCGGCACGAAGCGCCGGCCGGCGGGCAGGAACTGTTCCACGACCGGATGCCGCCCGTCGCGGATTTCGAGCACCGGCTCGTCGGCCAGCTGCGGGCGCACGTAGCCGTTGCGTGCGGCGGCCTCGGCCAGCGCGGCCAGCACGTCGAGCTGCGCCACCGTGCGCGCCGTGGTCAGCAGCCGGCCGGCGTGCGCGCCGATCTGCCGGCACAGGTCCTTGAACAGCCGCGTCTCGATCTCCAGGATGCGCTCCTCGGCGTTGAGCACCAGCGTCTCGTACTCTTTCAGCTCCGGGGTGATGAAGCGCTCGGCGTTGACCAGCGTCTGCTTGCGGATGTAGTTCTCGGGCGCTTTGTCGCTCTGCCCGCGGCTGATCTCAAGGTAATAGCCGAAGACCTTGTTGTAGCCGACCTTGAGCGATTTGATGCCGGTGCGCTCCTTCTCGGCCTTTTCCAGCCCGGCGATCCACTCGCGCGCATGGCTGGAGGCGCTGATGACGCCGTCCAGCTCCTCCGAGTATCCGGCGCGGATGATGCCCGGCTTGCCCAGCACGGCGGGCGGCTCGTCAGCAATGGCAGTTTGGAGCAGCTCCAGAACATCGGCACAGGTATCAAGATTGGAGATTAGAGATTGGAGATTGGAATCTCCACTCTTCAATCTCTCTTTGAGCGCAGGCAAAGCCGCCAGCGTTTCGCGCAGCGCCACCAGATCACGCGGGTTGGCGGTGAGGCCGAGGATGCGGTTGGTCAGCCGTTCGAGGTCGTGTAGCGGTTTGAGGGCGGCCCGCACTTCGGCGCGCAGCACGCCCTGAGTGTGAAAGGCCGCCACCCGGTCGAGCCGTTCGTTGATGCGGGCCGGGTCGAGCAGTGGCTGATTGACCCACTGCCGCAGCAGGCGCGCGCCCATCGCGGTCACGGTCTGGTCGAGCACGCCGAGCAGCGAGCCGCGCACCTCCCCGCCGCGCAGCGTCTCGGTCAGCTCGAGGTTGCGGCGCGTGGCCGGGTCGAGCAGCATGAAGGCGTCGAGGCTGTAGGTGCTCAGGCGCGTCAGCAGGTTGAGTGCAGCGGGCTGCGTCTCGCGGACGTACTGCACGATGGCAGCGCAGGCGGCCGTCGCCAGCGGGGAGTGTTCGAGGCCGAAGCCGGCCAGCGAGCTGACGCCGAAATGTTCGAGCAGCACAGCCCGCGCCTTGCCGGGGTCGAACTTCCAGCCGGGCAGCGGCGTGCAGGGGATGTTGAGGTCGGCGAGCGCGGGATGCTGGACGCCTTCGGGCAGCAGCAGCTCGGCGGGGCGCAGACGCATCAGCTCGTGGCGCAGCGCCGGCCACGGGTTGGGCGCGGGGAGCGTGGTGACGGCGAAATCGCCGGTGGTGATATCAGCGTGGGCCAGCCCAGCACGTCCCTCGCTCACCGCCAGGGCAGCCAGGTAGTTGTTGCGCCCGGCCTCCAGCAGGTTCGGCTCGGTGACGGTGCCGGGCGTCACCACCCGCACCACTTCGCGGCGGAAGAACCCCTTCTCATCTGCGCCGACCTGCTCGCAGATGGCGACGTGATAGCCTTTGGCGATGAGCCGGGCGAGGTAGGACTCGAGGGCATGATGGGGGATGCCGGCCATCGGCACGCGCACGCCGTCGGCCTTGTACATGTTGGGGCGGCTGGTGAGCACCAGCTCCAGCTCACGCGCCACCAGCTGGGCGTCGTCGTCGAACGTCTCGTAAAAATCGCCGAGGCGGAAGAGCAGGATCTCGTTCGGATAGCGGCGCTTGATGTCGAGATACTGCTTGCGCAGCTTATTGGGTTCAAGGTCGGACATGGCCTGACGATTGTAGCATTATCCGCACCGTGATTATAATTAGTACCCTACCATCCACCGAGCGTGGAGTCGCCGCGACGGGCTGCCTTTCGCACGTTGCTCCCTGCCAACGCCGGCGATTCCCAACGAAAGGAGCACACCATGATCTCTCGACCGTCGTACGCTTCCATCGCGGCCACGCTGGCGTTGGTCATCAGCGTGGTCAACGGGGTCATCCAGACGAGCCGGGCGCAAAGCCTGCCGCAGGCCACCGTCGGCAGCGCGTTCACCTATCAGGGCCGACTGGACGACAACGGCGCGCCGGCCAACGGCGCGTATGATTTCCAGTTTGCGCTGTTCGATGCCGTGACAGGGGGAACACAGGTTGGCTCTACGACCACGTTGAATAACGTGGCGGTGGTCAACGGCATCTTCACCGTGCAGCTCGACTTCGGCAACCCGTTCTGGCAACAGCAAACCTACCTCGAGGTGCGAGTGCGCAAGAGCGGCGACCCCGCATTTACCACCCTGACCCCACGCCAGCCGGTGAGCGCGGCCCCGGTCGCCAGCGCCCTGCCCGGAGTCTATACCAATCAGGCCGGGCAGTTCGTCGGCCTCAATCGCACGAACAAGATTACCGGCAACGAGGTGTTCGGCGTCAACGCCGATTTCGGCCCTACCGGCAGCACCTATGGCGGGATGTACATCAACACCGTCTCGCCGCAAGGCCGGCCGTTCTACGGCTACGCGACCGGCGGTTTATTCCGTGCATGGACGACATTCAACCCGGCTGACAGCGCGTGGGAGTTGCACAACTCAACGCAGCTTCTGCTGCAGGTTCGCGCGGGCAGCATCGCTCAACCGAGCGATGCGAACGGGCTGGTGAAGGCCGGCGTGTTTGCCACCTGCAGTTCGTCCGGCTCAACAATCATACGCAGCTTCGTTGCGATAGACGGCACACCGCCAACCGCTACGATATCCTGGGACAGCGGGCAGAACACCTGCGTAATTGACTTCGGTTTCAACATTATACAACGCTACTTCGTCGCCACGGCGAGTGCAAACACGCCGCGCTTTGTCGCGTGCTTCCCGGCGACTTCTAATACGCTGGCTTGCAGGCGTTTTCGAGACGACGGGGTGCAGGAGAACGGCAACATCATGGTGCTGGTCTATTGAAGGGGAAAGGAGCCTGAACATGTGCGCACGAACACTCCGCGTCCTGGCCAGCCTGCTGTTTTGCCTGCTGGCGCTCGGCGCAGCGCCGGCGGCGGGGACGAACGCCAATGGGCGCTTCTCGCTGACGCCGGCGGCCATCGGCAGCAGCGGCTATGTGATCGCCGGCGGCGGCGGCGCGAGCAGCGGTGGCGTATATTCGCTGCGCGGCACCATCGGCCAGCCGGTGACGGGAATCTCGACGGGGGGAACTTATAGATTGTCAGCAGGGTTTTGGAGCGGCCCTGTGTGGCGGTCGTTGTATCTGCCACTAATTAGCCGCTGAGATGCACCGGTCGCGCGCCGGCTCAAGCCATTCAGGCGGCGCGCGACCGGCCTGAGGCGTTCGCGGCCTCCGCCCGGCGCTTCGCGCGCAGGCCCACCAGACGCTCCTCGCCGCGCATCAGCCGCGCGAAGTTGGGCCGCAGCGCCCAGCCGAGCAGAATCACCGAGCCGACGCCGAACCAGACGAACGTCCAGCCCAGCACGCCGCTGGCCGCCAGATAGATGAGCACGCCGGTCACGATGAGGGCGGTCATGATGGTCGCAATCGAAGCGTAGCCGACGAAGTAGAGGATAAACGCGCCCTGAGCGATGATGATGGGCGCGAACCAGGGCCACAGCGCGATGGCTGCGCCCGCGCAGGTGGCGCCGCCTGCCCCGCCCTTGAATCTCAACCATACCGGGTAATTATGCCCGGCGATGCTCGCCAGCCCGGCCAGCACCATCCCCCACTCGCGCGTCTCCGCCGGCAGGAGCCAGCCGGCCAGCAGCACCGCCAGCGTACCCTTGAAGATGTCCGACATCGCCGTGAGGAAGCCAACCCAGAA
>JAVQXV010000273.1:0-3672 GCA_033577755.1 Anaerolineales bacterium
CATAGTACGGGCGCGGCTCGGTCGGCGCGCGGCGGCGCATTTCGTGGACGAGGGTACACATCAGACGCGCACCGCTGCATCCCAGCGGATGGCCAAGCGCAATAGCGCCGCCGTTGACATTGGTGATCTCATGCCGGAAGCCCAGCTCGCGCATCACCGCCAGCGCCTGCACCGCGAAGGCTTCATTGAGTTCAATAAGGCGAATGTCGTCCAGCGAAAGGCCGGCAAGTGCCAGCGCCTTGCGCGTAGCCGGGATAGGGCCGAGGCCCATGGTGCGCGGGGCTACACCCGCCGCTGCTGAGGCCACGATGCGGGCCAGCGGCCGTACACCCAGCTCGCGCGCTTTGCGGTCACTCATCAGCACCAGCGCCGCCGCGCCATCGTTGATGCCCGACGAGTTACCGGCGGTCACCGTGCCACCGGCCCGGAAGACCGGTTTGAGCTTCGCCAGCGCCTCTAGAGACGTATCGGGGCGCGGGTGCTCGTCGCGCGTAACGAGGATTGGCTCGCCCTTGCGCTGCGGGACGGGAACGGGAACGATCTCTTCCGCAAACTTGCCGGACTCGATGGCGGCCACCGCGCGGCGATGGCTCTCCAACGCGAAGGCGTCCTGCTCTTCGCGAGAAATCTCCACACCCCTAAGTTTCAACTCCTCCGCCACGTTCTCTGCCGTCTCGCCCATCGAGTCGATCCCGTACATTTCCTTCATCCTAGGATTGACGAAGCGCCAGCCGAGGGTGGTATCGAAGGCGGTGACGTTGCCGAAGGCCCACTCCGGGCTGGTCTTGGGCAGAGCGTACGGCGCACGCGTCATGGATTCCACGCCGCCGGCAAGGCAGACCTCGACTTCGCCGGCCTTGATGGCGCGGGCGGCAGCGTTGATGGCGGCCAGTCCGGAAGCGCACAGCCGATTGAGGGTGACCGCGGGCACGCTCACCGGGAAGCCGGCCAGCAGCACTGCCATACGCGCCACGTTGCGGTTGTCCTCGCCGGCCTGATTGGCACAGCCTAGATACACTTCGTCAATCAGCACCGGATCGAGCGCGGCGCGCGCAGCGGCTTCCTTGAGCACCAGCGCGGCCAGGTCGTCGGGGCGAACGTCTTTCAACACGCCGCCGTGCCGGCCGATCGGCGTGCGCACAGCGGAGACAATGACGGCTTCGGGCATGGGAACTTTTCCTTGAGGGAACGGTCGGAAATAAAGCTTTCCAAGTCAGGGGGCGACGGTACTATCTTCACCTAGAATCAGCAACGTAACGCGAGCTACGTGTTACACTTCAATCGGGTAAAGTCGCGGCGATGATAAACCACCACCGCTGAGTGTCAAGCTTGTCCAAATTTCGCTTGGTACTTGTGAGCGGTTACGGCGCAATTTCTGCGACGCTCGGCAGACCTGAATGATAAGCCGTGCGGAGGTGCTCCGCTCAGGATGCGGCTGCCACTGACAACCTTTGCGTGCACACAGTTCTCTGCGGTGCGTTTTTTTCAGTGCACTCAACACGTGCTAACATCGCCGCATGTCGCGCCATATCCAACCTCTAATTTCCAATCTGCTTGCTTCTTCCTTCTTTCTCCTTCCTGTTTCCTTCCTCCTCGCCTCTTGCTCCCGGCCACTGCCCTTTTTCGGCCCGACGGCCACGCCCACACCGAGCCTCACACCCACGCTCACCGCCACGCCCACCCCTTCACCGACACCGACCCCAACGCCCATACCGCCGCCCTCCGTGCTCCTCGCCGAAGCAGATGAGGCGATGTTCAACGGTGATTGGGGCCGCGCGCCAGCCGTCTATCAACAGGTGCTGGCGCAGAGCGACGAAGCGCAACTGCGCGCCGCCGCGCAACTGGGGCTGGGCAAGGCGCGGCTCTACAGCGGCGACCCGCATGGTGCGGCGCAGGAATTTGCCCGGCTGCTGGAGCAGTTCCCGGAGTCGCCGCTCGTGGCCGACGCGCACTTTCTGCTCGGCGAGACGTTTCGCGCGCTCGGCCTGTGGGCGCAGTCGGTGGAAGGCTATCGCAACTACCGGCAGCGGCGCGGCCATGTGCTCGACTCATACGTCGAGGAGCGGGTGGCGCAGGCGCTGGCCTTCAGCGGCGACTACGCCGGCGCGGCGCGCGCCTACCGCGCCGCCATCGCTGCGCCGCGCGCCGGCGACACCTTCGACCTACGCGAACGTCTGGCCGAAGTCTATCTGGCGCTCAACGACCGGCAGAGCGCCGTCGCTCAGTATGACTTTATCTATGCAGCGGCAACCAACAACGCACTGAAGGCACGCGCGCTCATCCTCGCTGGCGACGTGTACTACGCGAACGGCTCCCCACAGCTTGCCTACGAGAAGTATCTCGCCGCCGTCAACGACTACCCGGAAGTGCCCATCACCTTTCAGGGCCTGCTCAAGCTCGTCAACGACGGTGTGCCGGTGGACGACCTCAAGCGCGGGCTGAGCAACTATCACGCTCAGAACTATGGGCCGGCGCTGGCCGCCTTTGAGCGTGTGCTGAACGCCGACCCGGCGAACACCACGGCGCTCTATCACCTCGGCCTGACGCTTAACGCCCTCCGGCGCAAGGCCGACGCCATCGCCGCCTTCCGCCGGCTCGTAGAAGACTTCCCCAACGACCCGCTCTGGCAGCCGGCTTTCTTTCAGATGGCGTTCATTCAGGATTACCCGGCAGACGTGCAGACCTTCCGCGACTTTGCCCGCCTTGCACCGCAGCACCCACAGGCGCCGGACGCTCTCTACCGCGCCGCGCGCCTGTGCGAGCGCAACAACGATCTGACCACCGCGGCGCAATTGTGGGAACAGATCGCGCGCGACTACCCGCAGTCCGGGCAGGCCGCCGACGCCGCCATCCAGGCCGGGCTGGCGTTGTACCGCAGCGGCAACCTGAGCGGCGCGCTGCAACGCTTCGAGCTGGCGACCACGTTGGGCAACGACCCGGAGCAACACGCGCGCGGCTGGCTGTGGATCGGCAAGGTGAAGGAGAAGCAAGGCAACCACGAAGGCGCACATGAAGCATGGACGCGAGCCGCGATGACTGCGCCCGGCGACTACTATAGCCTGCGCGCGGCGCAACTGCTGGCGGGCAAGAGGCCCTTCGCGCCGCCACACGGCTACAACTTCGACTTCGATGCGGCCCGCGAGAAGGCCGAAGCCGAGCGCTGGCTGCGCGAGACCTTCCCGCAGGCCGCCGGCCTGAACGACCTGAGCACGCCGGGCGAGAGCCTGCGGCACGATGCGCGCTTCGTGCGCGGCGTTGAACTCTGGCGGCTCGGCCTGCAGCGCGAGGCCCACGCCGAGTTCAACAGCCTGCGCCTCGCGGTGCAGTCCGACCCGGTGGCGCTGTGGCAACTCGCGCTGTACTGGAACGAGATCGGCGCGTACGACCTGAGCATCCGCTCGGCGCGCCGCGTGCTGGACCTGGCCGGCCTGGCCAATCCCGACGCCGGCCCGACTTATCTGCAACGATTGCGCTTCCCCGCGCCGTTCGCGCCGCTGGTCGTTGCTGCCGGCGAGCGATACGGCATTCACCCGTTCGTCATGTACAGCAAGATGCGTATCGAGAGTTTCTTCTGGAAGTACGCCGTCTCCAGCGCCCAGGCGCGCGGCCTCACCCAGATTATCCCGGCCACCGCCGACGACATCGCCGCCAAGCTCAACCTGCCGAACTTCC
>JAVQXV010000274.1:0-3646 GCA_033577755.1 Anaerolineales bacterium
AGGCTTTTTGCGGTAAACTCACGTGAGCACATGGAGGTCCCTATGCGCGACGAACGTCCCGGCTGTCTCGTCGGTCTGCTGCAACTCTTTCTGCTGAAATCGGTCACCGACTGGCTGCAAGAGCGCTTCGGTTTTGGGCGCGGCTGCTCGTGCACCGGCATCGGCTGCGGCGTGATCATCGCTCTCGTCTCGGCGATTCTCGCCTGCAGCATCCTCACCGGCACCGACTGGTTTCGGCTCTTTTAGGTGACCGTCACCTGTTCCCCGCCGTGCGCCCGCTTCATCGCTGGGACCTCAGCCCGGAGGAGGCCATCCGCCTTCAAGCTGAACTGCGCGCGCGGCTGGTCATCGCCTGGGACGGGCGCGCGGTCAACACCGTCGGCGGCGTGGACACAAGCCTGGCGGATGACAAGGCGCACGCGGCCATCGTCGTCTTCAGCTTCCCCGAACTCAAACCGCTGGAGGGCGTCACGGCGGACGCGCCGCTGGTCTTCCCCTACATCCCCGGCCTGCTCTCGTTCCGCGAAGGCCCGGCAGTGCTGGCTGCGTGGGAGAAGCTGGCGCGCAAACCCGATCTGGTGATGTTCGATGGGCAGGGCATCGCCCATCCGCGCGGGCTGGGCATCGCCGCGCAGATGGGTCTATGGCTGGAGCGGCCCACCATCGGCGTCGCCAAATCCCGGCTCTACGGCGCTCATGCCGAACCCGGCCCGCACGCAGGCGACTACGTGCCGCTCACCGAGCCGGGCCATCCGGAGCAGGTGCTCGGCGTGGTGCTGCGCACGCGCAAGCGCGGCGACCCCCTCTATGTCTCCCCCGGCCATTTGATAGACGTGCCGCACGCACTGGAGTTTGTGCAACGGTGCTGTCGCGGTTACCGCCTGCCCGAGCCGACGCGCTGGGCGCACAAGTTCGCGGCGGGCGAGCCGCTGCCCGGCGACCATGACGCAGTGCAAGGCCGGCTGTTATAAGGTCGCGGCTCAGGTATAATCTCGCCGTCGTTCGGCTTGCCGGGCGCCAATCAAATCACATCGGCCATGACGCCTCCGCCTGCTCACACGAGCGGCGCTGAGGCGCTTTTCTTTATCGGAGACTCGATGACGAGCCGCAACCTTACCCGCACTTCCCTGTTCTCGCGCGAGACGCTGGCCCTCGGCGCCGCCGCGCTGGCCATCAGCCTGTGGGGCGTCTCGTTCATCTCGATCAAGATTGCCCTGCAGGACGTTTCGCCGGTGACGCTGATTGTGGTGCGCTTCGCCTTCGGTGCGCTGCTCGTGGGCGCAGCGGCCTGGGCGCGCGGCGATTTCCGTCGGTTGCGCCGGCGCGACCTGCCTGCGCTGGCGCTGGTCGGCCTGGTAGGCATCGCGTTGCAGCAACTCTTGCAGGTGAGCGGGCAGGCGACGGCGGACGCGGGCGTGGCGGCGTTCCTGGCCTCAACGGCGCCGGCCTTCACCGTGCTGCTGGCCGCGCTCCTTCTGCGCGAGGCGCTGCGTCCGTGGCAAATCGCCGGCATCCTGCTGGCGACCGGCGGCGCCATCACCGTCGCCACCAACGGCAACTGGGCCGGGTTACTCAACGGCAACTTCGGCGCGCCGGGCAACCTGCTGGTGCTGGCCTCGGCGGTAGTGTGGGCGCTGCTCACCATCCTGAGCAAGCGCGCCGTGGAGAACCGCCCGCCGCTGCTGGTGACGACGCTGATGTTCCTCTTCGGCGCGCTGTTCGTCGCGCCGCTGTTCGTGGCGCAGCAGGGCTGGCGCGAGCTGGCCTCGGTCTCTGCAACGGGCTGGGCAGCCATTGCCTTCACCACCGTGGTCTGCACGGCGGGCGCGTACCTGCTCACCACCTGGGCGCTCAAGCACATCGCCGCCTCGCGCGTGGCGCTCATCCAGAACATCGAGCCGTTGACCGCCGTCGTCGCCGCCGCGCTGCTGCTCGGCGAAACGGTGACACCGGCAATGCTGCTCGGCGGCGCGGCCATCCTCGCCGGTGTGTATCTGGCGGAGCGCGTCTCACCCCTTAAGGCTGCACCCGCGTCGCAGAAGTCGCCTGTCACCGATTAGGGCGAATCTCTGATGCGCCTCGGCGTTGGATAGAAACGCAGCGCTCTGCTCAGGACGCCTTCCACAAATCGAAGGGGAATTCGCTCTAAGACTCTTGTAATCCCTCGGCTGCAAGTAACGCGGTACAATCCAACCCAACGCGGCACCTGCTGTATTGCTATCTTCCTTTGAAAGGAGATGACTTAGGCTATGTGCAAATCGGCCTTCCCGCTCCTGCTCCTCGGCCTTGCCCTGGCGGCCTGCGCACCGGCAACAATTCCCACAGCCGCGCCGACCGATGCACCTTCGCCTATCCCCGCCACGACTGCGCCGACCACCGCGCCCGAAGCCGCTGCAACCGTCACCTCCGCTTCTGCCGTGCCGGCGGACAACCGCAAGCAGGTGGACGTCTTCAAAGTTTCCGACCCGACCCAGGTTAACCTGGCGGCAGGCTATCCGCAGCTGGTGGAGTTCTTCGCCTTCTGGTGAGGCACCTGCCGCGCCATGCAGCCTACCGTGCGTAGGCTCGAAGAAAAGTACGCCGGCAGAGTCATCTTCACCAGCCTGGACATTGACGACCCGCGCAACGCCGACTTCAAGGCCCAATTACAGTTCCGCGCCCAGCCGCAGTGGGTGCTGCTGGATGGCGACGGCAAGGTGCTCAAGACCTGGTTTGGCCGCGTCTCCGAACAGGAATTTGTGGCCGCTCTTGACGAAGCGCTCAGGTAACATTGTCCATCTGCCGGCAAACGGCTGCTGAACGCAACGACCTGCACGCTCACGCTTCTCCATCTCAGATGCAGACTCCCCCGCTCATCGGCATCACCGTTCACCCGGACGACGACGAAGACCGCCGCTCCCTTGACCGGCTGCTGGCACTCATCGTGCAGGGTGTGGAGCGCGCCGGCGGCCTGCCCGTGCTCATCCCGCTCGGCCTGAGCGAGGCGACGTTACGCGCGCTCTACGAGCGGCTGGACGGCGTGCTGTTCTCCGGCGGCGGCGACGTGGACCCGGCGCTCTATGGCGCAACGCTGCACCCGGCGATGGGCGGCGTCAGCCCGGAGCGCGACCGGACGGAGCTGGCGCTGGCGCGCTGGGCGGCGCAGGAGGCCAAGCCGTTCTTCGGCATCTGTCGCGGCCAGCAGCTGCTCAACGTCGCGCTGGGCGGCACGCTGTATCGCGACATCAGCGAGCATCCCGGCGCGCTCAAACATACGTATGAGTCCGAGTCCGAGGCTCGACTGCGCCCGCACGAGATTCGGGTTGAAGAGGAGACGCGGCTGGCACGCATCCTCGGCCAGCCGGTGCTGACGGTGAACAGCCTGCACCATCAGGCAGTTCGCGTGGTGGCGCCGTCGCTCACGGTGAGCGCCCGCGCGCCCGATGGCCTGGTGGAAGCGGTTGAGCTATCGGCCCACCCCTTCGGTCTGGCGGTACAGTGGCATCCGGAATGCCTGCTCGACGCGCCGGAGATGTTGCGCCTGTTCGAGGCGTTCGTGGAGGCGGCGCGTCAGGAGAGATAACGAACGTCTCTCCCATAAAACGACCGCTTTACCGCGGAGATGTACAGATAGAGAACTCCGCGCTCACGGCGATTCGTTTTTGCA
>JAVQXV010000275.1:0-3645 GCA_033577755.1 Anaerolineales bacterium
TTGCCGAAGGTGGTGCCCTCCATGCGGATGTAACACCACTTGCGGTCGCTCAGCCAGGGCACATAGTCCGACGGGCCGACGTGCACGTTCTGCTCGTCAATCTCGAAGTCGAGCTGTGACGTGACAGCGTTGGTCTTGGAGATTTTTTTGGACTCGAGGCGCTCGCGTTCGAGCATGTTGTAGAAATCGGTGTTGCCGCCGAAGTTAAGCTGATAGGTGCGCTCCAGCCGCACGCCCCGCTCACGGAACAGGTTGGTCAGGACGCGGTGGGTGATGGTGGCGCCGACCTGGCTCTTGATGTCGTCGCCGATGATGGGCAAGCCGCGCTCGACAAAACGCTTCTGCCAGTACGGCTGTGAGGCGATGAAGACGGGGATGCAGTTAACAAAGGCACAGCCGGCCTCCAGCACCTGTTCCACATACCACTTGGTCGCCATCTCCGAGCCGACCGGTAGGTAGTTGACGACCACATCCGTTTTGGTCTCGCGCAGGATGCGGACGATATCTGCCGTTGGGCCGGGGGCCTTCTTCACCAGCCGGCTCAGGTATTTGCCGAGGCCGTCGTGGGTCATGCCGCGATCCACCGGTACATTCAGCTTGGGCACGTCGGCGAATTTGAGCGTGTTGTTGGGATAGGCAAAAATTGCTTCGCTCAGGTCAAGCCCGACCTTGCTCTCGACCACATCGAAAGCGGCGGAGAACTCGATGTCGCGGACGTGGTAGCCGCCCAAGTTGACGTGCATCAAGCCGGGGACATGGTCGTTCTCTTTGGCGTTCTTGTAGAACTCGACGCCTTGAACGAGCGATGAGGCGCAATTGCCCACGCCGATGATGGCGACGCGGACCTTTTTTCCAGACTTCTTAGCCACTCAAAGCCTCCAGTTGTAGTGGGGGTGTCGTTCGAGCATTCGAATCAACATCGGCGTATTATACGCGAGACATTTGCCTGTGCTATAATCGCGATCAGTTCGGGGCGTGGCTCAGCTTGGCTAGAGCACTCGGTTCGGGACTGAGAGGTCGGCGGTTCAAATCCGCCCGCCCCGACTGGCGACCACACAGGCTCCACCATGGTGGAGCTTGTGTGCTCTGCGCTAGACTCCCCGCACGCCCCGACGAACACCGGCGACCTCATAGGTTTGCCCCCTCCCGGAAGAAAAAATGGCCCCGATTGCTTCGGCCCGACACGATGCGGGAGGACAACTTCATCCGATCACTGTCGGCGCAGGCAATTTCCGAGTGTACGGTTTAGAGCTGCTGTAGCCTACCGTAGATCGCCCCCGCAAGAGCGCTTGCCGATGGCGATGATGGACATCGTCTCGGTGCCGGCCGGCTATGCCATTGGGGCGCTGTGCGGCGCGCCGGCGGACGGGTAAGGGTAGAACCCCGCGCCGCTCTTCTTACCGAGCCGGCCTGCTGCCACCATCCGCCGGAGCAGCGGGGCGGGACGGTAGCGGTCCTCGCCCCATTCCTCCTGCAGTGCCATCATCACCGCCAGCACGGTGTCCAGCCCAATCTCATCGCCCCACTCCAGCGGGCCGCGCGGGTAATTCATCCCCAGCTTCATCGCCAGATCAATGTCCGCCGGCGCCGCCACGCCCTCCTGCACGGCGCTGATCGCTTCGTTGATCATCGCGCACACCACCCGCGCGCGCACCAGCCCAACCCCATCGGCTACGCGCGCGGTTTGCTGGCCAAGCGACTCCCAGAACTCGACCGCACGCGCGAACGCGGCTTCGCTCGTTTGCAGGCCGCGTGCCAGCTCCACCGTGCCCTGCGTCGGAACAGGCGGCAGCACGCCGAAGCCGACGACGCGCTCCGGCGCATGAGTCCAGCCGGCGGCGACGGTCGCGCTGGCGTTGAGTGCGCAGGTGAGCAGGATTCCCTCCGGTCGGCCGATTCGCAGTCGCTGCAACAATTCCTTCTTGAGCCGAGTCGAAGCGGTCTCCGCCTCAATGATGACCTCGTGCTCCTGCGCCGGAGAAGGGTTGGCGAGGAAGTCCGCCGTGGTCAACGCCCGGACATGGTGCGAGCCGGCGGCGCACAGCCGCGCCAGGCTGCTGACGAACGGTTCGGCGCCGATAATGAAGATGAGGGACACGGATAATGAGTAGAGCGTGGAAAGTAGAAAGTAGAAAGTGGAAAGTGGAAGGAGCAGTTACTTTCTACTCGCTACTCTCTACTTGCTACTTGCTGCTTGAGGGAAATGCCGGTGGCCTCTTCTGCTTCAACCCCTCCACGCCCGCCCGCATGTCCTCGTGAAAGAAGCCGAGCATTTCGAGGGCGAGCGAGTGGTCGAAGATTGGGCCGGCCTGCAGCATCCACTGGTTGAGCGCGCGTTTGGTAAAGCGGATGGCGTGGCGCGGGCCGTTCGCCAGCTTGCGCGCGACCTCGAGCGCTTTCGCCGCGAGCTGGTCATCCGGCACGCATAGGCTGACCAGGCCGATGCGCTCGGCCTCGCGCCCGTCCACGAACTCGCTCGTCAGCAGGTAATACTTAGCCTTCGCCATGCCTACCAGCAGCGGCCAGATGATGGCGGCATGGTCGCCGGCGGCGACGCCCATGCGCACGTGCCCATCGGCCAGGCGCGCGCTCTCGGTGGCGATGCTGATATCGGCCAGCAGGGCGACGACCAGGCCCGCGCCCACCGCCGGGCCGTTGATGGCGGAGATAATCGGTTTTCCACAGTGCAGCAGGTTGTAGACCAGGTCGCGCGCCTCGTCGAGGAGGCGCATGACCTCTTCGGGATTTCGGTAGGCATCCTCCACCAGCTTCAGGTCGCCGCCGGCGGAGAAGGCGCGGCCCGCGCCCGTCACCACGGCTACGTGCACGCTCGGGTCGCGGTCAATGGTGCGCCACACTTCCACCAGTTCCGTGTGCAGGCGGCGGTCGGCGGCGTTGAGCACCTCGGGCCGGTTGAGCGTCATCCACAGGATGCCCGGCTCAGGCTGCTCGAACAGAATGTGTTGGTAATCGGAGTAGTTCATGGGCGTGGTGTTGGGGATCATGTGTCATGTGTCACGTATCACGTATTGCGTATCACATGACTCTTGGCACGAGATAGTTTTATTTCCCCTGCCAATTGGGCTTGCGCTTTTCCAGGAATGCAGCCATGCCTTCCTTCTGATCGTTGGTGCTGAAGAGGAGATAGAAGGTGGCGCGTTCGTCGGCGATTCCGTCGGCGAGCATGGTCTCGAAGGCGCGATTGACCATCTGCTTGCCGAACTGTACCGCCAGCGGAGCGCGCGCGGCGATTTGGTCGGCGAGTTCGAGGGCGGACGTCAGGTAGTTCTCCACCGGCACCACGCGGCAGACGAGGCCGTAATGCAGCGCTTCCTTGGCGGAGAGAAAGCGTCCGTTGAGCACCATCTCCATCGCAATGGATTTGCCCACGGCGCGCGTCAGTCGCTGCGTGCCGCCTGCGCCGGGGATGACGCCCAGGTTGATCTCCGGCTGGCCGAAGATAGCCGTCTCCGAGGCCACGATCATATCGCAGGCCATCGCCAGCTCATTGCCGCCGCCCAGGCACCAGCCGGAGACGGCGGCAATGATCGGCTTCTTCACCCGCCGCAGCCGGTCCCACAACTCAATGCGGCCGCTGGTCATCATCTCAACGGTGGTCGCATCCTTCATCTCGGCGATGTCAGC
>JAVQXV010000276.1:0-3638 GCA_033577755.1 Anaerolineales bacterium
GGCGCACGCGAGGGCAGCCGGCGCTTCGCCCGCGAAGAACTCGACCTGATTGCCCTGATCACTGCCCTGGCAACGCCGGCTCTCAAATCGGCCCGTTCGCTGACGGAGATTCGCCAGCTCAATGAGACAGTGGCGCAGCTCACCGAGAAGCTGGAGACGCAAACCGCGCTGGCCGGCATCAGCAACACGGCGCACAGCGAATTTCTCACCATCACCTCCCACGAACTGCGCACGCCCATCACGCAGCTACTGGGCTACGCCGACCTGATGGGCGCGATGGTGCGCGAGAACACCCTCGACCGGGTGACCGCGGCGCAGGTGACCGAAAGCATTGTACGTGCCTGCGGGCGGCTCAACGAGGTCATCAGCCAGATGCTGGACATGGCGCAGATTGACGCCAACACATTGGAATTGAGGCTAAGCACTACCAGCCTGGAGCACATCCTACGCCGGGCGTTCGAGCCTTACCTGTCGGCGCTACGCGAACGCCGCCTGACGCTGAACGTGACCGGCCTGAAGGCGCTGCCGCCACTGGTGGGCGACGAACCGCGCCTGGCGCAGGCCTTCAGCCAGCTGATGAGCAATGCCATCAAATACACGCCGGACGGCGGGCGGATTGATGTCTCGGTGCGCGTGCTGCCGCAGGACGACAAACAGCCGGCCCGCCTGCTTATCACCTTCGCCGATACCGGTATCGGCATTGACCCGCGCCATCATCGCCTGATCTTTGAGAAGTTCTACCGTGTCGGCAGTTCCACGCAGCACTCCACCAGCACGACCAAGTTCATGGGTGCCGGGCCGGGCCTGGGATTGCCCATTGCCAAGGGCGTCATCGAACGGCATGGCGGGCGGATCTGGGTGGAGAGCGCCGGCTACGATGCGCAGAAGTTCCCCGGCAGCCGCTTCTACGTTGTCCTGCCCTTACGCCCGCCCGGCGTAGACTCAAACGCCGTGCTCGCCGGCGCCGAAGACATCGCCCGGCTGCGCAGCGCCGGCGCCGGACGCCTGGGCTAAAGCCTCGGCGCTCGAGCGAGGCGCAACGTTGTGCCGCTCCAGGTCACGGCGCACACCTCGCCGCGCTCTATCCCAAGCCGCTCGAGCGCGCGTTCGAACTCAGCCACTTCTCCGCTGGTGAAGTAGACGACTCGCCCTTTGCCCTCGGCAACTTGTAACCGTTCGCCTGCAACCCTGGCCGTCTGCCGCGCCACCGCCGGGGCCGGGTCAATCAGCCGCACGCCCGGCCCGCAGATTTTCTCCAACAGCGGGATAACGAACGGGTAGTGTGTGCAACCGAGAACCAGCGTGTCAATGTTCTGCGTCAGCAGTGGCTCCACCCAGCCGCGCAGCATCGCTTCGGTGTCCGGCGTGTCCAGCCGCCCGGCCTCGATCTGTTGCACCAGGCCGGGACACACCTGCGGCAGCACCGTCACACCGTTCGCGAACCGCTCCACCACGGAGTTGAACAGCTCACCCTGAAAGGTGGCCGGCGTTGCCAGCACGCCCACCACGCCGGTGCGCGTCTGCTCGGCGGCCGGCTTCACCGCCGGCTCCATCCCCACGAAAGGCGTTTCGGGGAAGGTGGCGCGCAGATGTTTGAGCGCCGCCGCCGAAGCGGTGTTGCAGGCGACGACGATGACCTGTGCGCCCTGCGCCCGTAGAAAGCGCGTGATGGCCTCGGCGAAGGCGCGCACCTCGGCCAAGGGGCGTGAGCCGTAAGGCACGTGCGCCGTATCCGC
Source organism: Anaerolineales bacterium (assembly GCA_033577755.1). Classification (GTDB taxonomy): domain Bacteria; phylum Chloroflexota; class Anaerolineae; order Anaerolineales; family UBA6663; genus JANWXR01. Next base: position 1,737 of record JAVQXV010000276.1, read on the forward strand.
GAAGTACAGAATATCGGCGTGGGGAAGTTGCGCACGAATGTGACGCAGCACGCTCAGGCCGCCCACGCCCGAATCGAAGATACCCAACATCGCAGAGTGACTTTAGCGCAAAGATGCCGGGATGCAAGGGCACAAAGTTTCTCCCTGCGCCCTTGCGCCTTCGCGCCTTTGCGTTGAGACACCGGATACACCGGCAATCCGAATTGGCCGTGGAACACGAATTGTATTGCCTGGCTTGCCTTCGCAGCATTTCACCGTAATTCGAGTGTGCATACAAAACATGTCAGCCGCTCCTTCGACTGCACGGGCAAAAGCAGCCCGCTCCGCTCAGGATGCGGCTGCCAGTGGCAACCTTTGCGTGCACACTAATTCGAGGCGGAGATTTCTTTGACATCAAATTGCACGAAGGGGCACGAATTAGAAAAAAACCGCCCGGTGTAGTAAGGCGACTCAGGCAGCAAGGATCAGCCGGGTGCGGTGGAAGCGCGCCCCGACAGTGCCGATGCCGAGCGCTTCTACCACTTCTTCGGGCCGGCCGGTTGCACCCTCACGCGCCGCCAGTTGCAGGCGCAGAGTCCGCGCGTCGCCGGCGCGTTCCGCGCTTTCGATGAGCGGGCGCAGGTCGTAGGCCTTGCCGCGCCGCACGCGGGGGATACTCGGCTGTGCCAGCAGGGCAGCCAAGCGCGCGTCCAATTCTTCCGCCGTCCAATCGGTGTCAAGGGTAACGAGGTATTCTGCCGAACGCACCTGCGTTTGCAGTGCCGGCTCCGCCGGCGGCACTTCGGTGATAGAGAGTAACTTCAAGCCGGGGGGGAGCGCTGCTTCCAATGCGGCACGCACGGCCTCCGGCTCCTGCGGCGTCTCCAGCCAGACGTCGGCGATCTCGCACTCGCTGGTAAAGCCGAGCGGCAGGGCGGCAGCGAGCTGCAGGCGTGGTTGCGGGTGGTAACCCTGCGAATATGCCAGCGGAAGGCGCGCACGACGGAAGGTGCGCTCCCAGGCCGTGTGCAGGTCGAGGTGGCCGGTGAAGCGCATGGCCTCGGTCTTGGCGAAGGTCAGGCGCAAACGTTGCATGATGGATTCGAGTTCGGCAGTGAAAGGTTAGGGCGACAGCGCGAATTCATGGGCGCGCAATTCTATAGCGTTCATACGCGGTTGGCCGTTGTGGTCGAATACTTGCCAGTTGATTGAGCCGGGCAGCGCCGCTGCCTCGGCAGGAGCGTAGAACAGCGAACGTCCGCCGCCGGACACATGGATTCCGGTTGCGCCGGGGAAGAGGCCGGCCCAGTCGGAGGCCGTCATTTTGTATGGGCTGGCGGGCAGGGGGATTATGCCGGCCGGCCTTGTGGCGGGCCGTAAGTCCTTCAGCACTGCGGCGGAGGCAAACAGTTGCCCGCCGTTGTTTGCGAATGTCCGCAGCGTGGCGAGTTCGCTCGTGGCCAGAGTTTGCGGAGTCGGGTCGAGCACGAGGATGGCTTCGATGTCGTCGAGCGCAGGCAGCGCGCCCACGACGGCGGCGGGCGTGTTGAGCCGCGTGAAGGGCAGCAGCGAGTCGAAATGAACCGGGCTGTCGCGAACCGCGTTCCGAGTCTCACCGAGGTAGGTGTGCGCCGCGCGGTCGGTGAGCAGGAGCAACACACGCGCCCGGCCGCCGGGCGCCGCCATCAGCCGCCGCCATTCCGCGAACGAGCCGCTGACGCGCGCGAACAGCGTTTCGCGGTCATACGGCGCGGGGTCGGCGTCGCCGTACAGGCCCTGCCCCCTGACGTTGTAATTCCACACGGCAATTCCGCGCAGGTCACCGCCGGTGGAGCGGGCTGCAAGCGCGAGCAGGTAGCCGTTGGCCAGCGCGTCGCCCACGCCGCCGGGGTTGGGGCTGTCGTAGCCGGCCAGCCCCCAGCG
>JAVQXV010000277.1:0-3613 GCA_033577755.1 Anaerolineales bacterium
GACTCCACTCCGCGATCGAATCGAACAGGGCGCGCCCGCCGGCACCGAACAGACCGATGAAGTCGGCGATAGGCCGGCCCACCGTCTGCTCACGCTTGAGAGAGAGCAGACGCTCGCAGGCGGCGTTGAGCAGGCTGATGCGGCCATCACCATCAATAACCAGCACACCATCGGCGATGCCTTCCAAGATGGCGCGGTTCTTGGTGGTCTCTACCTGCTGAATGCGCAGCAGGCTGCCGAGGCGCTCGGCCTGCTCGCGCAGGATGCGATACAGCTCGGCGTTGTTGGTGGCCGCACCCACCTGGTTGGCTGCCGCCATCACCAGCCGCTTTTGTTCTTCATCAAATGCGTGGTCCTGCGGGCTGTACAGGATGAGCGCACCCAGCACTTCCTCATTCACCATCAGCGGCACGGCCAGCGCGCTCCTATGGTGCACGTTCTGTCCCGGCAGCTTCTTCCAGCGCGTATCGGTCTCCAGGTCGTGAATAACCAGGGCCTGGCGATTCTTAATCACCCAACCCACCAGCCCTTCATGCTTTTTCAGGGGAGCCGGCTCGCCGCCAGGCGGCAGCACCTTGGGGCTGCCCAGTGCAGCACGGTAGATGAGTCGGTCAGTCTCGGGGTCTACGGTAAAGATGGAGCCTTGCGTCGCGCCGACGGCTTCGGTCACCAGTTGCAATGCACGGTGCAGCACGCGGTCCAGCTCCAGGCTGCTGGAGAGTTCGGAGGTGATTTGCAGCAGCGTCTCAACACGGTCGCGCTCGCGGCTCAATTCTTCGGTGCGCTGGGCGACGCGCTTCTCCAAATCGCGGGCGAAGAAGGCGTTGGTGAGCGCCGAAGCGATCTGTGCCGCAATCGTCTGGCACAGTTCGATCTCATCGGTGGTGAAGACGCGCGGCGCGAAGCTCTCCAGCGTGAACGCGCCGAGGGGCCGGCCTTGCGCTATGAACGGCGCCAGCAGCAAGGAGCGCACGCCCAGCTCGCCGAGTTTGGCACGGAAGGAGGCATCGAAGTAGGTATCCTCGGCCAGCTCACGCACCAGGATGACACGCCGCGCCAGCACTTGGCCGGGCATGGCGTCGGCGATGGGTGGCAGGCGCAGGCCACGCGCGCCCAGCAGTGGAGCTTCGGCCTCCACAATGGCGTGCAGCGAAAATTCATCCACCAGCAGTACACTAACGTGGTCTGCGCTGAACATCTCAACCAGCTGGTCGGCAGCCTCACGCAACAGGGTTTCTGCATCCAGCGTGGCGCTCAGGGTGCCGGAGAGGGTGTTCAGCGCGCGCATGCGTTCGTTGCGCCGGCCAAGCTCGGCGACGCGCAGCTGGACTTCATCGAATAGGCGCGCATTCTGAATGGCGACGGCAGCCTGATTGGCCAACGTCTGCACCAGCTCAATCTCGCCGGGAGCAAAGCTACGCGGTTGCTGCATCTCGGCCAGGAGAACGATGGCTACCGGCGTCCGCGCTACCACAAGCGGCATGATGAGCAGCGATTTCACACCGGCGGCCTCGAGCATCGCCCGCTCCGGCAGGCTCAGCAGCGGCTCATCGGCCAAGTCAGCCACCGACAGCGGCGCAAGCGACTCCTGGACTCGGACTACCAATGCAGTCGGTAGTGGCAGCGGCGGCTCATCCGGTGGCATGTGGACGATGACGCGAACACCTTCGGCGTCCGGCGTAGCCATATCGTAAGCGACAGCCCGCTCCACGCCGACGGCAGTCAGCAGTTCTCGCAGCAACACGCCGAACATCGTTTCTAGATCGAGCGTGCTGCTCAATTCGGCGGAGACACGGTTAAGTAAAGCCAGCCGTTGTGAGCGGGCAGCAATTTCCGCGCCGCGTGCAACGTTCTCTTCGAAGAGGCGGGCGTTATCCAGTGCGACGGCGGCCTGGTTGGCAAAGGCCATCAACAACTGCGCGGCGGACGGCGTGTAGAAGTTGGGGGCAGCGGCATCGAGCGTGAGCGCACCGATGACTTGCCCTTTGGCAATGAGCGGGGCACCCAGCCAAGAGCGCGTAGGCTGGTATTCGCCGCCGGGGAAGCGTGGGTCGGCATGAGTATCGCGAACGATGACGGCCTGACCGGTGCGCACCATCTCGGCGAAGAGGGCGCTATCATCAATAGCCACGGTCAGGCCTAGGCGCTCGGCATCGTTCTCAAAGCCCTGAGCGGCGACGATGCGCAGCAGGTCTTGGCCGCGTGCATCCGGGCTACGTAGCCACAGGGTCAGGCTGTCGTAGGGGACAACCGAGCGCAGGTGGGCGAGCACTGCCTGCACCACATCTTCGCTGCGCAGGGTAGCCGTCATCTGGCGGGAGGCATCGGCTAGAGCTGCCAGCTGCGTGGCACGCGTCTGGATGTCATGTTCCAGCTGCAGGCTCTCCAGCCGCGCGCTCAGTTGGTTTGCCAGGATGTTGAACAGCTCCAGGTCAGAGGCGTCCAGCGCGTTTTCTGCCGATTGTGCGCCGGCGAAGAGCGCGCCGAGGTTCCGGCCGGGCACGCCCAACGGTACACACATGAATGACTGAATCCGTAGCAGGATAATCAACGGTGATGTTTCCCAGTCCGAGTGCCGAACGTTGGTGGAGAACGCGGCGAACTCCTGATCAATAGCATGTGCTAGCGGATTGGTCTGCCGCAAGAGGGCTTCTAGATTAATCTCCGGCCGGATGGCGCCGGCGCAGGCCACCGGCGTGAGCTGCCCATCGCGCGGGAAGGCAATTACGACTACGTCGAGCTTCATCTCGCGCAACAGCGCTTCGGCCACGGCCTGCAACAACTCAGCAGGTGTGTGCAATGCCGGCAGTCGTTCGGTGACGCGGTGCAGCGCCAACAGCCGCTGCGCACGGCGCTCGACGGCCTGATACAGCCGGACGTTCTCAACGGTCTGAGCGGCCTGATTGGCAAAAATTTCCACGACCTCGATCACGGCGCGGGTCGGGCGCCGGCCATCACGCGGGTCGTCCAGGCTGATGAAGCCGAGCGGCTCGGCTCCGGCCCCCCGCAGCGGCACAATCAGCAAATCGTCCGGATGCCAGGCAAACGGCCCGCTTGCGCGGTTGGGCCGATCGTGCCCACTATCCGGCATCGGGATGGTCTCCAACGGAGCGATGAGGTGCGCGGCCTGCTCCTGAGGCAGGAAGTAGGATTGACTAATGCGGAACTCGTCGCGCATCAGCCGCTCGATATTTTCCCAGGCATGCTGCACATGGCGCGTCTCTTCGATGACGGGCAACGGCAGCCCGACGGAGACTACTCGCCGGGTGCGCCGCGTCTGCGGCTCCAACAGATGGATGTTGACGACGTTGAAGCCGACGGCCTCCTGCAAGCCAAAGGCGATGGCTTCGAGGTTCTCCGCCAGGGGCCGGTCGGAGCGAACGGTGCGGGTGAGTTCCAGCAGCTGATGGAGCTGGTCGGCGCGCCGGCTCAATTGCTCGCTGCGCCTGACCTGTTCATCGTAGCGGCGCGCGTTGGCAACGGCGATGGCCGTTTGCGCGGCGAGGGCGCCGGCCGTCTCCAAAGTCGTCTCATCGAACGCGGCAGAGTCGGACGCGGTGAGGGTGATGACGCCGACGACCTCGTCCTGCTCCATGATGGGCACGAGCAGCCG
>JAVQXV010000021.1:0-29211 GCA_033577755.1 Anaerolineales bacterium
TGTGGAGCCGTAAATCAATTAGGAATTCGCTCTAATGTCAACCAGATCGAGGTGAGCACCCGCTTCAGCAAAGCGACGAGCAATCGCTTTGCCGATACCTGCAGCTGCGCCTGTAATGAGGGCCCGTTTATTACGAAGGGAGATCAATTGATTGAGAGGTTCCAGATCCGCAAACTCGTCAGCAGCGTCTCTTGACGCTTGCAGCGTCCTGCGCTGCCGGCGATTGTGCCTGGGCGGCAGGTTCATTGCCTCGTCATTCTCACTTCGCCGAGAGTTGATCATCTTGCGCTTCTTCTCCAGATGTATCCGATCCGCGGGAGTTGTAAGGATAAGGATAGTATATTTCCTCTCTGCGAGACAATCTCTCCGAGTCAGAAGTGTGCACGCAAAGGTTATCAGGGAACGTGCCGCCCCTTTGTCCTTCGGCGAGCTTCGCCGAGCGAAGCCAGGCTCAGGATGTCCTGCGCGGCGGGCATCCTGAGCGGACGCTGAGCGAAGCCGAAGCGGTAGCCAAAGCCAAAGGACGCCCACCGTTCCCCTGAGCGCGCTCAGCGGAGCGAAGCCGACGGGTCAGGATGTGGCTGACATGTTTTGCATGCACACGCGAACGGAGAGTAACACGGCGCTATTGAGTCACTCAATGACCCAAGACTTTTAGAGTATCTTCGCGCGACTGATAGGCCAACCGATAGGCTTTGAAGCGGCTCAGTTCGGCCAGCACTTCGTTGTGCAGCGAGCGCAGGCGCGGCTCCTTCGTCTGCCAGGCACCGTTCACCTGCTGAATGACAAGATGACTGTCGCCCAGGATTTTGATTGCCAGCTGGCCGGTCGAGTGCCCAAGGCGCTGGCGCAGGTCGCGCAGGGCGGCCAGCAGCGTCTGGTATTCGGCCTCGTTGTTGGTGACTTCACCTGGAAATTCGAGCCGCACCGGCCAGCCGTCACCCCACGCGTCGAAGATGACGTAGCTGCCGTAGCCCGGGCCGGGATTGCCATGGCTGCCGCCGTCGAAGACGATCAGGTAATCTACCGGGCCAGTCCAGTCACCCAGCGGCAGGCGGCCCTGCTGCAGCGTTGGCGCATCATCTTCCGGGTAACGCTCGCGCAGGCGGGCCAGCAGCTCGCGGCGCTCCGCCTCCGAAAGTGCAGCGATGGCGTCCAGGAGGTCTTGAGGGGACATAATTGAGGGGATGAGGATTGAAGGTTGAAGACTTTAGTCTTTCTTTGTCAGCCGGTCATACAGCGCCAGGCAGTTAGCGGTATGTAGCTGGACGACCAGGCCGTTGAGCGGGATGCGGCTCTTGCCGCAGGACTCGATGTCAATCTCGCGGACGGCCTCGCGCGAGCGGCCCTTCTTTATCAATGCTTCTACCTTCTTGCGCAGGGCTTCCAGATATTTCAGGTTGGAGCGCACCACCTCGTCAATTTCGCCGCGCAGCACCACATCGCCGTGACCTGGCACTACGTTCTCCAGCCCCAGCGGCGGGATGGATTGCAGTGAGCGGATCAGGTCATCAACATCGCCATCAATGATAACGGGCAGCGGCATCATCATGTCCCCGGCAAACAAGATACGGTCTTCCCGCAGCAACACGGAGATCGAGTCCGGTGAAGGGCCCGGCGTAGGCATAACCTGGAGGGTCTTCTTGCCGAGGTGCAGGGTCAATGAACCATGAGTCAGCAAAATGGTGGGCAGGACGATTTCGACGTTAGCCAGTTCCGGCGATTGGGCGCGTGCCCGCGCCAGCCCGGCCCGACCCACCGTGTCCATCTTCTCACGGCAAAGCTTATGGGCAATGATCTGTGCCTTGGGAAACAGATAGTTGCCGTTGGTGTGATCGGAATGGTAGTGAGTATTAATAATATAGCGAACCGGTGAGGCGAGCCGGTTCTCCAGAAAGTCCTTGATCTGCTGGGTTTCTGACGGGAAGGCCAGCGTATCAATCAATACAGCACCATCGCCGTACAGGACTGCGCCGGCGTTCACCCGGGCGTACAGATCGCTGGTAAAGACGTAAATGTCATCGGAGACGCGTTCTTTGTGCATGGAATAACCAAGAAGCGTATAGATGGTGATATAGCACAGTCGAAGAGGCGAAGTCAAGAAAAGGGCGGATGTCGAACAAATGATTTGTATTTATGGTCAACTTGATGGTCTAGAGCAAGGATGCTAGCATCCTGACCATTCAATCCGAGCGGCCTCTTCACAAGGGCTGCCAACTCAGGAGAAAAGATACCACATGGCATTCCCCGCTCAACCCACGCTCGCAGTCCCGGCAGAAGCCGAGGCGTACTGCGTGAAGTGCAAAACCACCCGCAAGGTCTTTCAAGGCGAAGTCGTCACCGTGAAGAACGGTAAGCCCGCCTTAAAAGGCAAGTGCGAGGTCTGCGGCACAACGATGATGAAGTTCCTGCCGCAAAAAAAGCAGGCCCTGCCTGCCGAAGCCGCTGCACCAGCGGGAAGCAACCTTGAAACATCCTTCTAACGGCTGACGCCCAGCAGCTTGGCTGTTCGGCAAACAGGCTCCCGATTGGGGAGCCTGTTTGTTTGACGGAGCCCGCAGCCGCTTACTTGCGCGCTTACTTGCGCGCTTACTTGCGCGCTTACTTGCGCACCTACTCGCGCTCACCGACGGTAATGCTGATTTCGGTCACCTGGCCGCCGCGCACGAGACGCACCGTTACGGCCTGTCCCACCATGTCCGGCCCAAGCGCACTTTGCAGGCCCTCTATGCTCGTCACCTGCTGACCGGCTAGTGTGATAATGACGTCTCCTTGAAGCAGGCCGCCCCTCTCCGCCGGGCTGCCTTTCTCTACGCTAATCACCATCAGACCGGCTACTTGGCCGACCTGCGCTCTGATGACCTCCGGCAGCGGCACGGACTGAGTGCTGATGCCGAGATAGCCGCGCCTGATGCGCCCATGCCGACGCAGCGAGTCCGCCACCTTGCGGGCTGCAGCTACCGGCACGGCCACACTCGCACCGCGCGCCAAGGCGCTGCTGTTGATGCCGGCCACGCGCCCGCGCACATCCACCAGAGGCCCGCCGGAGAAGCCGGGGAACATTGTCACGTCGGTCTGGATGTAGGCCTCCAGGTGGCGGAAGGGTCCCCTGACCGGCCCACCGATGCTTACCACATTGCTGAGCGCTGCCTGCAAATCATCAGGGCGGCCCAGTGCCAAGACCAGGTGGCCAACTTTGACTTCCGTCCAGACCGGCACAGCCAAACCGCTCGCCTCGATTTTGAGCAGTGCCAGATCGCTGGCCGGGTCGCGGCCTAGCAATCTGGCCGGGTGCGAGCTACCGTCCGGCAGGATGACGTTGATGTTGTCATCGCGCTGAACGACGTGGTCGGCGGTGAGGATTTCGCCGTCGGCGCTCCAGACCACACCGGTGGCGGGGATACGGCCACGCGCGTCCACCGTCACGGTAGATTTGCCGGCGGTCTCGACCGCAGCGGCCAGGGCGTCGGAAAGTTCCTGCAGGTTCATCTTATACTCCCGGTTGAAGTTCTTGCGGATGTATCTACAGATAGCACGAGCCGGCAAACATGCCCTCACCCATCCGGCGCGCCGGCGGCTAACCGAATGGTCAGGCGAGAGGCGCCGCCGTGGAGACACGCCGCCGTAGAGACGCGCTGAGGCGCGTCTCTACGAGATGGTCAAACCGAGATCAGCCCGCGCCGGAGGGCGCTGGCGACGGCCTCGGCGCGCGAGGCTGCGCCCAGTTTCGTCATGGCTCCGCTCAGATGAAACTTGACCGTGTGTTCGCTGATTCCGAGCTTCAGCGCGATGGCCTTGTTGGTCAGGCCGGCGGCCACACCGCGCAGCACGTCGGCTTCGCGCGGGGAGAGAGACACCGGTGCGGACTCGCCGCGCAACCGGTCAAGCAGGGCAGCAGTGGCAGCGGGCGGCACGATAATTTCGCCGGAAGCTACGTTGGCCAGAGCCTCGGCCAGCTCGGCGCCGCCCACGGTTTTCGGCAGACAGCCGCGCGCACCGACCTGCAGGGCGGCCAGCATCCGCGCATTTGTGCCCGGCTCGGCCAAGGCCAGCACGTTACAGGTGGGGGCCTCGCGCCGCAATCGCCACAGGCCGCTCAGCTCCTCGTCGCTCTCCAAAGCCAGATCGTACAAGATGACGGATGGATGGGCAGTGCGTGCCCGGTCAAGGGTTGTCTCCACCGTCTCCGCTTCGCCGACAATTAGAACGTCGAAGCGGAGCGTCTCCTGGACGAGAACACGCAGCCCGACGCGCATGGCCGGATAGGGGGAGGCGATGAGGAGACGGAACATAAAACAATTGTACGCCCGATCGTGTTGACGTGAGATAAGCGCGAGGCACCGGGAATGATGCACTTCCGTCACAAGGGCACAGTAACTGCTCAGGTAATAACCCATCCCCAATCGTTGACGAAGAGTCCATAGGCGATGGCCACGTATGCCGGCCTCAGCTCGGCCAGCCGTCAATGTTGACACCGCATCGGGCTGATGCCATAATCGCGCCACGACTGTACATTTGCAAGTTCAGAAAATGCAGAACGAGTCGACTGACACCGGCCAGGTGTTCAAACTGTTGATCTTATATCGGTGGTTGAGCCTGATCCCCGCTTTGGTGTCGTTAGCGATTGGGGGAGACAGCGCACCTCTCATTGCAATAGGTGTGCTGCTGGCCGCCGTGCTGGTCAATCTGCTGATTACGCTGCTGCCGACGCAGTTGAATGCGATGCTCCGCCGCCGGCCCTGGCTGCTGGCGCTGGATGTGCTGTTTTGCGCCGCGCTGGCGGGCCTGACGGACGGCTGGAACTCCTCGTATTACCTCTATGCCTTTAGCCCGTTGCTGGCGGCGGCGTTCTTCTTCGAAATGCGCGGCGCGCTGCTAACGGCGGCAGGGATGGCCGGGCTGTTCCTCGTCGTCGGACATTGGGGCGCCGCCCCAGATCGGGATTGGCTCCGTCTTGTCGCGCAGCTGGTGGGTTTCTTCCTCATTGCCGGAACCTTTGGCTATGCCACGCATCTACTGGCCCGGCTCCGAATGTCCCATGCCGAACTCAACCGGATGCATCGTGATCTGGCGGTGATCCACAGCCTGACTCTTTCTCTGCAGAGCGCCAGTGACATCAACGAGGTCGAAGAAAGGGTGTTGACGGCGGTGACCGGCGACCTCGGCTTCCCCTGCGCGGTGATGGCGCTGGTAGATCAGAATGAGCGTGTCATCACTGCCTGGGTGGGCAAAGCGCGTGATGGGCGGCCCCTGTTCGCCGGAGGCCTCCCTCATCCGGCGCGAGTCCCTCTCACCGCTGATGAAGGGCCTATCGCCCAATGCTTGCTGGATGGCCAGATGCGGCTGTCGGTCGCTCAGGTGCGGACCTCCAACGAACGCGTGAACGCCTATCTCGGCCAGACCGCCTATCACATTTTCCCTCTGCTCTTACGGGAGCATCCGGTAGGTGTGCTACTCGTGGACGCCTCGGAACAGGCAGACCCGGCTCGCCTGTACTCACTGCAAGCCATCGTTAATCAGGCGGCGGTGGCAGTGGGCACGACGATGTTGTGTATTGACCGGGCACAACGGCTGGCTGTGCAGGATGAACGAATTCGCATTGCTCGTGAGTTGCACGATACGGTCTCGCAGTCGCTCTTCGGCATCGTCTATGCGCTGGAAGGCCTGGGCAAGTTGTTGCCCGACCGGCCGGAGACCGTCAAGCTCGAGCTGGAGCAGGTGAAGGCTTTGGCCGAGACAACCCGGGTTCAAATGCGGCAATCCATCATGGACATGTGGCCTTCGGCCCTGACGGCGGAAACATTCGAAGCCGACCTGCGACGCTTTGTAACGGAGATTTGCCACGCCGATGACTTGCAGGTAGATATTCAGGTGCGCGGCCCATTTGCACGCCTCTCTCCGCTCCGGCGGCGCAGCCTCTATCGCGTCGCTCAGGAGGCGCTGACCAACGTGGTCAAGCATGCCCAAGCCCGGCACGTCGAAGTGCTCCTGGATATCGGTGACGACCAGGCCGGCCTGACCGTGCGCGATGACGGCCGCGGCTTCGATCCGGCCATTGTCAACGGGCGTGTGCATGACCGGGAGCGTTTTGGGCTGCGCAGCATTCGTGAAAGGGTGGCGTCTCTGGGGGGCACCTGTGAGGTGATCTCCGCTCCCGGGGCGGGAGCTACGGTACGCACCAGCCTGCCTCTCACCGATGGCGGATAAGATTCGCATTCTCATCGCCGACGACCATGAAGTCGTCCGCAAGGGCCTCGCGCTTGTGCTGCGGCAAGAGCCGGATTTTGAGATCATCGGTGAAGCGCATGACGGCCCAGAGACCGTTCAGCGCAGTTGCGAGCTGTACCCGGATGTGCTCCTGCTTGATTTCAAGATGCCGGGCATGAACGGCGCCGAGGTCGCCCGCCGGGTCTGCCAACACTGCCCCCAAACACGCTTCGTCATTCTGAGCGGCGCCGAAGTCGAAGGCTCCATGCTGGAGGCCATGGAGGCCGTTGATGCCTACTTGTCCAAAGACGTCGGCCCGGAGGAACTAACCCAAACCATCCGCGCCGTCGCTGCGGGGAAGCGCCCTATTCTCAGCAGCCCGGCATCAAAACGGTTGGAACGTATGAGCGATCAGGCGGAGGAGGACGTGGTAGGGCACGACCTGCTCTCCCCACGCGAGAAGGAAGTGCTGCAGTTGATGGCGACGGCGATGACCTATCGGGAAATCGGCCAGAGATTGTTCATCTCCGAAGAGACCGTCCGCACCCACGCCAAGAGCATTCTAACCAAACTGGGTCAGCCCAACCGCACCCAGGCTGTCGTGGCAGCCGTCAAACTCGGACTGATTACCCTCCATTAGTCTCCCGCTCTGCCGTCCGGCGGTTCGTTTTCGGCGCAATCTTTTCCCCCGCGCGGGGGATGCACGTTTGGGTGGCTATCGTTATGATTAGGTCATCTATTCATTTATTCGCCTAAACGTATATTCTCCCGACGATGCCAGGCGCGCTGAAACGCGAAATTTATCGGCTGCACGCAGAAATCTGTCAGGCCCTCTCAGACCCCAATCGTCTCCTCATACTTTATGAATTGCAGAATGGGCCATGCAATGTAGGTGATTTGGCCGAGAGCATGGGCCTTAGTCAGCCGGCTGTCTCGCGGCACCTAAAAGTATTGCGCGACCGGCGAATGGTGCTGGCCCATCGTGAGGGGACGAATGTTTACTACTCCCTGGCCGATGAGCGGGTGATCGAAGCTCTCAACCTCCTACGCGCCGTGCTGGCCGGGACTCTAGAACAGCGGGCGGCGCTGATAGGAGAACTGGTCTAGTGCATTTTTCGGCCTTCGGAGGCTGAACGGCATTTCACCTTCGTCTACGGAAGGAGGTAGTGGTCTAGTTGAAGTGACGAAAGCGGCATAAAGACCGATGCGTTAGGTACTCAGTCTATAATTAAAAACTTGAACCACTACCCAAAAGGAGAGAGACAATGACGACTTTACAGGAAGACAAACTCCTCGATTGCTCCGGTCTGCTCTGTCCCATTCCCGTCATCAAGACTTCCAAAGCCATCAAGGAGCTGCAGATCGGGCAGGTGCTGAAGATGATCGCCACCGACCCCGGCGCGCCGGCCGATATGGAAGCCTGGGCACGCCAGACCGGCAATGAGCTGCTTGACTCACATAAGGACGGAGAAAAATTCGTCTTCTATCTCAGGCGCCTCAAGTAGGGAAGATTAGAGGAATGGAGGATTGGAGATTGGTCATCCAATCTCTAATCTCCAAATCTCCGATCTCCAAACAGACCATGTCCAAGTCCGACCCAAACGCCCCCAAGCGACTCGCCCTCATCGCCAGCAAAGGCACACTTGACTGGGCCTATCCTCCCTTCATCCTTGCCAGCACGGCCGGCGCCATGGGCTGGGAAGCCGCCATCTTTTTCACCTTCTACGGTCTGCCTTTACTCCTGAAGGAGCCACATGCCGAGGTGACGCCGTTGGGCAACCCGGCCATGCCGATGAAGATGCCGTTCGGCCCGGCGAGCTTTCAGAACATCAATTGGCCCATCCCCACCGCCGTGATGGCGCTACCCGGCTTCAACGCGCTGGCCACCACACTGATGAAGCAAACCTTCAGAAACAAAGGCGTGGCTTCCATCCCTGAGCTGCGCGCCATGTGTGTGGAGACGGGGGTACGCCTCATTGGCTGCCAGATGACGATGGATGTCTTCGGCTTCAAGAAGGAGGACTTTATCCCCGAATGTGAAATCGGCGGAGCGGCCACGTTCCTCAGCTATGCCGCCGATGCCGACGTACAATTGTTCATCTGACGGGAGTTCGAGCGTGGACAACGATACCAAAAAGATTCTTTACGTCCAGACACACGGCGTAGATATGCCCGAACGCGCGGCCACGCCGTTCTATCTTGCAGCCGCCGCTGCAGCCATGGACGCCGAAGTTGGCATCTATTTCACTATGAACGGCCCCACCCTGCTCCAAAAGGGCGTGCCGGAAAAACTGATCGTGCCTAAGAAGGGCGGCGGCGGCAAAGAGCTGGCCTACTTCATCAAACAGGCCCTCGACTGCGGCGTGAAGCTGTATGTCTGCCAGCCCTCGCTCGACCTACACGCCTTGAAAATCGAAGACCTGATTGACGGCGTGGAGATGATCGGCGGCGCGGCTTTTAACGATATGGCGCTGGAGGCGGATGCAGTAATTGCGTTCTAAATCTCCAAGTCTCGAATCGGCCGAGATTGGAGATGGGAAACTGAAGATTGAAGACAGGAGATTGTGATGGGTCTGTTCGCCGACAAATACCCAGACGTTCCTTACGAGGAGAAGCTCCGGCTATGGGAGGAAGTGAAAGCCGACGCGCGCTTTCCTTCGTATCTTTATGGCTGTTACGAGTGCGGCATCTGCGTAGCGGCTTGCCCCTCGGCGCGGTTCTACGACTTCTCACCCCGCAAGATTGCGCAGGCGGCGGCACGCGAAGATGTGGAGCTAATCTACGAGCAGATGAACGACGACGTCTGGAACTGCTCGCAGTGCTTCTCTTGCAACCGCTGCCCGCGCCAGAACTCGCCCGGCGGTTTGATCACCATCATGCGCGAGGTGGCGGTGAAGAACGGCCTCAAGTCCGCCAAGCACGCGCTGGAGGGCTACGGGCGCGTCATCTACAAGATCATGGGCACCGGTACGCAGGTCTCGCCCGATATGCTCCAGCCCGACGCCTTCCCCGACTGGGGGCCGCAGGTGCGCGACGTGTCTGCCGAACTCGACCTCTGGCGGCGCGCCCTCCCGCCGGAAACCCTCCACACCACCGCCACCGGCTGGCAAGTGGATGACAAAACCATCATCGAGCTGTATCTGATCTGGCACAACACCGGCGTGATGGACATGATTGCGGAGGTGGACGAGGGTCTGCACATGATTTTGAACGACGTGATGGAGGAGAAGCTGGAAGAGGCAGGATACGAAGTATAGCGAATGGCAAATAGCAGATAGCAGATGGTGAATTGCGGCTAATCGTGCCGTAGCTCTCAGCTCTTGACTATCTGTCTCCGTCATCAGTTATCGGCCATCTACTCTATGCAAAGGAGTTGACAATGACTGCAACAGCCGGATTTATCCCCTATGATGCTGTGAACACGAAATCGTCGCGCAAGTTCGAGCGGCAGATGGAGTATGCGCCGGAAGACTTTCATCAGCATGTCTTCGAACTGGAGGCCGAGGGCGAGTGGATCGTGCAGCGCGTGCCGGAGCCGTACGTCGAAGTCATGACGAAGTACGGGCGCAAAAAGAAAATCCCCCTCGAGCTGACCTGGCACCACAAGTCGTGCGGGCAGTGCGGCCATATCCCCGGCTATTCCACTTCAATCTTCTGGCTCAACCGCAAGTTGGGCTTCAAATACATTGACCCCACCGATCAGACCTCCTGCACGGCATGGAATTATTACGCCTCGGCGACCTCCAACGCGGCGGCGCAGGCAGGCGTGGCCATGCGCAACTTCGCAGCAGCTTACGAGACAGGTTATTTTCCGATCATCCACTGCGGTACCTCCTATGGCCACTATAAGGAAGTGCGCGAAGAACTCCTTCACCATGCCGAACTACGGCATCAGGTGCGCGACATCATGAGGAAACTCGGCAAGCCGATGGTGATTCCGGAGGAGATCGTCCACTACTCCGAATGGGTGCACGCCGTCCGCGACCGCATCGCTGCTCAGCAAAAACGTGACTTCTCCAAGATCAGCGTCGCCGTTCATCCGGCCTGCCACTATTACAAGCTGGTGCAGGAGGATGCCATCTATGACCCGGACATCTACGGCGGCCAGCGCACGGCCACCGTTTCGGCGCTCATCACCGCGCTGGGCGCGCAGGTGCGCGATTACTCCACCTGGTACGACTGCTGCGGCTTCGGCTTCCGACACATCCTCGTCCAGCGCGACTTCACCCGCTCGTTTGCTACCCTGCGCAAGATTCAGGTCATGAAAGAAGAAGCCGACCCGGATGTGGTCATCACCCACGACACCGGCTGTGTGACCACTTTGGATAAGAGCCAGTTCGTGGGGAAGGCACATGGCTATAACGTCGGCGTGCCGGTGATGTCGGATGCGCAGTTTGCCGCCCTGGCGATGGGCGCGCACCCGTACCGCGTCGCGCAACTCCACTGGCACTCGACCGACTATCGCCCGCTCCTCGAGAAGATGGGCATTGACCACGAAAAGGCCTGGGCCGAATTCCAGGACGACCTGAAGAAACTCAAGAGCGGCGAAAAGGAATTCCTCACCTGGGAAGACGTAGACGCGTAACTGAGCGGAGTACGCAATACATATTCCGTAGTGCGTCATTCGTGGAGGCTGCATGGCATCAGATACCATCCTCATCATCGGCGGCGGCCCGGCGGGGCTGGAAGCGGCGCGGCTGGTCGGCGACCTGGGCGCGAAGGCGATCCTCGTCGAGAAGCGCGACCACCTCGGCGGTACACCCATCTTTGAAAACTACGCGGCGCTTACGCACGGCTTCCGTGATGCGGAAGAAGTGATAGACGAGATGATCCGCGCCGTCACCCATCACCCCAACGTCTCCGTGCGCCTCGGGTCGGAAGTCGTTGCCGCCGAGGGGGGCGCAGGTGATTTCAAAGTGACCCTCGCCAAAGGCGGCAACGGCGTGAGCGAAGTCGTCCAGGCCGGAGCCGTCATCGTTGCCACCGGGTTCCAGCACTTTGACCCGGGGCGCGAGACGCAGATGTACGGCTATTACGAATACGACGACGTGATCACGCTGGCCGATGCCGAGGCAATGCTCAAGCAACGCCGCTTCGTCAAACCTTCCACCGGCCAGCCGCCGGAGCGCGTGTGCTTTATCCAGTGCGTCGGTTCGCGTGATCGGCAGATCGGCAACGAATTTTGCTCTAAGGTGTGCTGCGGTATCTCGTCTAAGCAGGCCATCGAGGTACGCCAGCAATTGCCGAACTGCAAGGTCTTCATCTTCTACATTGATATGCGCATGTACGGCTACTGGGAGAACGAAATCTACTGGCCGGCGCAGGAGAAGTATCACATCCAGTACGTCAAGGGCATCATCACCGAGATCATCCGCAAGGGTGACCGGCTGCTGGTGCGCGGCGAGGACACGACCATGGGCCGCCCGATGGAAGTGCCGATGGACGTGGTGGTGCTGGCCGTAGGCATGGAGCCGAGCCGCGGCACGAAGGATGTGGCGAAAGTCTTCGGCCTCAAACAAAACAAATACAAGTTTATCGAGGTGCCGCACGAGGCGCTCGATCCGACCGCGACTTCTGTCCCCGGCATCTTTGTCGCCGGCGCAGCGGCCGGCCCGAAAGACCTCGACGACACGCTGGGGATGGCGGGCGCGGCAGCGGCCAAAGCCGTGGCGCTGGTGAGGAAATTCGCGCACGCCACGGCCTAGCTCTCACCGCAGAGTCCGCCGAGAGCGCAGAGGCAAAAAATTCTCTGCGTGTTCCACGGTGAGGCAAACGCGATGCCTGACGGGCAAGTCGTTGACACGGAGACCGCCCGCGAGTTCATGGCGCAGGCGCTGGAGAAAGCGGCGCAGGCCGAGCTGGGCGACATCGTTGCCGAACTCGAGGCAAAGAGCGCGCGCTTCAGAGCGTTACTGGCGCCGGACGTTCTGCCGACCCTGGAGCGGCCCCAGCTGCGCGGCCTCCTGCGCGCCATCTTCGCGACACGCCGCCAGGCCGACGCCATCCTCGACGTGATGGGAGTCGAGGGATTACGCCAGATGTTCGCGGAGTTACTGTACGACTCGACCCCGCTGCCGGAGCGTTTTCAGAATTTCGTAGACCGCCTCTTCGGCTTCCGGGGCGACGTGCGCCTGGCGCGCAAGCCACTCCCCGGTGGCAAAGCGATCGAGTTCCCCGAATACCTGCCGTGCGATCTAGCCTCGGAACTCCTCCACTTCACCAGCCCGGACGACCGCTGGCTGTGGACGCGCTGGATGTGGGATCCGCGCGCGGGCACCGGCGCGCTCCCGCTGGTGACGATGGAGGAATATGACCTGCACGGGCAGACCGCCGGGGAAACGTACATGAAAGTCGGCGTGGCGGTGGCGTTCGTCAGGGCCACCGGCGAGGCCGCCGGCTTTGCGAAGTTTGGCCCGCACAGTAGCCCGTTTGGGATTGACGTGTTCCTCGCCTGTGTTTACGCGGTCTATATGTACACTACGCTGCGTCTTAGGATGACGCAGGAGTTCAATCGAGTCGTGCCCCAGCTCCCGGAACTGTCGCGGCGGCTGTTGGGCGTTTGGCAAATGGAGCTTTGAATCGCTAACGCGCTGAGAACACTGATTTCGCTGCCTTCAGCCTAATCAGCGCTTCAGCGATGCTGAACTTGGAGGCACAATGGCTGTCGGTTTAGACAAAGTCAGGCCTGAAAATATCAAGGAAGAAAAGAGCCTCGTCGTCGAGGGAATGGACATCTCCGGCCACTGGAACCGGATGTTCGAGCAGCGCGTGATCTGGGATTACGATTTCGACGCGCTCGAGAAGGTGGCCGCGCTGCCCGGCGGCGAGAGCCTGATGTGGTGCTACGGCTGTGCCAAATGCACCGCCGTCTGCCCGGTGGACATCGTCGGCGACTACTCGCCGCGCAAAATCCATCGCAAGACGCAGCTGGGCATTGACCTGTTCACCTCGCCCGACCTGTGGCTGTGCACGACGTGCATGAACTGTCTGCGGGTGTGCCCCAAAGAAGTCAACATGATCAAAATCATGCCCGCCGTGCGCGAGCAGGCCGTGCTGGCGGGTACGGCTGTGCCGCCCGAATTACAGAAAGCGTTCGAGGATACGGCTAAGCACGGCAACCCCCTCGGCCAGCCCCAGCGCAAGCGTGCCGACTGGGTGAAGAAGGCCGGCGTACCCGTGCCCATCATGAAGGACCTCAAGCGGCCGGTGGACATTCTCTGGTACGTCGGCTCGTATCCTTCGTATCACCCGCGCGGGATTGACGCGGCCTGCGCCGCCGCCCGCATCTTCAACGCGCTCGGCATTGACTTCGGCATCCTCGGGGTGGAGGAGAAGGACGACGGCGACTCACAACGGCTGGCGGGCGAGAAGGGGCTGTTCGAGATGCTGGCCGAGTACAACATCGCCACGTTCAACAAGTACGAGTTCAACCGCATGGTCGTCACCGGCCCGCACGAGCTCAACGCCTTCAAGAACGAGTATCCGAAGTACGGCGGCAATTTCACGGTCTTGCATTACACTACGTTCCTTGTCGAGTATCTCGACCGGCTCCGGCCGATGCTGAAGAAGCCGCTCAATCTCAAGGTGACCTTCCACGACCCGTGCTACCTCGGTCGCCACAACGGCGAGTACGAGGCGCCGCGTGAACTCCTGCGTGCCATCCCCGGCGTCGAGCTGGTGGAGATGGGCCGCTGCCGCGAGAACGGTTACTGTTGCGGTGGGGGCGGGGGCGGCATGTGGCTCGACTCGTTCACCAAGGAGTACACCAAGATGCGCCTCTCCGAGCGCCGCGTACGCGAAGCCGTCGAATACGGCGCAGATGTCCTCGCGGTGTGCTGCCCCTTCGAGGTCTCGCGCTTCGAGGACGCCGCCAAGAGCACCGGCAACGATAAGCTACTGGTGCGCGACATCCTAGAATTGCTGGACGAGTCTATGAGAGGGTAACCGACCCTCAATTTCCGGACTTATTTGATGACTGATGACCGATGACTGACAATGAACATCCTTGTCGCTCTCAAGCAAGTCCCTAACCTCACCGACGATCTTGAAATCAACAGCGAAGGCACAGACCTCAACCACGACGCCCTGCAGTATGTGTTGAACGAGTGGGATGAGCAGGCGCTGGAGGAGGCCGTGCTGACCAAAGAGGCCGCCGGGGGAACCGTTACTGTGATCGGCGTGGACACCACCGGCGAGCTGAATGAGGCCCTCTTCACCGCTCTCGCCAAAGGCGCGGATAAAGCTATCAAAATCACCGGCGATTATCCGCGCGGAACCGACTCGCACACGCAGGCCAAACTCCTCGCCGAGGCGATCAAGGACCTCTCGCCCGACCTCGTGTTCGCGGGTGTGCAGGCCGCCGATGATCGCGACGGGCAGATCGCCCCGATGCTCGCCGCACACCTCGGCTTGCCCTACGTCGGCGTGGTGACCGGCGTGACGGTGAAGGACGGCAAAGCGGTCGTCCACAAGGAATATGCGGGTGGGATGATGGCCGAGTTCGAAGTGTCGCTTCCGGCGGTGATCGGCGTGCAGGCCGCCCACCAGCCGCCGCGCTACGCGCCGGTGAGCAAGATTCGACAGATCGCCAAGACGGTCAAAGTGGAGGAAATCGCCGGCGGTGAGGCGCCAGGGTCAGGCTCGACCGTCAGGCGCATGTTCAAGCCGGAGTCGGCCGGCCATGCCGAGATGTGGGAGGGCGGGCCGGAGGAAGTGGCAGAGAAGATTGTGGCGCTGATTAGAGAGAAAGGGCTTTTGAATCGCTGAGTCGCTGAGTTTGCTGAGGCGCTGAAGTGGTGCGAGTCAGCGTAATCAGCGCGCTCAGCGTTTCAGGGCTTTTGAATCGCTGAATTGCTGAAGGCGCTGAGGCGGACGCAAGTACGTTGTCTTTGCTGCTAAAGCGCTGAGGTTGCTAAGGATACTGAAACCGAGAGGAGTATGCCATCCCCACTGCTGTAAGCGCTGAGGCGGTAGCGTTCAGCGTAATCAGAGCGCTCAGCGTTTCAGCGATCTGAACACCTATGACGAACGACATCTTTATCCTCGCTGAACACCTTGACGGCAAACTGGCCGACATCACTTTTGAACTGGCGGGCAAGGGTAAACAACTGGCCGCTGCGCTGGGCGGAAAGGCCGTCGCGGTCGTGCTGGGCAGCGGCGCACGGGCGCTGGCCGAGACCATCAGCGCCGACGCCGTGTTGTACGTGGACGACCCCGCGCTGGCCGAGTTCAACCCCGAGGCATACGGCCGCGTGCTGGCCGCGCTGATCCGGGAGCGCGCGCCGCGCTTGGTGATGCTGGGCAACACTTCGGTGGGCATGGACCTGGGCGCGTGGCTCTCGGTCATGACTGGCCTGCCGTTGATCGCCTACGTCAACGGCCTGGCCGCCGACGGCGGGACGATCGTGGCGACCTCCCAAATCTACGGCGGCAAGATTCAAGCCGAGGCCGTTCCCAACGGCGAAGCGTGCCTCGTCTCGTGCCTGGGCGGGGCGTTCCCCGCCGACGCCGGACGCGGCTCCTCGCCCGTCGAGCAAATCGCCTCGCCGGTTCCGCTCAATGACCTCAAGGTCAGGTTCGTTAAGCTCATCCGGCCGGAAGGCGGCGATGTGGACATCACCCAGCAGCAGATTCTGGTTTCCATTGGGCGCGGCATCGGCGGCCAGGAGAACATCGAACTGGCCCAAGAGCTGGCCGACGCCCTCGGTTGCGCGGTCTCGGCCTCGCGTCCCATCACCGATGCGGGCTGGCTGCCCAAGACGCGCCAGGTGGGCAAATCCGGCCTGACGGTGAAGCCCAAAGTCTATCTCGCCTTCGGCATTTCGGGCGCGCCGGAGCACCTCGAAGGCATGCGCGGTGCGGAGACCATCATCGCCGTAAACACCGATCCCAAAGCGCCGATCTTCGACGTGGCGCACTACGGTGCGACGTGTGATCTGCTTGATCTGCTGCCCGTGCTAACCGAGAAAGTGAAGGGTGGTTGACGATGTGAAGACTGAAGACCGGCAGTCGTTGACCATCCTCCATCCATATCTGCCATCTGTCATCTGTTATCTGCTATCTACCACCATCCGCCATGCTCACCCTTGTTGAGAGAATCGTCTTCTTTCTGATGGTCGCCGGCTTTGGCGGCCTCACCGCATGGGGTTTCTATAACATTTACCGTATCGTGCGGCGCGGGCGGCCAATCTCCGATTCTCCGCTCTCCGATCTCCGCTCTTTGATTCCCAAAGCCACCAAAACCTTGCTCGAAATCGGTCTGCAAAAACCGATCTATAAGTCTCGCCCTATTCTCACGACGTTTCACGCCTTCATCTTCTTCGGCTTCTCATATTACTTTCTCGTCAACGTCAATGACCTGTTGGAGGGATTCGTTCCGGGCTATTCAACGGCGGAGGTATCCACCGGCATCATCGGCATCTTGAACCTGATCGCCGATGTACTGAGCGTGCTCACGCTGCTAGGCGTGATCGTCTTCCTTGTCCGGCGCTTCATTGCCCGAGATAAGCGGCTCGACTATCGCCCGGGTGTGCTGCTGTTCGCGCCGGTCAAGGCCGGCGGCATCCAGCGCGATTCACTCATCGTCGGCGGGTTCATCCTGTTACACGTCGGCTCACGGTTCATGGGGCAGGTTTTCCGGCTGGCGGAGGCGGAGGTCTTCAACCCGATGCAACCCTTTGCCAGCGCCGTCTCGCTGGCTCTGCGCGGTTGGCCTGATTACACTCTCGCCATTCACATCTCGTGGTGGCTGGCCGTCGGCCTCATTGTTGTCTTTCTTCCTTACTTTGTTATCAGCAAGCATATTCACCTGATGGCTGCGCCGCTCAATTTGATCCTGGCGAGGCAAACCGAGCGCGGGCAGCTCGATCCTGCCGTTCCCCGGAACGCGCCACCCGAAACCCTGCCGGGCGCCGGGACACTCGCCGACCTGGCCTGGCCACGCCTGCTTGACGCCTACGCCTGCATCATGTGCAACCGTTGTCAGGATGTATGCCCGGCGTACGGGTCTGGGAGGCCACTCAGCCCATCGGCATTGGAGATCAACAAGCGCTACTGGCTCAACACCAACTTCTTGGCGTTCGCGGGTGGCGCTGCTTCGCCGCCTCTAATTGAGTTTGCCATCAGCCCGGAGGCCGTGTGGAGTTGCACCACCTGTTATGCATGCGTGCGCGTCTGCCCGGTCGGCAATGAGCCGATGGCCGACATCGTGGACATCCGCCGGCGGCTGGTCAACGACGGCGTCGAACTGGACAGCGGCATTCAATCTGCTTTGGAGAAGATCGCCAAGACCGGTAACTCGTTCGGGCAGGCGGCGCGCAACCGCGCCAAATGGGCAGCGGGCCTCGATTTCAAGATCAAGGACATTCGCAAAGAACCGGCTGAGTATTTGTGGTTCGTCGGTGACTACGCTTCGTTTGATGCGCGGGTGCAGGAGATCACCCGCACGGTGGCGCGCGTGCTGCGACATGCCGGCGTGGATTACGGCATCCTGTACGAGGCCGAGAAGAACTCGGGCAACGATGTGCGCCGCGTAGGCGAGGAAGGGCTGTTCGAGCAGCTGGCCGAGCAGAACATCGCCACGATGAGCAAGTGCAAGTTTGAGCGCGTCATCACGACCGACCCGCACACGCTCAACGCACTGAAGAATGAGTACCCCGACTATGGCGGCAAGTGGGAGACCATCCACTATACTCGTCTGCTGGCGCAGTTGATCGAGCAGGGCCGGATCAAACTCGCGAAGAAACTCGATTACCGCGTGACCTTCCACGATCCCTGCTATCTGGGACGCTACAACAAAGGCTTCAACCCGCCCCGGGCGCTGATTCGGGCGACCGGCTGCGAACTAATCGAGATGCCGCGCAACAGGGAGAACTCGTATTGTTGTGGTGCAGGCGGCGGCCAGATCTGGATGGGGACGACGCCGGAAGGCGAGCGCCCCGCCGAACAGCGCATCCGCGAAGCGCTGGCCGCACTCGGCGCATCGGCCAACGGTGCGAACGGGAAGAAACTCTTGTTCATTGTCGCCTGCCCGAAGGACGTGGTGATGTACACCGACGCCGTCAAAACCACCGGCAGTGAAGGCAAGATTGAAGTGCGCGATGTGATTCAGCTGGTGGCCGAGGCGATGGACTGGGCTGCGCCCGCTCCTGACGCCGAGTCGGCGAAATCAGCCGCTTCAGTGCCTCGGTGACTCGAAGGCATGGCTCAGGGCCTCACCGACCTCTCCACCGTCCTCGCCGCCCGTCTGAGAGACCTGGCGCGAATGGCCGACCGTCTTGACCGGCTGGAATCGGGGACCGGCCACTGGCTGGCTTCGCAGGATGAAGCCGCGTTGCGCGAGGCCGCCACCGATATGGCCCTGCGCGCCCTGCGCGCCGCCGCCGACCCGACGAACTTTGCCATTCTTAAGTTTCTAGCGGCGCATACTTCGTCGCCCATCGCCGAACTCGAACGGGCGATTGGCCTTGGTCGGCTGGCGCTCTCCGAGCGCGTGAACGACCTGGTGCAGGTGGGCCTCGCCGCACGGAACATTGATACCGATCACGTACAGATCACGGCGGGCGGCACAGCGCTGGTGAGATTGATTGGCGATATCGGCACGGTGACGGCGAAATCGCTGATGTCGCTGATTCGGGAAGTGCGCTGAGTACCTGAGAGACGCTTCGAAGGTCTGCGGTAATTGCTCAGGCTATAGCTTCCAGCCGTTGAAAAGAATCCACAGATGTCACAGATGAGTGGACTGAAAAAAACTACTTTTCAGGCGCAAAGGCCACCATATATGGCGCCGAGATTGCAACAAAAGCAACATATGTGGCGGCCAAGCGTTTCAATCATGACCTTTTTTCAGTGCACTCACAGATGGTCACAGATTTCCTCTGTGAAAGGATGCATAATCTGCGGATAAATCAAGACGGCTGAGTAGTTGCAGTCTGCGCATGAAATTAAGTGGTCGCTACACGTGGGCGGCCAAAAGCATTTCACTTGCGCTGGGAGGTTGCCATGTGCGTCCCATTGTGTCAGGCAAAGCTCGTACAAAGCATGAGCCGCCGCAATTTTCTGAAGCTGGCCGGAGTTGCGACAGCGGCGACGGCGGCCTCCGCCTGCGCCCCGTCAGCCCCATCCCCCGCCGCCGAAGGCCCAAAATACTCGTTCAGTCGTGTAGTGGATTTGACCCACACCCTTACGCCGGAGTTCCCGACCTACGGCGGTGAGAAGCAGCTGGAATTCGAAACGATTGTCACTCTGGCTGCTGATGGCTACAACATGTACAAATGGCTGCTGGTGGAGCACACCGGTACCCACATGGATGCGCCCTTCCACTTCTCCGATCGGGACAGCGCCGACCTGATCCCGGTGGACAATCTGGTCGGGCCGCTGGCCGTGGTGGACATCCGTGCCAAAGCCGAGAGTAACCCCGATGCGCAACTGACGCTGGACGATTTGAAAGCCTGGGAAGGCAAACATGGGCCGATCCCACAGGGAGGCATCGTGGCCATGTACAGCGGCTGGGATGCCTACGCCCAGACCGCCAAGTTCCGCAACGCCGACGACAAACAGGTGATGCACTTCCCCGGCTTTCACATCGAGGCCATCGAGTTCCTGCTGGCCGAACGCGACGTGAAGGGAATCTTCGTAGACACGCTGAGCCTGGACTACGGCCCCTCGGCCGATTTCGTGGTGCACTACAAGTGGTTGCCGGCCAACCGCTGGGGCATTGAATGCGTCGCCAACCTGGGGCAACTGCCGGCCAAAGGCGCCACGGCAGTCGTGGGCGGCCCGAAAATCGCCGGAGCGACGGGCGGGCCGACCCGCGTGATCGCCCTGCTATGAAGTGCCCCTATTGCGACTTCGAAGGCCCGCGCATGAGGCTGCACCGCCATCTCGCCGAGGCGCATCTTGAGCAGGTGATGACGGAGCACGACGGGATGACCGGCAAGATGCGCTACGTCATCGGTTGCCCGGTGTGCAAGCTGAAGTATCAGCATGCCGTTAAGCCGCGCTACAGGGACCCGCGCTTTCTCGAAGAGTACAAGGCCGAGATTGCGCTGGTGGCCTTCGATCAGCTGCTCTATCACCTGGAAGAGAAACATCCCAACGCTGCCGGGGTCGAAAGCTTATCGAACTGAAGTTCACAGGAGAAAGCCAATGGCACTCTGCAACAACTGCAACGTTCCCGAAGATTTGTACTACTGGCCTGAGAAGCATGTCTGGGCGCGCCCCGAAGCCGATGGCACGGTGACCATCGGCATCACCGACGCAGCTCAGCATTTGGCGGGGACCATCGTCACGGCCACGCCCAAGGAGGCGGGCAAGCCGCTGAAGAAGGGCAAGAGCGCCGGGACGGTGGAGAGCGGCAAGTGGGTGGGGCCGGTGACGGCGCCCCTCTCCGGCACCATCGTCGCCGCGAACGCCGAGGTCAAGGCCAGACCGTCCATCCTGAACACCGATCCCTATGGCGCAGGCTGGTACGTCCGCGTGAAGCCCGATAACTGGGAAGCCGACAAGGCCGACCTGGTGACGGGCGCGGCGGCCATCGAGAAATACACCGCCTTCCTCATCGAGCAGAAGATTGACTGTGCGGGCCGCCCCGGCGAGCTTCAGGCGGCGACGGCGGCTAAACCCTGATGGTGACAGGCCTATAGCGGATAGCTTATGGCTGATAGCAGATCGCGCACAGTTGATCGCGTGTTACCCTCCGCCATCTCCTATCTGCTACTTGCCATCTGCTATCTGCCATCCGCCATCCGCTATCTGCTATTTGCCATCATCGTCCATCGGCCATGCTCTACTACGGCTGTGACATTCCCGAAGACCTTTATTTCGACCTCGACCGCGATGTGTGGATACGGTTCGAGGGCGATCTCGCGGTGTTGGGTATGACCGACGTTGCGCAGACGCGCGGCGGCAAACTGGTCAATATCGAGTTCAAGAAGGTCGGCAAGGTGTTGCGTCAGGGACAGAGTGCAGCCACCATTGAGTCGGCCAAATGGGTGGGGCCGTTCCCAATGCCGTTCAGCGGCGAGTTGTTGGCCACCAACGCCGAGGCGTTCAAGAAGGACATCCTGATCGCCAACCGCGATCCCTACGGCGCGGGCTGGCTGGTGAAAGTGCGTCCGACGAACCTGGACGCCGAACGCGCGCACCTGCTAACGGGTGCGGCGGCAGTCGAGGCTTACCGGAGGAAGATTGATGAATTGCAGGTGAGGTGTTTTCGATGTGTAGACGAAAGTGGGAGCTGAAGGACGCTTCAGTGGCCAAAAGTTTCCTGCCCTTTGGTTCCCCATGTTCATTCTGGAGGCACTATGCTCATCAATGCTCGCTACTCATTCCCTGCCGAGCTTTACTATGACCGCTCGGCTCACGTCTGGGCGCGGCCTGACGGCGACGCTGTGACCATCGGCCTGGATGTGCTCGGCCTTGAATCGCTCGGCGATATCGCCTACCTCTCACTGCACGCCATCGGCGTCCCGGTGCGGCGCGGCGAAGCCATGGGCAGCGTGGAGGCCGCCAAGATGGTCGGCGACCTGATTGCGCCGGTGAGCGGCCTCATCGCTACCCACAACGAGGCGGTTTTGCGCGATCCCGGCCTGATCAACCGTGACCCTTACGGTGAGGGTTGGATCGCCCGGCTCATCCCTTCCGACTGGGCGCGCGAATCCGCCGCGCTTGTCCATGGCATAGACCTGGGGCCGTGGGTCGAGGCGGAGATCGAGCGGTACCGGGCGCAGGGATGGATTGATTAGCCGAGCGCGTAGCACCATCTGCCATTGGCCATGATCCACTGGCGTCTTATCACCGATGACGGCGTCTCCGCTTCCTTCGGCCTGGCTGCCGACGACTGTCTGGCCACGCGCGTGGGCGCAGGCGAGAGCCAGCCGACTTTGCGGTTGTACACCTATCGCTCACATTGCGCGCTCGTCGGGCGCTTCCAAAATGTAGACCATGAAGTGCACCGCGAGTATTGCCTGGCGCACGGCATCTCTATCAATCGCCGCCCCACCGGCGGCGGCGCCATCCTGATGGGCGCCGATCAACTCGGCGTGGCCCTGACTCTGCCCGGGACCGGCGACGACTCGTACCATCGCGCTCGCGAGCTGATGGCTCGGTTTTCGCAGGGCATCGTTATAGCCCTGCAATCGCTCGGCATCCCGGCCAGCTTTCGGCGCAAGAATGATATCGAAGTGAACGGCAGAAAGATCGTCGGGCTGGGAATCTACCGGGCGCACGCACCGGTGCAGCCCGCTTCAGCGCCCTCGACGCCCCCACGCTCCGGCTTGCTTTTTCACGCCTCGCTGCTCGTCGGCCTGGATATCCCGCTCATGCTGCGTGTGCTAAAGACGCCCTTCGAGAAAATCTCCGACAAGGAAATTGCCACCGTCGCCGATCGCATCACGACAGTCCGGCGCGAGATGGGGTGCGAGGTTGAATTGGATGAAGTCCGGGCGCGGGTCGCCGAAGGGTATACCGCGGCGTTCGGCGTCTCGCTTGTGCCCGGAGATTTCACCTCTGTCGAACGCGAAGCCATTTCTCATCTCCAATCTCGCAAGTACGATACTGCCGAATGGGTGAACCAGACCACCGCCGTCGCCGATATGACCGGTTCGGCGAAAGTCAAAACGCCCGGCGGTCTGCTTGATGTGCGCGTCACGTTGGCGGGCAACACTCTTAAAGCGGTGTTCATCGGTGGTGATTTCTTTGCCGCCGAAGGCGCGATAGCCGACCTCGAGGCGGGGCTGCGCTGGCAGTCTGCTGAACCGAGGGCTGTTGCCGCGCGACTGGCGCACCTCTACGCCGCGCGCGCCTCTGACCTTGCCACCATCCCGTTGGACGCGCTTACCCAGGCCGTTCAACAGGCCATTCGCCGTGCACAGGTTGCTGAGTCTGTTGCGCGCGCCGATCCGTATGGCTGTTTTGTCAACCCCGAAAGCGCCTATGCCTGAGCGAGAGATTATCTTTCACACCCCCGGCTTGCGGCGCTTCAAAACGTCTGAGTATGCGACGCAGAACGTCGAACGGTTCGTCTCGATTAGCGTTACCGGGACGGCGTGCGCCCTGGCCTGTGAACATTGCAAGATGCACGTCCTGGAAGGTATGACTGCGCTGCCGCGGTTCGATGGTTCGCTGTTCGATTTGTGCTGTGCGCTGGCGGAGCGCGGCGCGCGCGGAGTATTGATCTCCGGCGGCTGCGACCGGCACGGGCGTGTGCCGCTCCTGCACCACATCCCGGACTTGATCCGGGTGCGCCGTGAGTTAGGCCTGATCATCCGTGTCCACCCCGGCCTGCCCGATGAGGAAACCGTGGCAGGCCTGGCCGAGGTGGGCGTGGATGGCGCCATGGTGGATATCATCGGCGATGACGCGACCATCCGCGAGGTTTATCACCTCGACGCGACGACCGCCGAGTACGAGGCCGTGCTCGAGCGCCTCGAACGCCATCGTGTCCCGGCGGTGCCACATATCCTCATCGGTCTGCACTACGGGCAAATGCGCGGTGAATGGAAAGCGCTGGAGATGATTGCGCGCCACGCGCGCAGATTTCTGGTGTTGGTGATCCTTATGCCCCTGAACGGTACGCCGATGGTGGCTGTGACGCCGCCGCCGGTTTCGCAGATCGCCGACTTCTTTGCCCTCGCCCGCCGCACGTTGCCCGAAACACCCGTCATGCTGGGATGCGCGCGCCCGCTGGGCAGGCTCAAGGCCGAGATTGATCGCGCCGCCGTGGATGCCGGATTGGACGGCATCGCCTATCCTGCCGAGGGCATCGTCGCCTATGCCCGCGAGCGCGGCCTCCGACCGAGGTTTGTGGATGCTTGTTGTGGCGTGCAATGGTAGCGGATAGCAGATAGCAGATAGCGGATAGCGGATAGCGGATAGCAGATAGCAGATGGAATCTACCACCAGCCAAAGGATACTATGGCCAAAGTAACACTTTCATCCCGCGAGCAGGCTGAGCAATTGCAGATCAGCCCTGACTACGTGCGCATCTCGATGGCTGCCGCGATTGAACTGGGCCTTAAACCGGGCCGTATGTTCCGCGACGTGCGCTGCCGATGCATCAATCTGCTGCAGAATTACCCGGAGGGGTGCTACGCCAACTGTTCGTACTGTGGGCTGGCGCGCGAGCGCCCCGGCGTCCCTGAAGACAACACCTTCATCCGTGTCGCCTGGCCGCTGTTCCCTACCGATCTGGTGGCCGAGAAGATCGCCGAACACGCCGACTCGATTGGCCGGGTGTGCATTGCGCAGGTGCAAGACCATCGCGCCTATGACGACCTCATTGACATGATCCGGCGGGTGCGTCGCCTGAGCGACGTGCCGATCTCCGCCCTTGTATCGGCCACCACCTTGAACGAAGAGCGGCTGGTTTGCATCAAAGAGACCGGGGCCGACATCATCGGCGTGGGGCTGGACGCGGCCTCCGAAGATGTTTTCTATCACACGCGCGGGCGCGGGGTCAAAGGCCCACACGACTGGAATTATCACTGGCGCATCATCCGTGCCGCGCGTCAACTCTTCGGGCCGATGAAGGTCAACTGCCACATCATCGTCGGCCTCGGTGAAACCGACCGCGAACTGATTGACCTGTTCTATCAACTCAAATCGGAGCAGATCGCCGGCTACCTCTTTTCCTTCAACCCTGAACCCGGCACGGCGATGCAGGCTGTCCCCCGCGCACCCATCCATCGCTGGCGGCGAATCCAATTGACCAAATACTTGATCGAGAATCACGATCTGCCGCGCGAGGCGCTCGAGTTCGATCCCGAAGGTAACCTCGTCCGCATTCACGCGCCCGATCTCGTGGTAGAAGTCGCCATCAACACCGGCCTGCCGTTTATGACCAACGGCTGCCCCGACCGCAACGGCATCATGGCCTGCAACCGGCCCTATGGTTCATACCGCCCCGGTGAAGAGTTCCGCGACTATCCCTTCCTTCCGAACGCGGAAGATCTGATTCAAATACGGCAGCAAATGAGATTGGAAGAAGTCTGGCAGAACTACCAACTACCGATTACCGGTCTCTAATCTCTCCCATGCCTCCCATTCGCCTTCTCGACCTTGGCCCCACCCGCTGGCTCAATACCCAGTCGGTCTATCACGCCCTGGCCGAGATGATGACCGAAGACTCGCCGGATACGATCCTGCTGGCGCAACCGCTCCAGCCGTATCTGTGTATCGGCTACCACCAGGAATTGGAGTCGGTGTTGGATCGAAAGGCCTGTGCTCGCATGGGCTTGCCCATCGTCCGGCGACGGGTGGGCGGGGGCGCAACCTACCTCGACGTGAACCAGTTGTTTTACCAGTGCGTTTTTCACCATCGTCGCGTCCCGGCCACCGTGGATCGCATCTATGCGCGCCTGTTGGCCGCGCCGGTGGCGACTCTGCGCGGGCTGGGTCTGAACGCCGAACTGCGTGGCGAGAACGAGATTGAAATCAATGGCCGGCGGATCGCCGGAATCGGCGGCGGGCGGATCGGGGAAGCCGCGGTGGTGGTGGGCAACGTGCTGTTCGATTTCAACTACGAGGCGATGACGCGCGCATGGCGGACGCCGTCGGAGTCGTTCCGCCGGTTAGCCGCCGAGGCGCTGCGAGAACAGGTCACGACCTTGTGGGCTGAACTGCCGCGCCCCGTCTCGCCCGACGAAGTTCGATACCGGCTGATGGATGAATTTGCCCGCGCCCTTAACCGGCCCCTCGAGCCGGGCAAATTGAGCGAAGCCGAAACCGAGAAGATCAAACAGGTTGCCAAACGGCTCGTTTCCTACCGATGGCTCCATCTGCGCGCCAACGGCGCAAAGCCGATGACTGCGCTCAAAATCTCGCGTGGCGTATTCATCCGCTATGCTGAGGGCGTGATTGACGGTCATGCGGTGCGCGCTGCTTTCCGCCTGCGCGACGGCGTCATCGAGCAGGCTATTTTAGAGAGTGAGCCAGAACGGGATTGGAGCGTGGCGATGGAACGTTTGCGCGGCGCAGGGATGGAAGCGTGGATGGAATTCTGTGCGCGCGGGAGTTGATCAGGCGGTAACCTGCAAGACCAACGGTAAGGCGGCATCCATGTTCCGAATAATTTGCTGGATTGCATCCACCTGCTTTTCATCGAACAACGGTTCACCACATTGCGAACAAACCCAAGCTGGCACGCCGTCAATAATGAAATGATAACCGCGCCGGTTGACCGCATAAGGAACTTTGCTCTGTTTCAACTCGCCTTGACAATGTAAGCACTTCATCGGGTCACTCTCTTCCTGAAATCGGGCGACCATTTGTCCGGGTCGGGCAAATAGGCCGTGATGATTGCCAGATAATCTTCCTTTGGCGCGCAAACGATATGAACTGGTCTATTATTTACAAGTGAGAGACCGAGCATCAAGCAACTATGACCACGTACATCTTCGGGATACTCCTCAATTATTTCGCCGTCAAAGATCGCAGCCCGTACTTCTTCGGCAGTGATCAGCTCGTCCGGCGCATTCATCTGTTCGACAGCGTGCGGCAAATACAAAATTCTCCGGCGAGCGACGGCCCGAACCTTTTCTATGAATGGTTCAGCAGCAACAGCACTGTCGGGCATGGCTGCATTTTAGCACAAGGCTTTGGTAGAAGGCAGATTTAGGAGTGGCTATGAACTACGGCTTCGTCATTGACAACCGCAAGTGCATCGGCTGCCACGCCTGCTCCACGGCATGCAAGAGCGAGAACGAAGTGCCGCTCGGCGTCAACCGCACCTGGGTAAAGTACACTGAGAAGGGCGTGTTCCCGAACACGCGCCGCTACTTTCAGGTGACACGCTGCAACCACTGCGCCAATCCGCCATGTGTGTACATCTGCCCGGTGACGGCGATGTATCAGCGCAAGGACGGCATCGTCGAGTTCGACCCCGAGCGCTGCATCGGGTGCAAAGCCTGCATGCAGGCCTGCCCTTACGATGCCATCTACATTGACCCCGAGACGCACACCGCCGCCAAGTGCCACTACTGCGCCCACCGCATCGAGGTGGGCCTGGAGCCGGCGTGCGTCATCGTCTGCCCCGAGCACGCCATCATCGCCGGGGACATGGACGACCCGAACTCCGAAATCGCCCGCGTGCTGGCGACTCAGCAGGTGCGCGCCCGCAAACCGGAGCAGGGCACCCGGCCCAAGCTGTTCTACGTGGACGCGGAAGAGGCCGCCATCGTGCCGGGCCTGGCCTCGCAGGAGGGCGGGATGTTGTGGGCGATGTGGCCCGACCACGGGCGCGGCGACTGGCGCGGGCCGATTCATATCGGCAACGGCAACATGGCGAGTGCGCTGGTGGCCTCTGCCGCCGCGCCGCGCGAAACGTACAACGTCCCGCACAAGATTCCCTGGCACTGGCAGGTACCTGCCTATCTCGTCGCGAAGGCTATCGGCGCAGGCATCTTCATCGTCGCCGGGCTAGGCCTTGCCCTCGGTTTCCTGCCGGCCACGCCCTTCTTCACCTCGATCGCTACCTTTCTCTCGCTCCTCTTTATCGGCCTCAACACTCTCTTCCTCGTGTGGGATCTGGATCGGCCGGATCGGTTCTGGACGATTCTGATTCGCCCGCAGTGGCGCTCGTGGCTGGCGCGGGGCGCGTTCATCCTCGTCGGCTTCTCCGGCGTCGGCGGCCTTTACTTCCTCGGCCAGCTGGCCAATTTCTCTATCTCCAATCTCCTGTTATGGCCGGGGATTATTCTGGCTATCCTCTCCGCCGTGTACACCGCCTTCCTCTTCGCGCAGGCCGAGGGCCGCGATTTGTGGCAGAGCACGCTCCTGCCCTGGCACATGTTCGTGCAGGCGGTGATGGCCGGGGCCGCCGCACTGTTGATTGCGGCGTGGTTCGTCAATCCGGCGCCGGAGGCGGTTCGTGTGCTGGCGTGGACGTTCGGCCTGAGCCTGCTCGTCAATCTGGCGCTCACCCTCGGCGCGGAGTTCGCCGTGCCGCACGCCAGCCAGGTGGCGGCGACCGCCGCGCACCTGATCACTCACGGGCGATATCGGAATTACTACTGGTTCAGCCTGATCGGCGGGCTGCTCCTGCCACTGGCCATCGTCGTCTTTGCCGGCGCTTCTCTTACGGCGCTCGCCATCGCCGGGCTGCTGTCGCTGGTTGGCCTCTTCGCCTATGAATGGGCCTTTGTGATGGCGCCGCAGGAGGTACCAAACAACTAATCGCTGAAACGCTGATCTTGCTGATGACGCTGAAAACGGTGAATTCATCGGTTTGGTGAAGGGCGACACCTTCGCTGAAACGCCGATCTTGCTGATGACGCTGAAAACGGTGAATTCATCGGTTTGGTGAAGGGCGACACCTTCGCTGAAACGCCGATCTTGCTGATGACGTTGAAAACTAACACCTTCGGTGCGTTCGGCATCGCAACATCAAGGAGACAAGCTTGCCGACATGCTTTGACCAAACTCCTTTTTCTCTTAGCGCTTTCAGTGTTCTCAGCGTTTCAGCGATTCAGGAGGCTATGATGGACAACCTGCATGTCAGGCCGGAGTATCCGCACTCGGAACTCACCGCCCGGATCATCGCTGCCGCACAGGAAGTGCATCGCACCCTCGGCCCCGGCTTTAAGGAAGTCTTCTACCAGCGGGCGATGTCGAAGGAGCTTCGGGCCGGCGGGCAGAAACACGCGCGCGAAGTCTGGATTGACGTTCACTACAAAGGTGAAAAACTGGGCCGCAAGCGCGTGGACTTCGTCGTTGACGTTTGCATGGTCGAAACGAAGGCCAAAGCCGCGCTGGAGGACGTGGACTACATTCAGACGCTTTCCTATCTCAAGGCCTCCGGCTTCGAGGTAGGTCTGCTTATCAACTTCGGTGGCCCTAAATTGGAAGTTAGACGATTGATCAACCAGAAACGCTGAATCGCTGAGCTGCTGAAGGCACTGAGGACACTGACCGTAAGCTTCAGCGTAATCAGCCCCATCAGCGCTTCAGCGTTCATCGCTGAGCTGCTGAAGGCACTGAGGACACTGACCGTAAGCTTCAGCGTAATCA
>JAVQXV010000278.1:0-3598 GCA_033577755.1 Anaerolineales bacterium
TTCCCCCAGGCGCGCAACGCCGCTTCGGGCACCCAGAACTGTCCGTAGCCCAGCACAGCAAGAGAGAGGGAGACGAACATTAGAACCACGCCAAAGGCGATGAGCACGCGGTCGTGCGGGCGATAGGTCAACTCGTCCAGCCAGGTGCGC
This sequence comes from Anaerolineales bacterium, assembly GCA_033577755.1. Classification (GTDB taxonomy): domain Bacteria; phylum Chloroflexota; class Anaerolineae; order Anaerolineales; family UBA6663; genus JANWXR01. The sequence goes on from JAVQXV010000278.1 coordinate 151, forward strand.
GGCTGCGTGCCGAAGGCGCGCAAGTCCATCGCGTCAATCGTGTCCTCCGCGCCGACGATGGCATGGATGGTTACCGGCACAATCAGCGGCGCCAGTTTGCGCACTTGCTGGATTGGGCCGCCGCGGATTTTCTCCAGCTCATAGCCGCGAGCGCGCTGCGCGTCCATCGTCATGGCGAAGTCGCGTGCGAATGTGGGCACGAAGCGCATGGTCAGGTCCATAGCGTAGGCGATCTTATCCGGCAGCCCCAGCCGTCGAAAAGTGACCCCATACAGCGCCGGGTTGAGTGTGTAGGGGATGAGGATGGTCATGACGGCCAGGCTAAAGACGCGCACGAATTGGCTGAGGGCAAAGAAGACCCGCTCGACAGTGATATCCAGGGTGGGCTGCCAGCCGAAGAGGGTGAACGGCGCGCTCAGGCGGCGGATCAGGTGTTCATCAGCATACAGCTCGCTGCCGCCTCGCCCCGTGAGGAACGTGAAGAAGGCATAGAATGCGATGAAGGCGACGATGAAGAGAAAAGCGCGACGAATCTCGCGCCACTGCACGCCGGAGGTGAAGAGCACAAACAGGGAAATGCCGCAGAGGACCAGCAGGTAGCGCAGGTCCCAGAACGAGACCGTCGCCACCATAAAGCAGCCGAAGAAGATCAGCCAGGCACGGGGGTCAAACCACTGGATGAGCGAGCGGCGTTTGCGGTAGCGCCAGGTGACGAGCATACGCCGATGGTCGTCGGGAACCACGCAACACGCAACACATTTTGACAAGACGTGTTGCGTGTTGCGTATTCCGTATTTCGTTGGGGATTACCGACCTGTTTGCCGTTGCACCGCCGAGTAGGCGAGGATGAGCAGCGGCACGAGGATGGCACCGAAAATCAGGTTGGGGCCGGCCGCCGGCAGGAACTGGCCCACCATCGTCGCCGGCAGGCTGTAGCCGTTGATCCAGATATCGGAGATGGCGGCGAAGCCGATGCCGAGCAGGTTGCCGAGCATAGCCCAGGCCACCGCCGCTGCCACATCTTCGTTCTTCACCAGGAAGCGGACGGCCAGCACGAGCACAAATCCCACCAGGATCGACACGCCGGCGAACACCGAAATCTGCGCATCGCCGAAGATGTTGTTCGCCGGGTCGAAGAACAGCATGTTCGGGATGGTGGGGTTGAAGATGTAGAGCGCCACGGCCAATGCCACCAGCACACCGCCCACAATCAGCAAGGTGTTGAGGCTCTTGCGCTTGTCGGGGAAGAGCATAGCCAGCCCGGAGACGAAACCGACCAGCCCGTTACCCACGCTCCACTGCGGCGAGAGACCGAAGCCGGTGAGCGCGTCGCCGACCATGTTGCCGACCGCGCCGGAGAAGAACCCGACCACCGGCCCGAAGGCGTAGCCGAAGAACATCGGGATGCAGATGGCCGGGCGCAGTGCCACCTGGCTGATGGACGGTACGACGAAGACGGTGCCGTTGAACAGCCAGGAGAAGATGGCGTACAGCGCCGCTCCGATGGCCATGTACACCACTTCGCGCGTGCCCACAACCCAGGCAGCGCTGTCTCGCGTCAGATAGTAGATGGCGAACACAATCAGCAGGCCGAGAAAGACGAAGGCGAAGCGCAGCACCGGATTCTCGCCGGTTTGCAGGCTGGCGATCCCCAGCATGTTCCCCCCGATGTAAACCATCCCCAGAAAGATAAGGAAGGTAACGATGAGTGCCCCTGCGACGGAAGTAAGTTTGCGGTCCATGAAGTCTCCTTTCTCGATGGAATGATAGGATTAGATGTGGGCCAAAGCTTCGGCCCGCATAAAACGCCCGGTTCGCGGCAGGTGCTCCAGATTGGCCTCCAGCAAAGAGGTGGGCACCAGCCGGCACTGCCGGAGCCTCTCGAAGTCGCAGAGCACATCCGGCGGTGCGCCGTCGGCGACCACCTGCCCATCGGAGATGATGATTACCCGATTGGCATAAATCACCGCCAAGTCCACATCGTGGGTGATGAACAAGATGGCCTCAAAGTTCGGCAGGCGCAGGATGGCATCCATGAAACTCAGGTAGTTCTTGTAGTCCTGCCCGGCCGTCGGTTCATCCATCACCAGGATGCGCGAGCGCATGGCCAGGATGGCGGCGATGCTGACGCGCTTCTGCTGACCAAAGGACAGTGACAGCGGCGAGTCCTGTTCTCTATCTTCCAGATTGACGATTCGCAGCGCCTCCTTCACTTCATGCTTGATCTCTGCCGGCGTATGGCGCAGGTTCGTCGGGCCAAAGGCCAGCTCTTCGCGGACGGTGGGCGCAAAGAGCATGTGGCTCGGGCTTTGAAAGACGTAGCCGAGGGTCTGCGCTATCTCCGCCACGCTGGATTCGCGCGTGTCACGCCCGTTCACCAGCACGCGCCCGGCTTTGGGCTTGAGCAGGCCGATGGCGTGTTTGACGAACGTCGTCTTGCCCGCGCCGTTCGGCCCCAGCACCGCAATCACGTCGCCGCGGTGGATGTCGAGCGTGATACCGTGCAGCACCTCGGTTCCCGCTTCGTAGCCGAAGGCAACGTTCTCGAAGCGGACCAGCGGCTCAGCCGGTTCAGTCGTGGGGCGGATCGGCGCGGGGACGGGCTGCCCGTCGGCAACGGGCGGCTCACTTGCCGCCTTCTGGATGATCAACCGCGCCGGCAGCTTGACCTCGCGGTAGTCCACCGCATTAACTAACCCCGCCGGGTCGCCCAGGTAACGGATCGCGCCGTTCTGCATGAACATCACCCGGTCAGGCGAAATTTTCAATACGTCTTCCACGCGGTGCTCGACCATCACGATCGTCAGGCCCTCATCGGCCAGCCGGCGCACCAGCGCCAGAGTCTCCAGGCCGCTGGCCGGGTCGAGGCTGGCCAGCGGCTCATCGAGCAGGATCAGGCGCGGGCGCATCGCCAGGACGCCGGCCAGCGCCACCTTCTGCTTTTCGCCGCCGGAGAGTAGGAACGTCTCGCGCTCGCGCAGGTGCGAAATCTTCAGGTAGGCCAGCGCCTCGTCCACGCGCTGGATGATCTCGGCGCGCGGGAGCCCTAGGTTCTCCAGACCGAAGGCGACCTCGTTGACGACCTTGGCGCCGAGGATCTGGCGCTCAGGGTCTTGCAGCACCGTGCCTACGAATTGCGAAATCTTGGCCAGCGGTAGCGGGCGGATGTCCTGCCCAAAGATGTGGATGGTGCCCTTTAGCTCGCCCTTGTAACTGCGCGGAATCAGGCCGTTGATGCAGCGCATCAGGGTGGTCTTGCCACAGCCGCTCGCTCCGGCAATCAACAGCAGCTCGCCGGGCCGGACTTCGAACTCGATGTCCTTTAGGGCCGGCGCAGGCCGGTTGCGATACGTGAAGGTCAGCTTGCGAACGACCAGCGGCAGTTCCATAACGGTGGACATCACAGAAGGTTAGCGGAGAAGGTCGAGCGTGTAAAGGGAAAGGCTCA
>JAVQXV010000279.1:0-3570 GCA_033577755.1 Anaerolineales bacterium
AGCCTGCTCGGTCTGCTCGGTCTGACTTCCGGCGCGCTCACCGACTGGTGGGTGGGTCTGCTGCGCATGTGGTTTGGCTGGGGGGTGTGGCCGGTGGCGCTCTCGCTGGGCTGGGTCGGTGCACTCATTTTGCTCTACAACCTCGGCCGCCTTCCGCCGTTGCGTTGGGGCCGCCTCATCGCCGCCGAAGTTGCGCTGTTTGCTTTGCTCGGCTTGTTCAACCTGCTGGCCGGCGGCACACTGGCGCTGGCGCTCGAAGGGCAGGGAGGCGGCCTTATCGGTTGGGGTCTCGGCTACGCCGTCGCGCGTGTCCTCCCGCCGCCGGCAGATGCCTTTGGCTTCGGTGCAGTCTTTCTGCTCAGTCTGCTCTTCGCGCTTGATGTCACTGCCGATCGGTTGGCGCGCCTGCGCGCCTGGTTCGCCGCGCAGGGCTTTGCCGCACCGCGCGCAGCTGAGCCGCAGCAACTGCCCCTACCTCTGGACAAGGCGAAGGCCGGCCCTAAGGACCGCAGCCCGGTAGAGAGACAGCGTTCGGCCATTGAGACTACAACGACGGCGCGCGCGAAGCCGAAACTTTCTGCCACTGAACGGCTGCACGTCCCGGTGGAGACCGTAGCCGATGAGATCAAGCCCAAAAAGAAGCGTGACCGCCGCCTACCGCCCCTCGACCTACTTGACAACACCGACCTGCGTCGGCCTGCGCAGAAGGAAATTGACGAGACGGCCTCCCTCATCGCCAAGACCTTGAGCGAGTTCGGCGTGCCCATCAACGTCCTGGGCGCGCGCGTCGGCCCGAGCGTGACGCAGTACCAGGTCGAGCCGGGCTTTGTGGAGAAGCCGGGGCCGGACGGTGCAAGTAGGCAATGGAAAGTGCGCGTCGCGCAGATCGCCTCGCTCCACAAAGACATTGCCTTGGCACTCTCTGCGCCCAGCATCCGCATCGAAGCCCCGGTGCCGGGCGAGAACTATGTCGGCATCGAAGTGCCGCATCGCCGTACCAGCATCGTGGGCCTGCGCCCCATTCTTGAGTCCGAGGCCTTTCAACGGATCAACAAACCCCTGGCCATCGCCCTCGGCCGCGACACCTCCGGCGCAGCGGTGGCCGCCGACCTCGGCTCAATGCCGCATCTGCTCATCGCCGGCACCACCGGCTCGGGCAAGAGTGTGTGCATCATCTCGCTGGTCACCTGCCTGGTTGTCAACAACACGCCCGACGACCTACGACTGGTGATGATTGACCCAAAGATGGTAGAGCTGGTGCGCTTCAACGGCCTGCCGCACCTCTACGGCAAAGTCGAGACCGAGCTAACGCGCATCCTGGGCGTGTTGCGTTGGACAGTGCGCGAGATGGAGCGACGCTACAGATTGTTTGAAGCCGTGGCCGCACGCAACCTGGACGCTTACAACGCCAGGATGTCCCGACGCAAAGACAGTGAGCGCCTGCCGCGCATCGTCGTCTTCGTAGACGAGCTGGCCGACCTGATGATGCAGGCCCCTGACGAGACCGAGCGCATGGTGGTGCGGCTGGCGCAGATGGCACGCGCCACCGGCATCCACCTCGTCGTCGCCACGCAGCGCCCCAGCACCGACGTGGTCACCGGCCTGATCAAGGCCAACTTCCCGGCGCGCATCGCCTTTGCGGTCGCCTCCGGCATTGACTCGCGCGTCATCCTCGACACGGTCGGCGCAGAGACGCTGCTGGGCAAGGGCGATATGCTCTTCCAGTCGGCGGACATGCCCGCCCCTGTGCGCCTGCAGGGCAGCTTCGTCAGCGATAAGGAAGTAGACCGAATCGTGAGCTGGTGGCGCGAGCAGGCCGAGGAGTACGCCGATGAGCCGCAGGCCGACGTCGAGGCCGAGGCCGCCGCCGAAGCCGAAATCCTGAAGGCAGGCAAGGGCGGAGCAGAGAAGACTGCGCCTGCCCCGGCTGCGCCGTGGGACGAGATGCTCGCCCGCGAGCGGGCCATCGAAGACAAAGACCGTCAGATTGAACAGGCCATCGAAATCGTCAAGAAGTACGGCACGGCCAGCGCTTCGTTGCTCCAGCGCAAGATGCGCATCGGCTATCCGCGCGCCGCCCGGCTGATGGACGAGCTGAAGCAGATGGGCATCGTGGGCCGCGAGCAGGCCGGCGGCAAGACGCGCGAGGTCTTCATCGGCAAGGACGATGACCCCATCGGCGAGCGCGCCGCGCGCATCCTCGGCGGCGACGAAGAATAGTCTTGGCACCAGGTTGGGCGAAACGAGCGGAGCTTCGTGCCCACCCTACGATATGGAATACGCAACACGTAATACGCAAGCGTCGAGCTGCGCGAAACGTGCCCGACTTCGCGCCGATTTGCGTGATTTGATAGATCGCCGCTATGTCCCTCGCCGACCCGCGCTACACCCTGCTTGCCGAGGTCAGTCATGACGACCTCGGCGACTTCACCAACACGTATTACTGGCAAAAGCGTAGTTGGCTCATCTGGGGGCACTATGCCTTCTCGCTGGGCGTGCTGGCGGCGATTGGGCGCGTGGCCTTCGTAAACCGTTACGGCGTGGATGACTGGCTAACCGGCTTTGGGCTGGGGGTTGTAGGTTTTGTCTTACTCTTCCCCGTTCATGAAGGTTTGCACGGCCTGGCTTACAAACTGCTCGGCGCGCGCGAGGTGCGCTTCGCCTTTTCGCTGCGGCAGTTGTATGCCTACGCCCTGGCGCACCGTTTCGTGCTGGACGCACGCCGCTTTGCCCTTGTCGCCCTTACGCCGTTCGTTGTCCTGAGTGCGGCGCTGCTCGTCGCCGCCTTCGCCTTCGAGCCGTTTCGCTTCTACCTGCTGTGTGCCCTGCTCATCCACACGGCCAGCACCGGCAGCGACTTTGCGCAGCTCAACTTCCTCTGGCTTAACCGGGCGCGGGGCGTGGTGACGTATGACGACGCCGACGAACGCAAAAGCTACTTCTTCGCCTCACCACAGGGCTGAGGCCAACCCCGAAGCGGCGATGGCCTGATCACGAGTGATGAGGGTGGCGTTGCTTTCAAGCGACTCGGCGACGATGAGGCGATCATGAATATCGGTCAGGGCCACAAGCGCCTGGGCGCGGAGAACCGTATCGGGTTGGAGCGACGTGAATTGAAAGCCCGCCAGCGAGCGGAGAGTTTCCACCATTCGTTTGAAGTCAAAAATCAGGCGTCGTTTCTCTGCCAACATGACCAGCTCGGCCGGGACGATGGCCGGGACGTGCCTCTCACTTCCCCCGGCCACAACATCATCAAGCGCGGTCCGCGCCGCAAGGCTGATTCTGGTCGAGCCGATGAGATACCAAATCAACGCATGTGTATCAATGACATACACAGCCATTGCTAATGTTGCTCCCCCTCTTCAAGAATGCGAAGTTGCTTTTCGAGGCCCTCTTGCCAAATCTGTTTCGCCTCGTCCAGGTCGGCATCTATAATCGCCGCCAGCTCCGGAAAGGCCCCGTAGAGAGACTTTAGCTTGGTTGGCGAAGGCAGGGGCGTAATCTCAACCTGCACCACGGTGTTCTCCGGCAAATCCAGCTTGTGTGGCAGTTGCAGGACGCCGTTGCGAT
>JAVQXV010000280.1:0-3568 GCA_033577755.1 Anaerolineales bacterium
ACGATGCCGTAGCGCGCCAGCTTGAAGATGGGTGCCTCCGGGTCTTTGTTGATGGCGACGATGGTCTTGCTCGAGCGCATGCCGGCCTGATGCTGGATGGAACCGGAGATACCGACGGCGATATACAAATCGGGCGAAACGGTCTTGCCCGTCTGGCCGACCTGATGCGCGTATGGGATCCAGCCTGCGTCCACTGCTGCGCGGCTTGCGCCCACTGCCCCGCCGAGCGTCTGCGCCAGCTCGCGGATCGGTGCGAAGCCCTCCGGCCCGCCCACGCCGCGCCCACCGCTGACGATGATCTTGGCGTCGGTCAGGCTCACCTGCCCCTGCTCGATAGCGTAGTCCACCACCTTCACGCTGATGGCGTCTTCGGCCAGCATCGGGGCGACGTTGGTAACAATGCCCGTGCGCGCCGGGTCCGGCTCCGGCTTGGGGAAGGCGCGCGGGCGCAGCGTCACCAGTTGCAGTCCATCTTTGGCGAAGGTTACGTCCGAGAGCAGTTTACCGGCGTACACCGGCTTGACCGCCTGCACTTTGCCATCAACCAGTTTAAGGCCGATCACATCCGCAATGACGCCTGTGTTCAGCTCAACGGCCACCGTCGCCGAGAGGTCTCGGCCTGCGGTTGTGGCCGCCGCCAGCAGAATAGCCGGCTTGTGCTCCTGTGCCAGTTTGGCGACCAGCGCAGCATACGGCTCGACGCGGAAGTCGGCCAGCGTGGCGTCATCGGCCACCAGCACTTCGTCGGCGCCGTGCGCGATGACGGTCTGCGCCAGCGCGCCGATGCCCTGCCCTAGCAACAACGCCGTCACGCCGCCGCCCAGAGTCCGCGCCGCGCCCAGGGCCTCCAGCGAGGCCGGCTGAATCGCACCCTTGAACTGTTCGATGAAGACCCAGATTTTGTTGGTCATAGTCTCAGCTTTGTTCTGATACGTATTGCGTATTGCGTATTGCGTATTCCGTAGCTACAGTGTCACGCAATACGCAATACGAAATACGGAATACGCGATACGCAACATGTCAAATCACTTTATCTGCAATAAGCCTATCCACCAGCTTGGCCGCAGCCTCTTCCGGTGTGCCTTCGATGATTTCGACGGTGCCCTCGCGCGTGGGCGGCGGGTAAATGGTCGGCCATTTCGTCGCCGAACCGGCAATGCCTACCTTCGCCGGGTCAGCGCCGACGTCCGCCGCGCCCCAGATGGGGATGTTGGCCTTACTCGCTTTACGGATGCCCATGAATGACGGATAACGCGGCTCGTTGATTTCCTTGACCGTGCCGATCACGGCAGGCAACTTCGCCGTGACCATCTGCTTGCCCTGCTCCAGCAGACGGGTAGCCTTGAGGGTCCGGGCTACCGGGTCAACTTCCAGATACATCGTGTAAGAGATGGGTGACCAGCCTAGGAGTCTGGCCAGGGCCATCGGCACCAGGCCGGTATCACCGTCAATCGCCTGCTTTCCGCACAGCACCAAATCCACTGCGCCGAGCTTCCGAATGGCCTGCGCCAGCAGATAGGCGGTGGCCAGCGCATCCGAGCCTTCAAAGGCCGGGTCGGAGAGCAGGATGGCCTCGTCACAACCCATGGCGATGCAGGTCTTCAGGGCTTCCTTGGCCGTTTCCGGCCCGAGGCACAGCGCGGTCACTTTGCCGCCGTGTTTTTCCTTGAGCCGGATAGCTTCCTCGACGGTGTACTCGTCCCAGGGATTCAGCACCGGGGCTGCATCCCAGGTCACTTTGCCGTTCTCCACGGTGATCTTCGCCGCCGAGTCCGGCGTTTGCTTAACGCACGCAACGATGTTCAACGCAACCTCCCGAAAGTGGAATTGCGGACTTTGACTTGGCTTTTCGCCGAAACTGCGCCGGGATTATAGCATCCCCAAGCTTCGTTTTTTTGCCAACGCCGCTGGGAATTGGTGTGCACACAAAGGTTGTCAGGGAACGTGCCGCCCCTTCGACTGCCGCTTCGCTCAGCGTCCGCTCAGGGTGCGGCTGACAGCTTTTGCATGCACACAGGAATTGCGCCGCGCCACAGCTCGGGCAATAACTCTCGGCCGTTGAAAAGAGTCCACAGATAGCTCTATTGAAAAAAGCCTTTCTGAAAGAAAGTGAGGGCGAAGCCTTCGCGCCCTTCGCCGCGCGCTTTGCGGCTTCGCTGTGAGATCATAGTTTTGCAGTGGGGTCATCTGTGGATCCACTTCAATGGTCGGAAGCTATTGCCTGAGCAGTTACCTTTCTTCAAGCAGCGGCGCGATCCGTTCCGCATACACCCGCTCCCAGGTGAAGTGGCGGCGCGTGCGCGCAGCGAGTTGATAGGCCGGGTCGTGGGTCAGCCGGTCGGCAATCAGGCCGGCAACGTGGGACGGGTCGGCGTCCGGAGAGAAGTAAACGGCGTCCGGGCCGGCCAGCGCGCGCAGCGGCTCGATGTCAGCGCAAAAGACGGGCAGCCGGCCCAGCGCGGCTTCGAGCACCGGCAGCCCGAAGCCCTCCTCGCGCGAAGGCAGAAAGAGCGCATCCGCCAGCCGGTAGAAATCGGCAATCACCTCGTCGGGCAGATAGTCGTCGCTTAGCTCGGCGAGGAAGTGGGCACGCCCCTCCAGGCCCAGCTCGGCGCGTAAGGCCCGGAGCGACTCGAAGTAGGCGAGGTTGTTCGGGTTATGCGGCCCAAGCGGCCCGGTGACGACGAGGGCGGCGCCCTCACCCCCAGCGCCTCCACCCTCACCTCCGGCCCCTCTCCCAAAGGGAGAGGGGAGGCCCTCGCCCCCCAGCGCCCTCTCCCCCCGGGAGAGGGGGGGACGGGAGGTGAGGGCTGCCAGCACCCGCAGCGCCAGCTCGATGTTCTTGCGCGGCGTGATGCGCACCGGCAGCAGCAAAATCGGTGCGGCCTCGGCCAGCTTCAGCCGCGCAACGAGCGCTTCGGTTTGCGCTTCGAGTTTGTAAAAGCGCGCCGGGTCAATGCCATTAGGAATCACGTGGACGGATTCGGGCGGCAGTCTCATCAGCTCGACGAGTTCGCGTCGGCGCAGCTCGGAGACGACGACCTGCGTCACGCCGGGCCAGGCCGTGCGCAGCAGGTCCCAGGGGTAGCCGTCGTGCAGTTCGGGCCGGTAGCGCGGAGTCGTCCAGGCCAGGTCGTGGTGCCACAGGATGAGTCGCGGGCTGCCGGCCCGCTGCGACAGGCGGTACAGCGCCGCGGTCAGCGCCAGATTCTTGTTGAGCGAGCAGACGTTGTGGGCGATCACGACCTCGACTCCGGCCAGCGCTGCGTTCAGCTCTGCCTCGATTCGCGCAGCCCATTGCTCGAAGTCGGGCGGGACGCGCCCGGCGTTCAGCGCGGCAGTGAGGCCGGCCAGGTCACCGTTGCGCGAGTCGGCCAGCGAAATCGCCATAAACGGGATGCGCGGATCGGTCTGCGCGCCGCGTGCCGCAACCACGCGTACGCGGTGGCCGGCGTCGGCCAGCAGCCGGGCCTGATGGGCCAGCACACTTTCCACACCGCCGACGACGGGCGGTGCGCTGTGATGAAGAAGAGCGACGTTCATCGAGACAGGCGGATAGCGGATGGCT
>JAVQXV010000281.1:0-3528 GCA_033577755.1 Anaerolineales bacterium
GAGAGGGGTGCGCGTTCTATCCGTTTCATCCGTTCCCATCCGCTCATCCGTTACCTCATCCGTTGACAGGTCATCCGCTCCCATCCGTTGCCAACCCTCGTTTGGATATAATTTCCACCGTGCCCGTCCCCGACCCCTACCGCGTCCTCGGCCTGACGCCCAACGCCACCACCGACGAGATTCGCGCCGCCTATCGCCGCCTGGCCGCGCAGATTCATCCGGATACGCAACCTGCCGATCGCAAGGACTGGGCTGCCGAGCAGATGCGCACACTGAACGCCGCGCGTGACCTGCTGCTGGATGCCGAGCGGCGCGCCGCATATGACGCATGCTTTCGCCGGCCCACCTATGACGGCAACCCCTGGGCGTACAGCCGGCCACAGCCCGGCGCAGAGACGGAGGATTTCACCCGACGTCCGCCGCACGAGTGGAGCGACGCCGAACTCGTCGGCTATCTTTCGCGCCGGCTGCGCCGCCTGCTGATAACGGTGACCCTGTGGGGCACGCTGCTTGCTGTCATCGGGCTGGGCGTCCTTGCGCCGGCCTGGCTCGTGGCTTTGGGACGTTTCCTCTGGCTTGCCTTCTCCTTCATCTTCACCTTTGGCTCGTATCTGCTGGCGTTGCTGTTCATCACCTTCCTGCTGGCGCTGATCGTCTATTCGGCGCGCCGCATTCAATGAAGGTCGCCCGCTTGAAAATCGCTCTCAACGGCTGGTTCCTCGTCCACGACCGTCACACCGGCACCGGCCAATATCTGCACGCCCTGCTCACGCACTTGCCCAATGTCGCGCCGCAGCATGAGTACGTGGCCATCGTCCCAACGCCGGACGCGTCGCTGCCCACCTTCCCCGGCGTCGCGCTGCACATCGTGCGTTGCGGGCGCAGCAATTTGAATAAGGTGCGCTTTGAGCAGCAGCTGTTCCCCGCCGCCTGTCGTGCGCTCAAGGCCGACCTGGCGCACGTGCCGTATTGGGCGCCGCCGCTCAGCTCCCCCGTCCCCGTCGTCGTCACCATTCACGACGTCATTCCTCTTGTGCTGCCGGAATATCGCGGCGATTGGCGCGTGCGCCTGTACACGGCACTTGTCTCGGCGGCCGCCCCCGGCGCGGCGCTGGTGCTGACCGACTCGCAGCAATCCAAAGCGGACATCGTCAAGCGCCTCGGCGTTGCAGAGGCCAGGGTGCGCGTGATTGCGCTGGCCGCCGGTGCGCAGTACACGCCACACGCCGACTGGCGCACGGACGAAGAAATCCGCGCCCGTTACAACCTGCCGATCGAGGCCGGAAGCTACGTGCTGTACCTGGGCGGCTTCGACGTGCGCAAGAACGTGCGCGCGCTGCTGGCCGCCTGGACGTGGGCCGCCGGCTCGGTGGGCGAAAGCTACCCGCTTGTGCTTGCCGGCGCGCTGCCGCAGCCGGATGGCCGCCTGTTCGAGGACTACCGCGCGCTGGCCGACGAACTGAACGTGAGCGACACAGTGCGCTTCATCGGGCCGATTGCCGAGGCCGACAAGCCGGCCATATATCGCGGCGCGGCGCTCTTCGCCTACCCCTCACGTTACGAAGGCTTCGGCCTGCCGCCGCTGGAAGCGATGGCCTGCGGCGTTCCGGTCATTGCCTCCGATGCCGGCGCCATCGGCGAAGTCGTCGGTGATGCCGCTTATCTGATTGACCCACAGGACGCGCGCAAATTCGGCGCCGGCCTGATCACCTGCCTTGTCGAGCCGAGCGTCTCCGACCATCTGCGCGCGCGCGGCCTGGAGCGCGCCAAAAAATTCTCCTGGGAGCGCACCGCGCGCGAGACCGCAGCGGCATATGAAGCAGCATTTTGAGAGAGGAAGCAGGAAGCAGGAAGAAAGACCAGCTCTTTCCGATAAACTTCTTCCTTCTTCCTTCTTCCTTCTTTTCATTGCCGCCCTCGGCCTGTACACCTTCACGCTGGCGCCCGGCCTGCTTCCTGCCGATTCGGGTGAGTTTCAAATTACCGGCGCGCTGCTCGGCGTGGCACACCCGCCCGGCTTCGCCGGCTACACCCTGCTCAGCTGGCTGATCTCGCGCTTCCCGCTCGTCTCGCCTGCCGTCGCCATCAACTTTCTCTCGGCGCTGCTCGCTGCGCTGGCGCTGGTGTGCGTGAGCGGCGCCGTGCGCGCCTGGACCGGCTCGACGCTGGCCGGCCTCTTCGCCGCGCTGGCGCTTGGCTGCGCGACGACGTTCTGGGCGCAGGCCACCACCGCCAACGTCCGCATGTTCACTGCCGGCGCCGTCTCCCTGACGCTCTTCGGCCTGGCTGCGTACACCTCGCCTTTCGGCAAGGCGAGCTGGGGCGCAAGGGAGCCTGCCCTCGCCGTCTTCGCCTTCGCTGCCGGCCTGGCCGTTTCCCATCACGGCTCGACGATTTTCCTCATGGCGGCGCTCGGCCTGTACGCGCTCCTCGCCTACACACAACGCGACTGGTCGGTGGCGCGATTGGTGTGGGCCGGCGGCTTGCAGAAGCGCATCGGCGTGGTGCTCATGGCGCGGCAGTTATGGCCGCTGCTCTTCGGGTTGTTACCGTTTCTGAGCTGGGCCTACTTTCTCTTCCGAACCGGCGCTTACGGCGCGCCGCCCAACCTGGGCACCTGGGACGGCTACCTGGACCACGTGCTTGCGCGCAATTTCCTCGGCGCGGTGCTGGCCTTCGCCACGCCGGAGCTATTCCCCGACCGTTTGCGCGTGCTGTGGGTGATCCTCAACTTTCAGTGGAACGGGCTTCTGCTGGCGCTGGCGCTGCTGGGCATGGTGCGATGGGTGATGAGAGATTGGAGATTGGGCGGCGCGCTGCTGGCCGCGTTCCTCGCGCACACCTTCGTCTCCATCACCTACGCCGCACCGCAGACGACCGAGTACCTTCTGCCCGCCTTCGTGCTGCTGGCCGTGTTCATGGGCTTCGGCCTCGCCGAGATACTGCGCTGGCTGGACTTCGCGCCGGCCCTGCTGCCCGCCGGTTCGACCCCGGCGCGTGCCCTGCTCGCGTTGCCGCTGCTGGCGCTCGCGCTCGGCGGCCTGATTCTTCAGTACCGGGCGAACTTCCCCGGCTACCGGCAGCTGGCGCAGGACGACTCCACGCGCGCGTTCGCGCAGGCGGTGCTGGAGCAGGCGCCGCGCGACGCCGTCATCCTTGCGCCCTGGCACTGGGCCACGCCGCTCTGGTACCTGCGCGAGGTGGGGGGCCGGCGCCCGGACGTAGAGGTGCGCTACGTCGTGCCGCGCGGCACGTCCTATGCCCGGAACTGGGTGGACGAGATCGAGCAGGCCCTGCCGAGCCGCCCCGTCATCGTCATCAGCTTCTATCCGAACGAATATGCCGCTGCCGGCTATCGCTTCCTTCCGCTGGCGACGCCGCACTTCCCGGCCTGGCGCGTTTATGCTCATCCCCTTACCGAGCCACCTCCCAACCTGCAAGGCGCTCAAACCTGGGACGGCCTCGAATTCCTCGGCTACCTGCCTTTATCCACTCCATCCGCTTCATCCTTTACATCCGTTTCATCCG
>JAVQXV010000282.1:0-3518 GCA_033577755.1 Anaerolineales bacterium
AGGGTCACATAATCAATCCCTGAAAGCGGACTCCGGTTCCGACCACTCGACGAAGACCTGCGCACTGCCGTGCACGGTCAGGGATAGGCGATACAGGCCGGCGCCTTCGGCCCTTACGGTAACCGGCGCGCCGTTCGCTCGCGCTTCGCACGGCGGGGCAGGCAGGGCCAGACGCACTTCGCCCTCGGCCACACGGCCCAGCCCGATTTTGAAGCGGAGAGTACGACGGTTGACAACCCATTCGGTGACCTCGCCGCCCTGGGAGAAGTGGAACGTGGACGAGACAAAGGTGGGTCGCTCCGTTCGCGGACGCAGGGCGACGAGATGCACGCCGTGCGCCGGTATGGCGTCGAAGTGTAGGGCTTGGCCGGTCTCCAGAACACACACCGTCTCATCCCAGAAATCCGCCACCCAGTAAGCGCCCGGCGGCAGCCCCAGCTCGGCCGGCTCCACCGTGCGCGAGACCGTCACGCCCTGCCAGTTGAACACACCGGCGAGCAGCCACTCCCCGATCGGTCCGTTCAGCTTCAACGTCAATGTCTCCGGCGTCTGCTCACTCAACCAGTCGCGGGCGCGCGCGCCCATAGTCGAACGCAGGACGTTCGAGAGCACCGGCAGCAGTGCCTGGATGTAGCGATAGCGCTCGGGGCGCAGGCGCGTCATATCGTCAGAGACGAGCAACATGCCGCCGGAGAGGGCGATGACGGTGGCCAAGCAGCGCACCTCGGCTTCGGTAAGTTTGGTGGCTTCGTCGCGCACCAGCAGGCAGTCGGGGTCGTTGAGCCACCAGCGGCGGTGCAGCGGCGCACGGCTGATGATGTTCTGCACGGCGTTGCGCGCGCTGACGAAGCCCAGCTCGGTTTCGAGCCAGCGGTTGAGCATGGGCGAGAACAGTTCCGGGTTCCAGTTGGGCGCGACGTCGGTGCTGATGCGCATCCCGTCCACCAGGCCGATGGCCGGGCCGAGCGGGCAGCCGCAGCCGAGCAGAAAGGTCTCCGGCCCGGCGGCGTCGCGGATGTCCTGCAGGGCCAAACGCATGGCCTGCGCCCGGGTCAACGTCGGGTCGTAGCGCCGGCCCGGAAGCGCCGCGGCGTACAAAAAATCGAGTTTGAGGTAGGGGAAGCCCCAGGTCTTCACCGCCGTCTCGATCAGCCGCTGCGTGTGTTCGCGCACGCCGGGATGGGTCGGGTCGAGGGCGTAACACCAGCGGAACCAGTTGAGGCCGGCGTTGACGCGCCAGCCGCGCCGGTTGCGCAGGAACCAGTCCGGGTGCTGGGCGTTCAGCCGCGCATCGGAGCGGACGATGTAGGGCGCCAGCCACAGGCCGGGCGTGCTGCCATGCGCGCGGATTTGCTCACTCAGCCAGCGCAGCCCGTGCGGGAAGGTGGGCTTGGTCTCGAACCAGTCGCCTACCTGCGCCTGGAAGCCGTCGTCAAGCTGCACGAAATCCAACGGCAGGCGCTCGCGCTCGCGGGCGATGGCGGCCAGGTTCTGCACAATGTCCTGTTCGGTGACGCGGTCATAGTAGTGATACCACGAGCACCAGCCCACCGGGGTGCGCTCCGGCACGCGGGCGGCGTTCTCGCGGGCGACGGCCTCGAGGTACTCGGCCAGCGGGTCGTCTGCCTGCGGCTCGATGAATTGCACGTAGGCCCAGTCCGTGGAGCGCGTGCTGCCCGGCGGCACGGGCACGTCGTCGCCGTGAGCGGTCAGCCGCAGGTAGGGCGAGCGCGAGTCGATCAAGAGCGTCTCGATGTGGCCGAACTGCTCGCGTTGCGCGAGGAAGCCGGCGACGAGCGCAACGTTGTGCTCCGGGTCGCCCAGCACGGCGAACATGTCGCTGGTGAAGTGGCCGAGGCTGTCCACCACCGGGTTGCGCAAGTTGTAGAACTTCGGCCCATCAAAGAGCCGAAACTTGGTCAGCGGCCGGCGCATGCCGGCTCGGTTGGCGCCGGTGAACGACCACGACTGGTAGCCGTTGGAGAAGAAGGCGAGCGGGCCGGGGTTGGGATGGAGGTGGAGGTGGGAGGCGGGAGAGGAAGGAGTAGAGATTGAAGACTGAAGACTGAAGCCGAAGCGTGAGCCGACCACGGCCAGGTCGAGATCGCGCAGGAAAAACGGCTCCGGGCCGGCGTTCTCGACGGTGAGCCGCCAGAGCAGGAACGGGCGCGTCTCCGGCAGCGCGAACTCCAGGACAAGACGGAACTCGATGGGCGCAGCGAACAGGCCGGCCAGCGGCGCCTGCGTCTCGGGAACGATGACGGCGGTGAGTGCGGTCAGCAGGCCGTGCAGCGAGGGGAGGCGCACCGGCTCGGCGACGTGCAGGCCGCGCACCGCCCCGGTCCACTTGAGCTGCTTGTTCTGTGCATCGCGCAGCGTCAGGCCGCTGCGGACGTTCAGCAGCGCGGGCAATTCGCGGTTTGCAGGACGGAGGCTCCAGCGGGCGGTGTTCGGGTCGAAGGTGAAGGAGAGGTACGGATTGGCCAGTAGGTGCATCGTCGAAATTCTAGCAACGGCGTCTGCGTTTCACCGACGGAAATAGTTGGAGAGAGTTGGAACGAGGGGCTATAATGCAGGCGCCGGATCAATCGGTTGAGATGGAGGCAGTTTATGCTTGCGACGAAGCTCAAGTTTGTTCTCCTGCCGGAGATTATGCCGCTCGATAATGTCGTCCGCATCGAGATGCGCGAGGGCCTGCCTGTATTCCGCGCCGTGCCTTTCGTCCAAGACCGCATCGAGACACTGTTAGAGCGCCTCCAGTCCGGCCAAAAGCTGACCGCCGAAGAGCAGCAGGAGCTGGCTCGCTATGAAGAGCTGGACGATTTCCTGAGCCTGGTAAACCGCCTGGTTCGTAACGCCTCGCAAATCGGCAACGGGGGCGATGCCTCCCAATCCTAAGGCCAGGGCTTCGCGCGAACTGCGAGACGCCGTCCGCCGGCGCGCGCGCGGTCGCTGCGAATACTGCCATGCTGAAGAAAGCTGGCAATACGTCGAGTTTACGATGGAGCATGTCACACCCGTTTCAGCCGGCGGACAGACCACCTATGAGAACCTGGCTTTAGCGTGTTTTGCCTGCAATCGGCGCAAGTGGGATCGTCTGGAGGGCTTTGATCCACTCACTCAAACGACAACCCGACTCTTCAATCCCCGCTTGGATAACTGGAACGACCACTTTGCTTGGTCAGAGGATGCACTGCGTGTGATCGGTCGAACTCCCGTGGGTCGCGCCACGGTAGAGGCGCTGGAACTCAATCGCGAACGTGTCCAACAGATTCGCGCCGCCGATGTTGCAGTCGGGCGACATCCCCCTCCTGAAGATCAGCGTCTGACGCGAACCGAGTAACTTCACCGCACCCAATACACCCGGTTCCGGTCGGTGCTGACGGTGAGTGTGTAAGCAAAACATGTCAGCTGCACCCTGACCCTTCGGCTTCCGCTCAAGGGAGCGCGCTCAAGGGAGCGTGCTCAGGGGAGCGGCGGGCGTCCGGCGATTACCGCTTCGGCTTCGCTCGGCGTCC
>JAVQXV010000283.1:0-3502 GCA_033577755.1 Anaerolineales bacterium
CCGATGAGGTGGCCAAGCACGAAGCCCAGCCAGCCCGCCAGCAGGTAAAGCAGCAGCCGACGCGCGCCGCCGCCTTGCCATAGGTGAAAGCTCGCCCCATAGAGTGTGGAGAGAATGAAGGCGAAGAGCAAGGTCGGAAGCGTCATCGTTGTTGCTCATAACGCCGGTCGGCGCGCAGGATGACGCCGCCGCCTAGACATACCTCGCCTGCATAGAAAACTGCCGCCTGACCGGGGGTGATGTCGCGCAGGCGTTGCTCAAAGACGACTTCGGCCTGCTGGCCGGGCAGCGGGGTGACGGTCGCTGCAACCGGCGGCGCCTTGTAGCGAATCTTCACCTCGGCGCGGAACGGCTCTGCCGGTGCGCTGCCGCTAATCCAGTTGACGCGGCCTGCCGTCAGCCGATCGCTGCCTAATTCATCCGCCGTGCCCACCACCAGCGCGTTGGCCTCCGGGCGCGTGCCGAGCACGTAAAGCGGCTCCGGCCCGGCCACGCCGATGCCTTTGCGCTGCCCAATGGTGTAGAAGGGCAGGCCCTGGTGCCGGCCGATGACCGTGCCGTCGCTGCGGATGATGGGGCCGGGCCGCAGGCCCTCGCCGGCGTGTTGCCTCAAGAAGCGCCGGTAGTCGTTGTCGGCGAGGAAGCACAGGTCTTGGCTTTCGGGCCGCTCGGCCACCGGCAGGTCGAATTGCCGGGCCAGCTCGCGCACCTCGGCCTTGGTGTACACGCCGACCGGGAACAGCGCGTGCCGAAGCTGCGCCTGACCCATTACGCTGAGCACATAGGATTGGTCTTTGCGCTCGTCAACGGCCTTGAGAAGTTGGAACTCTCCCTCGCCTCCCGGCCCGCCTTCACTTTTAGGGACGAAGCGAACTCTCGCGTAATGGCCGGTGGCCAGGTACTGCGCGTCAAGCGAAAGCGCCTTTCTGAGCAGAAAGTCCCAGCGGATGTGACGGTTGCACTCCAGGCACGGATTGGGTGTGACGCCGCTGAGGTAGCCGTTGATGAAGAAATCCACCACGCGGGACTTGAACGGAGCCTGCGCATCCACCACGTAGAAGGGGATGTCGAGCTTCTCGGCCACGCGCCGCGCCTGCGCCATCGAGTCCGGCGAGCAGCAGCGATTGTGCACGCCGCCGTTCAACTCAGGTTCGCCCCATAGTCTCATCATCAGGCCGATCACTTCATAGCCCTGCTGCACCAGCAGCGCCGCCGCCACCGAGCTATCCACGCCGCCGGACATGGCGACGACTACTCTGACCCGCTCGCTTATCTTCATGCTAAAGCCACTCGCTCGGCACGCAGCTTCTCCACCACTTTGGGCAGCACGGCCACCAGCCGCTCCACATGCGCCTCGGTCGTGCCGCGGCCTACGGTGATGCGCAGCGAGCCGAGCGCCCACTCCGGCTCTAAGCCTAGCGCCAACAGCACGCCCGAAGGGCGCGGGTCGCCGGTCTTGCAGGCCGAGCCGGACGAAGCCGCAATGCCGGCCAGGTCAAGGTGCATCAGCAGGTCGTTGCCGTTGACGTGCCGGAAGACGAACGAGGCGTGGTTGGGCAGGCGCTCCAGACGGTGGCCGGTGACGCGGCTTTCCGGCACGTTGCTGAGCACGCCGGCAATGATGTACTCGCGCAGCGCGGCGAAGCGGGCGTTGTGTGTCTCGCGCTCCTGCGCCGTGATTCGCAACGCCTCTGCCAGCCCGACGATGGAGGCAACGTTGGAGGTGCCGGCGCGTCGCCCGCGTTCCTGCGCGCCGCCCGTCTGTGTTGGCAACAGCGGCGTCCCGCGTCGCACGTACAGCGCGCCCACGCCTTTCGGCCCATAGAACTTGTGCGCGCCAAGCGACAGCAAATCCACGCCTGAGGCGCGCACGTTCAGGTCGAGCTGGCCGGCCGCCTGTACCGCGTCGGTGTGAAAGAGTACGCCATGCTCGCGGCAGATGGCGGCAATCTCGGCAATCGGTTGCAGTGTGCCGATCTCGTTGTTGGCCGTCATCACGCTTACCAGCGCGGTGTCCGGGCGCAGGGCGCGCGCCACCTCCGCCGGCTCGACGCGGCCCGTTCGATCCACAGGCAGCTCGGTCAGCTCAAAGCCGAAGTGGTCGCGCAACTGATGCATGGTCGCCAGCACGGCCTCGTGTTCGGTGGGTGCGGTGATGAGATGGTTTGCGCCGCGCAGCTCGCGGGCTGCGAACGCCGCGCCGCGCAGCGCCAGATTGTTGGACTCGGAGCCGCCGCCGGTGAAGATGATTTCATCCGGGTCGCAGCCGAGCACGTCGGCCACGGTACGGCGCGCGCCCTCCACCGCTTTCTCGGCGCGGCGGCCAAAGCTGTGCACAGAAGAGGGATTGCCGAACTCTTCGCGCAGGTAGGGCAGCATCGCCTCGAGTACGCGCGGGTCGAGCGGCGTGGTAGCGGCGTAATCCAGATAAATAGGCTCCATGCCGAGGATTCTAGCACGTGAAGGCCCCTTTTTTGCGGTAACTGTTTGCCCGTTTTTGGGCGAGTATCCCGCGCCAAGCTGCAAAGAGTCTGCATCGGCATCCCGGCGCGAAACGTCCGCTCTAATGCCCTAAACGGCGCTCCTGCAAGATGGATTCGCAGATGCTGCGGCTTTTCGCCAAATCTGTGACTAACTATCTGTGTCCCCTGTGGATTCTTTTCAACAGCTAAAGGCTATTCCTGAGCACTCACCTTTCCTGCACGCGGTTCTATGTCCTGTACGCTTCTCGACCTGTAACCGAAGACCAAAGACTAAGGACGAGAAGCTGAGGACTGAAAGAGCGGCACTTTCTGCCCCACGCCGCGTTGCACGGCCAGCTCGTAGGCGCGGGCGGCGAGGGCGATATCCCACACGCTCAGGCCATGTGACTCGAAGAGTGTGATGTCCTCCGCCGAAGTTCGGCCCGGCGTCTTTTGCGTGACGATGTTGGCCAGCTCCTTCACCGCCTCCCACGTAATCAGTCCCTCCTCGACGGCGGGCGCAAGGTCGCCGCATTCCAGCTTTGCCTGCTCCAGCGAATCCACCGCCACGTGCGCGGCGCGGCGCACCGTCTCGCCATCAATCTCGCGACGCTTGAGATGGTTGCTGCCTGCCGCGTTGATGTGCGTGCCCGGCCTGAGCCAGCGTCCGTCGAAGACCGGTGTGCTGGAGGTGGTGATGGTCACCACCACGTCTGCGTCTTGCACGGCGGCACGCGGATGCTCGACGGCTACAATTTCTGCGCGCATGCCCTGCTGCGTCCTGTGCACGAACTCGGTCCGTCTGGTGGCGTCGCGGCTGAACACCAGCACGCGCTCGATGGGGCGCACCGCGCAGACGGCCTGAATCTGCGTGTATGCCTGCCCGCCTGCGCCGATGACGGCCAGCGTCTTTGACTCTGCGCGCGCCATGTATTTGGTCGCTACGCCGCTGGCCGCGCCGGTGCGCAGGCGTCCGAGATAGTCACCCTCGATCAGGGCCAGCAAACGTCCGGTATCGTAATCGTAGAGCGGGATGAGGA
>JAVQXV010000284.1:0-3464 GCA_033577755.1 Anaerolineales bacterium
CCGGGCTTTTTTGTTGCGAGAGGCTATCTCCTGTTAGGTTTGGCTATCGCAAAGAGTTTAGGGAAGGGCTGGTGGGCACGCGCGTGCTCCAGACTTCGAGGAACTCGACAACCAGAGGCTGGCCGTCCGGCCCGGTAGCCCGCCGCTGCTCCGCCAGCCAGTCTTCAAAAGCCTGCTGACGTGCACGCTCCAGTTGAGCGGGTGGAATGGGACGCATTTGCTTATCCAGCACCTGAATAAGGTGCCAGCCGAACTCGGTCTGCACCGGCTGGCTGATCGTCCCTACCGGAGTAGCAAAGGCGGCGTCGGCGAAGGCGTCCACCATCACGCCGCGCCGCGGGAACCAGCCCAGGTCGCCGCCACGCTGCGCGTTGGACGTGTCGGTGGAGTATTCATTGGCCAGTGCATCCCACAACTCGCCGGCCTCCAAGCGCTGCCGCAGCTCGCGTGCTGTAGCCTCATCCTTCACAAGGATGTGCCGGGCATGAACCTGCTCCTGCACGGCGGGCTGCTTCTCTTCACCGATGACAGCCTCCAGCCGTTCACGGTACATGAGCGACTCGACGTAGTAACGCAGGTCGGCCTCGGTAAAGCCGGCCAGCCGGTTCACCCCGCCGAGATACTCGGCAACCCGTGTTGCGTAGGCTTGAGTGGTCATGGGTGTTGCTGTCGGCTCCGGTGTAAACGTCGGTGTAGCAGAGGGGACGGCGGTCGGGGTCGAGGTCGGGCCGGGCGTGGCAGTCGCCGTCGGCGTCAATGTGGCGGTCGGCGTGAGGGTAGGGGTCGGCGTCCAGGCAGCGACCACAGTTGGGTTGAGCGTGGGTGGGATGTCGGTGGGCAGTGGCGAAGGGGTGATGGTCGGCGTCTCGGTCCCGTTAGGGTAATAGCCGAAAAACTCCTGAAACCGTCTGTCGAGCGCTGCCGGGTCAATGACGATGCCGCGCCGTGCGGCTTCCTGTCGGATGAGCCGATCGTTGATAAGCTCATCCAGCACGCTGCGTCCCAGCGAGTTCGTGTCGTTCAGTTGCAACTCGATTTGCTGAAGCTGTTGGCTAAAGAACTGCGCCAGCTGCGGGTCGCTGAGCTGCTGATACTGATTGATAAGCTGGACGCGGCGGAAGCGCACCGCCTTCTGAAACTCGCCGGTAGTAATGTCCACGCCGCCGACGCGGGCCACCGGCTGCGCCGGCTGCAACACCAGCGTATCGAGCGCGGCCCAACCCAGAATGCCGGCCAGCAACACGCCGACGACGGCAGCGCCGATGCGCACATAGAGCTGCAACTGCCGCTCGCGCCGGGTACGGGAGAGCTGCTTGCGTGTGAGCGGGCTGGCCAAGCTGGGTTTGTTCTTGGCCATAGGTCAGCGTTCGTATGCCTCGGTGAACGGCAACAACGCCATGTGCCGCGCGCGTTTGACGGCCCGGGCCAGCCGCCGCTGCTGGTGGGCGGACACGCCGGTCTGTCGGCGCGGGCGAATCTTGCCGCTATCGGAGAGAAACTGTTGCAAAAATTCAACGTTCTTGTAATCGATCAGCGTAGCATCACTGATTGCGATCTTGATCGGCTGACGCTGACTCCGACCATGACGCGGGCTGCTTTCTGCCGCTTCTTCGCTATCGTCGGCCGGTTGATTTACAGTGGGGTTCTGGTCCATAGGGTTTACCTCGAGATGTTTGCAACCCGTTAGGGCTAAGCCTGGTGACTAAAATGGGAACTCGTCTTCCTCAACGAAATTTTCGGTAGGAGCGCCGGTGTCGCCGCCGGGCGCCGAGCGCCGCTCGCCGAGCATCAACATCCGGTCGGCGACGATCTCGGTGCTGAAGTGCTTGCGGCCCTCCTGGTCTTCCCAGCGGCGCGTTTGCAAGCGCCCTTCGACGTAGACCTGCTGGCCCTTTACCAGCACCTGCTTGCAGGTCTCGGCCAGCTTGCCCCAGGCCACCACGTTGAACCACTCGGTTTCTTCGTGCCGTTCACCGTCCGGCGAATTCCAGATGCGCGAGGTGGCTACGGTAAAGGAAGTCACCGCGCGCCCGGAGGGGGTGTAGCGCATCTCGGGGTCACGCCCAAGGTTGCCGATAATCATGACTTTATTCAGGCCCCGGCTCATATTTCACTCTCCTGTCTGAACTGGCGAGGGTGGTGTTACTCGTCCAAGCGTACAATCAGGAAGCGCAGAATCTGCTCGGTGAAGCGCAGGTTACGCTCAATCTCGCGTGTAGCAGCCGGTGCCAGACTGGCCGTGATGAAGACATACTGGCCCTCCGACTGCTTGCGGATGGGATAGGCCAGCTTGCGGCGGCCCCAGGTGTCCACTTTCACCACCTGTCCGCCGACGCCGGTGATCCAGCCTTTGGTCTTTTCGATGAGGTTGTTCAGCGAGGACTCGTCGAGGTCCGGCTGGGCGATGAACGCCACTTCGTAGTCGCGCATGTACGGTCCTTTCTGTGGATAAAGCCCGTTTGTGCGCTGCGGGGAGCAGCGCCTACCGCGAGCAGAAAGTCCGCCGGTCTGTGACCGGCGCGGCGCAACTTTAACACACGGCTCCGTGTTTGGCAAGGGCCGGAGCGGCGAGTACAATCAGAAGACGCTCACCCAGGAGAGAGAAGAATGAAAAACAAAGTTCTATCCGCACTGCTTGTGCTTGCTCTGCTCGCCGCCTGTGCACCGGCTACGGCCACACAACCTGCGCCTAAGCGCGTGGTCTATCTTATCAACGGCGCGCTCGGCGACAACGCCTTCTACGACTCCGGCAAGCAGGGCATTGACGCGATTGCGCAACGCTACGGCGTGTCCACCAGCACCATCGAGTGCAACTTCGATGTGGCCAAGTGCGACCAGGGCCTAAAGGACGCCATCAAGGTGGCCGACGTGATTTTCGTCATCTCCTACGGCTTCGAGGACCAGCTCAAGGCCGTTGCCGACGCCAACCCGGACAAGATTTTTGTCAACCTCGACACGATCGTCCGGAACGACAAGAACACCATCACTTCGGTGGACTACATCGAAGAAGAGGCCGCCTACCTGGCCGGCGTGACCGCTGCTTTAGCCACTACCGACACCTCCATCAAGAACATTAACCCTGACAAGATCATCGGCGCAGTGGGCGGCGATATGGACGTAGTCATCCGGGCTTTCGTCTTCGCCTACGAGAACGGTGCTCGCTCGGTGGATCCGGAAATCAAGGTTGAAGTCAAGTCGCTCAACGGCGTTTGGGACGACCCGGCGAAGGGCAAGGAAGCGGCCCTGCAACTGTTCGATCAGAGGGCCGACGTGGTCTTTCAGATTGCGGCGGCTTCCGGCCTGGGCGTGCTGCAGGCGGCCAAAGAGCGCCAGCTCTATGCCATCGGCGTGGACACGAACCAGAACGACATCGAGCCGGGCTTCGTCATCGGCAGCATGATCAAGAACGTCGGCAAATCCATCGAGGACGTGTACGCCACCATCGCCGATGGGACGTACCGGCC
>JAVQXV010000285.1:0-3448 GCA_033577755.1 Anaerolineales bacterium
CTCGCCGGTGACCAGGCCGAGACGCATGTTCAGCTCGCGCTTTCAGCATTCATGGGTTGGGGATTATACTGGCGTCCGTGTGAGGGTCTGAACGATGTTTGGCTCGACTGCTTTGTCCTTTCGGGAGTTTGCCATGAAAGAGAGCTTACTTCTGGCAACTCTGCACAATGCCGTCCTTGAATTTCTGCGCGGGCGTGAAGATGTCGTCGTGTTCGGCGCGCAGGCCGTGAATGCTTATGTGCCCGAGCCGCGTATGACTCAGGAAATAGATTTGCTCTCGCCGCGAGCCGCCGAGTTCGCGGAAGAATTGAGAGAGCACCTGAGCCGTACGTTTCACATCGCAGTTCGTGTGCGCGAGATCGGTGAAGGCCGAGGCTATCGCCTTTATCAGGTTCAAAAGCAGGGCAACCGTCACCTGGTGGACGTGCGACCGGTAGCTACCTTGCCGGCCAGCCGGCGCATTGCGGAGGTGCTGGTGCTTGCGCCGGCTGACCTGATCGCCAGCAAAGTGGTCGCCTATCACCAGCGGCGCAGGCATCCGAAGTCCGGTACGGACTGGCGCGATCTGGCAATGTTGTTGCTGGCCTTTCCCGAACTGAAGCAACATCCCGGCCCGGTGTCGGCACTATTGGACGCTCACGAAGACTCCGCCGGCCTGTTGGCCACCTGGCAGGAACTGGTGGCGCAGGAAATCAAACCGCTGGACGAAGACGGCGAGTTTCTACAACTCCCCCCTCAGCCCCGAACGCAATACTTCTGCGTAAGCCCTGACGCGCTGGGCGCGCAGCTCGCGCTTGTGGCCGAGCAGGCCCTTCATCCATTCGAGGGCTAACTGTACTGCGAAGTTCGCCAGCAGGTACAGTCGCAGGGCTTCGGCCACGGCTGCGCCGTGATACTTGCGAAAGTAGCGCACCTTGCTGGCGTTGAAGCGGATGTGAGTGGCCGCCGGGACCTGCGCGCTGGAGCGCGCTTCGTGATGGAGGATGCGCGCCGCCGGCAGGTGCACGACCTTCCAGCCGGCAGCCTTCATGCGCCGGCACAAATCCAGCTCCTCCGAATACATGAAGAACCCCTCATCGAAGCCGCCGACCTGTTGGTAGGCCTCGCGCCGCAGGAGCAGCGCCGCGCCCACGATCCAATCCACCTCTGCCGGCCGGTCGGCGGGCAGGTCGCGCGCGTAGTAGTGGTCGAGCACGGAGCGCGGGGCGAGCGGTTGCAGCCAGGTGCTCTCGAAGAAGGCGGTCAGGAGGGTAGGGAAACGCCGGCGGGTAGATTGCGGCATGCTGTCGGCATAGACGAGTTGCGGGCCGAGCACGCCCACCTGCGGATGCGCGTCCATGTACGCGCACATCCGGGCCAGCGTGTCGCCGACGATCTCGGTATCGGGGTTGAGCACGAGCAGATATTCGCCGCGCGCGCGTTCCAGCCCAAGGTTGTTGCCGCGGCTGTAGCCGAGGTTGACTTCGCTTGCAATCAGCCTGACGGAGGGGAACTCATCCCGGACCATCGCCGTCGTGCCGTCGCTTGACGCCGAGTCCACCACGATGACTTCGGTCTGCGGGTCGTTCAGGGGCAGCGAACGCAGGCAGGCGCGCAGCAGCTCGCGCACGTTCCACGAGACGATGATGACGGAGAGCCGGGGCACGCGCGGATTGTAAACGAAAACGCGCGTCTTTCCTCAGGTTCGTCAACGAGTTTACAGACATCGTAACTATCGTAGCGTGCACTGACCCTCTTACACCATTAAGAAATACTACGACAAACCACTTTGAAATGTCTCAAGGGTGATATGCGCGCCGGGAAAACCGGTAACAAAGCGATGTTGGTGGAAAGGCAGCGCTTCAACCGGTGGAGGCTGAGTTGAAAGAGGCTCAGTTCGTGTTGCAGGCCGGGATCAATCACCGACGCACCGCCTCTCCTTGAGCCAGGACCTGCTCGCCCAGCTCGTGGCACCAAAGCTTGGCAATGGCCAGGGCCAACAACAGCTGTGCTCAAAATCAAAAAGTTCTGCGTGGCGGACATTCTGCGCGAATTGTTAGGTTTGGCGTAGCATCGGCCAGTACCAGGCCAGCGTGGCCAGCATGCCCAGCGCCGTGAACGTCAGCGCGGCGGCGTAGGCCTCGGGCGGGTAATGTCCGGCAGCATCGCGCGGCCAGGCACCGATGATCACGCCCAGCAGCGCCTGTAGAATGAACGTGCCGCCGATGCTGAAGACGTTGGCGCCGGTGGCGGCGCGCCCGGTCAGCTCCGGCGGGAACAGAAAGCGTGGCTGGACGAGCAGCAGGATGCTGAAGCCGCCCGACAGCCCCAGGCCGAACATGAGCGCAGGAAGCAGGGCCGACGGCGGTTGCAGCGCCAGCATCAGTTGAGCGACGATACAGGTTGCCGTGCCCGCTACTACCACGCGCGCCAACCCCAGCCGGTCGGCCAGCCAGCCCGACGTCAGAAAGCCGAGCGTCACGCCCAAGCTGAGCAGGAAGATTAGATTACCGGCGGTCACCCGTTCCAGCCCGAAGACATCGAACAAATACGGCCCGGCCCACAGGCCCTGAAAGGCCAGCAAGGCGCCGTTGGTGAAGAAGATAAGCGGCGCGATGCGCCAGAAGCGCAAATCACCGAAGACTTGCCGCAGCCCGGCCCGCAGCCCCACGCGCGACTGTTGCTCGACCCATGGCACGCCAGGCGGCGTGTTGCGCGTCAGCAATGCAATGGCAACAGCGACCAGCAGGATAATGGCTGCGCCGTAAACGAACACGCTGCGCCAGCCGAACTCCGCGTTGAACCAGGCCAACGGCGTGGCGGCGATGAGTGCGCCTGACGAGCCGAGGCCGATAAGCAGGCCGGAGACTGTAGAATAGCGCCGCGCCTCGAACCACTGGCTGAAGGCTTTGAGTGCACCCATCAGCACGCCGGCCATGCCCGCGCCGATCAGCGCGCGACCGAGGGCCAGCGCCCCAAATGAGGGCGCAACCGCGAACAGTAGGCTGCCGGCCACACTGGCCAGCATCAGGCCGGGCGTCACCCAGCGCGGGCCGTAGCGGTCGAGCGCTGCGCCCAGCGGAAGCTGTACGGTGGCGAAGGTGGCGAAGAACAGGCTGGTCATCAGGCCGAGCTGTTCGGCGCGCAGGCCCAGCTCGCGCGAAAGGTCGGGCGCGATGACGGCGTTGGCTGAGCGGTAGAAGTACGAGAGAAAATACGCGGCGGTGAAGCAGACAAAGACAAGGGCGGATTTGGACATCGAGTTGATGGATTATACTGCTGTAACGCACTAACGATGAGAGGTTGAAGCCTCGCTGGGGTATCCGGGGGTGCGCTCTACGAATATTGTAGCTCTGGGCTGACTCTTTGCAGAAGCAATGAAGACAGCGATCTTTAAGGCCTAGGTGGAATTCGTGTTGTGTCCGACCCTGCGCCCTGGCGAAATTGTCATCCGGTGACCGGCGTGCCC
>JAVQXV010000286.1:0-3448 GCA_033577755.1 Anaerolineales bacterium
AGCGGTTCTGCCTAGCGTAAAGACTATACAAGTTCGTTTCCGTCCAGTCAAGCGGTGCTCATGCGGCGTGTGCACGCAAAGGTTGTCAGGGAACTGGCCGCCTCTTCGTCCTTCGGCGGGCTTCGCAAAGCGAAGCCACGCTCAGGATGGCCTGTGCGGGCAAAAGCAGCCCGCTTCGCTCAGGCATCATGAGTCGCGGACGCACCCCGACGAATGAAAAAAGGATGTATCGCCGGAACAGCACGACATGACTTTTTTCTTCTTCCTAGGATGCGGCTGCCACTGACAACCTTTGTGCGCACCTGCGCACAGCTCAGCCACTATGTCATTGAGCGGGAAGTTGCGAAATTTTGATATTGTATGGCATAGCCTGCCCAGCTACGGCCTGAGCAACAACTCCACCGCCTTGGCCAGCGCGGGGTCGGTGGCCTCGGTAAACAGGTCCCAGCGCGTGGGCACAACGTAGTCGGGCACGATGCCGGTCTCCTCCCAGATGCCGTTGGTCTCGCCGAGCGGCTCGAAGGTCTCGCTGGCGATCCAGGCGCGCGAGCCGTCCTCGAAGTCGTAGCCCCACAGCCGCTCAACGTTGCCGAAGGTGGTCTGGCCGACGATGACAGCGCGGCCCGAGACGCGCAGCACGCCACTGACGATCTCGCCGTAGGAGACGGTGTCCACGTCCACCAGCACGACGAGGGGCACGGACTGCGAGCCGTTCACGTCCACGGGTTCAATCTCCAGCGGCTGGCGCTTGCGGCGGCTGACGAAGTAGCCCTGCAGGCCGCCGGTGAACATCTCTAGGACGGGGTGCGCCACCGAGCTGGAGCCGCCGCCGTTCTGCCGGTTGTCGAGGATCAGGCCGTCGAGCGGGCCGTCGGCGGTCATCTTCTCTAAGGCTTCGCGCAGTTGATCGGGGATGGTCTCGTCGTCGAACGAGGGGAAGAAGACGTAGCCGATGCGCGTGCCCGGAACCAGGCAGTAGTCAATCGGCAGCGCGCCGGTGATGCGCCGGCGGGTGAGGGTCAGGTCAAACGGCTCGCCGCCCGGGCGCTGGAGCGTGAGCGTCACCTGCGTTCCCTCCGGCCCGCGCACCCTGCCGGTCTTGAGTTCGCCGTTCTCGTCCAGAATCGGCTCGCCGTTGACTTTCAGGATAGCGTCGTGCGAGCGCAGGCCGGCTTCCGCGGCCGGGCTGCCGGGGAAGACGGTGATGATGACGGCACGGTCTGCCTGCGGCACGGCGGAGAGCAAGATGCCGACGCCGACGTAGTTGTTGTTGCCCGCCATCCGTGCCTCTTCTTCCTTCACCCGCTCTGGCGACCAGAAGGAGGAGTGCTCGTCGCCCAGCTCACCGATCATGTCGCTCATCGCGCGGTAGAAGTCCTCGTCGCTCAACCCGGCGCGGATGTAGCCTTCGTACTTGTCGCCGATGGCACGCCAATCGTGGCCGCGAAAATCTTCATAGACGTAGTTTTCGTCAACGGTGCGCCACAGCTGGCGATAGATGCGCAGTTGACGCTCGGTCGTCTTCGCGTCCACCACCGTGATTGGCGGAGGCAGAGGCGTGGGGAACGGGCCGGGGAACGGCGTCACGACCACGTCGGGGGGCATCACTGCCGTTACTGACTGACCCGGCACGTAGGCACACAGACGCACCCCGTGTTCGTTGAACGTGGGCGGTTCGAGGGTCGAGAGTGGCGTTTGAACGGTGACTTCCACCTGCACCGTTGGGGACGGTAGCGGGTTGGCCGGGACGCTCGTGGGGCGCGGCGTAGGCAGCGACAAAGAGGGGACAGGCGTGACCGTCGGGCTACCACGCAACGGCGCCATGACCGTCTGGCAGGCGAGGGAAGCGAGGACGAGCACACCGCTGAAGAGTCTTAGGCGCATTTCGAAAGTATCCAAAATGAGGGTGAGTACACTGAAAAAACGCACTACGAAGAACGCAGAGTTCTTCAAGTTATTTCTCCGCATGCTCCGCGAGCTTAGCGGTGAAACATCTTTTTTGCAGTGGACTCTTTTGCAATGGACTCAAGGATGCAAAAGCGCAAAGCATGGACGCTCCTTGTCCTTTCAGCTTTGTATTAAGCCAATACGCTCTTCTTTATTGCTGCAATGTGCTCGGGCGTAGTGCCACAGCACCCGCCGATGAGACGCGCGCCCAGCGCCAGCCACTCCGCCGCCAGTTGCGCGTACTCCGGCGGCGAAACATCGAGCGTGTTCGTCCAGCCCTTGATGTCATCGGTGTGGCCGATGTTGGCGTACAGGCCGGTCGGCAGCGAGCCGGCAGCGGCCCGCAGTTCCTCGAACGGCTGCCGGATGGCAGCGACCGGCGTGCAGTTGATGAGCAGGCCGTGCACGCCGAGCGCGGTCAGCGCCCGCGCAGCATCCGTCACGCGCTCACCGGAGAACAGCCGCCCGTCACTGCGGCAGACAAAGCTGGCCAGGGTCGGCAGGCCGGTCGCCAGCGCGGCGCGCGCCGCCGCTTCTGCCTCGCGGATGGTGTTCATCGTTTCGATGAGGATCAGATCAACGCCGGCCTCGGCCAGATGCGCGGCCATCAGCGCGTGTTCGCGCTCGCACTCGGCCTGCGGCGGGACAAGTTCGGGCGAGTAGCAATCTTCGAGCGGAGCCAGTGAGCCGGCGATGAAGGCGGAGGGCGCTGCGCGGCGGGCAATCGCAACGGCAATGTGCGTCAGCTCGGCGGCGCGTTCCCCCAGCCCGCCCTTCGCCAGCGAACGTTGATGCGTGCGAAAGGTGTTGGCGGTGATGACCTCGGCCCCGACCCGCGCGTAGTCCGCATGAATGGCAAAGAGAACGTCCTGCGCCTCGATGAGGGCGCGCGCGCTCCACAGCGGCAGCGAAGTGTCCGCGCCGCGCCGATCCAGCTCGGAGCCGGTTGCACCGTCGAGCAGAATGGGGCGGGGGTCAAGGAGGCGTTTTAGAAAATTCATGTAACCGGACTCTGGCAATGAGTTGATTTGAAATGGCATGGGTCTTGCCGGCTAGCTTATAAAACCCGAAACCCATGCCGACCTAGATTGTCACGCACTCGAAGTTTCTGTGCAACTTCCTTTTTTGAGTGCGCACGCAAAACCTGTCAGCCGCACTCTGACCTTTCGACTTCGCTCCTATAAGCGCACTCAGGGGAGTGGTGGGCGTCCGGTGACTACCGCTTCGGCTTCGCTCGGCGTTCGCTCAGGATGCCCGCTGCGCAGGACCTGCTGCGTGGCTTCGCTTCGCGAAGCTCGCCGAAAGACGAAGGGGGCGGCACGTTCCCTGACACCTTTTGCGTGCACGCATGACGCCAATTCTCGCACAGCTTCGCACGCCGCCTGCTATACTCGCCTCGATGCCGACCCAACTTTATCTCTCCCCCCATCTAGACGATGCCGCGTACTCGGCGGGCGCGTTGATTCACCGGCAGGCGCGCAACGGTGAGCGCGTGGTTGTA
>JAVQXV010000287.1:0-3436 GCA_033577755.1 Anaerolineales bacterium
TGTACACGCCGCAGACCGGGCTGTGGGACGCCATCGGCGAGCGCATCACGCTGTACATGTGCGAGCGCCTGGGCCTGTCGCTCGAAGCGGCCCGGGCATTGCGGCTGCGTTATCGCCAGCAGTACGGCGTGGCGCTCGCGGGCTTGCTGGCCGAGCACGCCATCAGCCCAGACGACTACCTCGCCTACGTCCATGACCTGCCGCTCCCCGACTACCTGAAGCCCGACCCACAACTGAACGCCATGCTGTCTCGGCTGCCGCTGACCAAGGCCATCCTCACCAACGCCGATGCCGATCACGCGCGGCGCGTGCTGGAGCAATTGGGCATCGCCCGCCACTTCGAGACCATCATTGACATCCGCGTGCTGGGCTTCGTCAACAAGCCGCGGCCCGAAGCCTACGAACGAGCGCTGGCCCTGCTCAACGCGCAGGCGCAGGAATGTGTGCTGATTGACGACCTGCCGCAGAACCTGGGGCCGGCTCAGGCGCTGGGCTTCATCACCATCCTGGTCAGCCACGGGCGCGGCAACGGCAGACCGCCCCTCGGCGTGGACTATCAGGTGGAAAGTATCCTCGGCGTCGAGCGAGTCATTGCCGGATTACTCGGCCAGGTCAGGTAAGTGCATGGACCGCCTGCTTGAAAACCCCCTTGGCCTGCTGGCCGTGCTTTGCCTGTTTGGTGCAGTGCTCTTTAGTACACTTGGCCTTATCCCATTACTGCGTGGTGCCAGCCCGGATTTTCTGCGTCGCCTGGTTGACTCGCGCGAGAGTGACCTCTGGCGCCGTGCCTTCACCGGCGGCCGCGAAGCGCAGCGAAAACAAGCCGAGCGGCTGGACGAACTGCGCCGGCTGGTGGCGCAGTTGCCCCAAAGTTACAAAAAAACCGGAGATGGCAAAAAGGAAATAGACGAAGAACAACGCACGTAATACGTATTTCGTAGCACGTAGCGCGCGAGGCCTCACCCAAGGTCCTTTGCTTCACCTTCATCACTTCATCTCTTCCTTCATCCTTCTTTATGATCCGCACCCTCTACCGCACCTCCAAAGGCAACTTCTCGATTGACATCCCGCCCACCCACTGGCGTGTGGCCCTGCGCGACGCCGGTGGCCTGTTCTGGCTGGATTTGTGCGCCGAACCGGTGGAGAAGGTCGAGCCGATCCTGCGCGACATCTTCGGCTTCCACCCGCTGGCGATTGACGACGCCTTGCGCGAAGAGCATGTGCCCAAGATTGACAACTGGGGCGATGCCGTTTACATCAACGTGCACGGCGTAGAGCTGGAGCGGGAGCCAATCCGGGTGACGACGCGTGAGCTGGACATCTTCCTCGGCGCGAACTTTCTGGTGACGCTGCACGCCGAGCCGATCCACGCGCTCGACCGGCTGTGGAACAACAACCGCAACGACCCGCGCCGCCTGGAGCACGGCGCCGACCACCTGCTATATGACCTGCTCGACCTGATCACCAGCGATTACCTGCCGGTGGTAGACGAGCTGGACGACGTCATTGACCGACTGGAAATGGAGGTCTTCGCCAACCCCACCCAGCGCACCCTGAACAAAATCTTTGCCGTTCGGCACGCCTTACTGAACCTGCGGCGCATCATCGGCCCGCAACGTGAGGTGCTCAACCGGCTGGCCCGCGACGACTACCCCTTCATTGATGCCAGAGACCGCGTGTACTTCCGCGACGTTTACGACCATCTGGTGCGGCTGGTGGACCTCAACGAGAGCCTGCGCGACCTCATCGGCGGCGTGCTGGAAACCTACCTCTCCGTCATCGCCAATCGGCAGAACGAAATCATGAAGACGCTGACCATCACCAGCGTAATCCTGCTGCCCATTTCATTCCTGGCTGGCTTCTTCGGGATGAACTTTGCGGGCATCCCCTTCGACAACGACGTGCTGCTGTGGATGGCGATCGCCAGCATGATTATCACGCCGGCCGCTATGCTCATCTGGTTCCGCGCACGCGGGTGGTGGTGAGAGTATGATCCCCACCTCCCCAACCCCTCCTACGTCCTGCCGATCTCCTAACACCCCCCATTGCAGCCCAGGCCCGCCGCGCCGGGACGTGGCCTTATTTCGGCTCAGCTCGCGATGGGCGATGGAACAGAAGCGGGCTGTAACTCGCCCTGCAGGCTCCAGGCGCTGGTATGGGTGATGGTCACTCGCGCAGTGCGGCCCCGCCAGTCAGCGGCATCGGTGAAGAAGACCAGCTTGTTGGTGCGAGTCCGGCCCTTCCACTTGCCCTTGTGGTTCTCCTCCACCAGCACCTCCACCGTCTGGCCGAGGTAGCGGGCATTGATCTCGGCGGCAATCTGCGCCTGAAGTTCCTCCAGTAGCCGGAAGCGCCGCATCTTCTCGTCTTCGGGCACGTCATCGCTCATGCGGCGCGCGGCTACGGTGCCGGGGCGCGGCGAATACCGCGCCAGATGCGCCACGTCCAGCTTCAGCTCGGCCAGTAGGTCGTAGGTCTTTTGGAACTGCTCCACCGTCTCGCCGGGGAAACCGACGATGATATCGGTAGCGATGGAGACGTTGGGGATGATGGCGCGAATGCGCTCCACCAGCCGGCGATAGTCCGCGCTGGTGTAGCCGCGCTTCATGTTCGCCAGCACTTCATCATCGCCGGCCTGCACCGGCACCTCGATGTGCTCGCAGACCTTGGGCAGCTCGGCCACGGTGCGCAGCAGCTCGTCGGTCATAAAGTTCGGATGCGAGGTGAGGAAGCGAATGCGCTCGAGGCCGTCCACGTCATGGACTACGCGCAGCAGCTGCGCCAGATTCGGGCCGTCGGGGATGTCCTTGCCGTAGCGGTCCACAATCTGGCCGAGCAGCGTCACTTCCTTCACTCCCTGCGCTACGAGTGAGCGAACCTCGGCGACGATTTCGCCCACCGGGCGCGAGCGCTCGACGCCGCGCCGGAACGGGATGATGCAAAAGGTGCAGCCCCACGAGCAGCCGTAGACGACCGGCACATACGCGGAGACCAGCTTGCCGCGCTCGGCTAATGGCAATTGAAAGGCGCCGTCCTGCGGGTTGAGCACCGTGGTGGCCGCATCCTGATAGGCAAAGCGCTGCAGGGTCTCGGCCTCGGCCAGGTCGCGGCCCTCGCGCTCCAGCAGCAGCCTTACCAGCGGCCCGGGCTCGGAGGGCGGCGAGAACACGTCCACCATCGGCAGCGCCTCGCGCAGCTTCTCCGCCCCGCGCACGCCGACCAGACAGCCCATCACGTTGATGACCAGGTCGCGGCGCTTGCGCTTGAGCGGAGCGAGCGAGGTCAGCCGACCATAAGCTTTATCCTCGGCGCTCTGCCGCACCACGCAGGTGTTCAGCACGATGACGTCGGCCTGCTCGATGACGGGTTCGTAAGAATAGCCCAGCTGCTCCAGCGCACTGGCTACGCGCTGCGAGTCGGCCACGTTCATCTGGCA
>JAVQXV010000288.1:0-3413 GCA_033577755.1 Anaerolineales bacterium
TCGGCATGTCCAGCATCAAGCGGCGACGGTTGCAGCTTCCGGTTTCCTGTCATCCAGATACGACCGTTGGCGAGTATGTGCCGTTTTATTTTTGTCCACGGTCGGTGATGCTCTATGTCATTTATCGATCCAAAGCATTCCCTCATCCCGAACTGGCATACCAGGACGGACAGGAGCCGATTATCCACCTCGAAGCGGATGTGCATCGCGTGATTGCGTGGGCGCAGCAGGAAAAGGTGCGCTGGGCGATCTCGTCCGTTAATGCCGGGACTCGGTATGCAGTCTTCTGGAATAATGTCGCAGCGCTCCAGCGATTGGATTGGACGGCTATTCAAGCGACCGACTTTCGCGATCCTGATATTAAGGAGCGCAAGCAGGCCGAGTTTTTGGTCTATGGCAAGGTTCCCTTGCACCTGTTTGAATACGTTGGCGTCTGCACTACACCCATCCAGCGCGAAGCGCGCCGGATCTTGAACGCTGCCGGGTATCACATGCCGGTTGATGTTCGCCGCGATTGGTACTACTGAGGAGAGCCTATGATCGAATATAAAACCGGCGATCTGCTCAGCGAGGATGCTGAGGCGCTCGTCAATTCGGTGAACTGCGTCGGCATTATGGGACGGGGCGTCGCGTTGCACTTCAAGCAGGCGTGGCCCGAGAACTTCAAAGCGTATGTCGCTGCGTGCCAACGCGGCGAGGTGCAGCCGGGACGCATGTTTGTCTTTGCAACCGGACGATTGACGAATCCGCGCTATATTGTCAACTTTCCGACCAAGCGCCACTGGCGCGGCAAATCGCGCATCGAAGACATCACAGCCGGGTTGGCGGCGCTGGTCGAAACGATCCGCCAGCACGACATTCGGTCAATTGCCCTGCCCGCGCTCGGATGCGGGTTGGGCGGTCTCGATTGGGCGCAGGTGCGTCCGTTGATTGAAGCAGCGTTTGCCAATCTCCCTGACGTGCGGGTCGTAGTCTACGAGCCAGCGGAGGAACAGGCGCCGCCTGCCAGCGTGCGGACGGGAACTGTTCCGGCGATGACGCCGGGACGGGCGGCGCTGATCAGTCTGATGGAGCAGTATCTCGCCGGAGGGCTCGATCCGATGCTCTCGTTGCTCGAAGTGCACAAGCTGATGTACTTTCTGCAGGAAGCTGGCGAGCCGCTGCGCCTGAAGTTCGTGAAGGGGCCCTACGGTCCGTATGCCGAAAACCTGCGCCATGTGTTGCGCGCAATTGATGGATATTTTATCGCTGGCTATGGAACCGGCGGCGATCAGCCCTCGAAGACGCTGGAACTGCTGCCCGGCGCTGCGACGGATGCGCAGAAGGCGCTGGATGCGCAGCCTGAAACGCGCGCCCGGTTTGACCGCGTGGCGCACCTGGTTGAAGGGTTCGAGTCGCCCTACGGACTTGAGTTGCTGGCGACGGTGCACTGGATTGTCACGCGCGAGCATCCAGCAAGCGAGCTGCGTCTGATCGAAGCATTCTATGCCTGGGCGCCGCGCAAACGCTATTTTACGCCGGAGCAGATTCGGCTGGCGGCGCACACGCTGCACGTCCGCCACTGGGTTGACGCGCTCTCATCAAAAGAACACGGGTTCTAAGAAAACCGAACAACGGACTCCTTTGCGTCGTTGCACCGTGGCGTCCATGCATCGCAGCCAGCGCCGGAGCCTGACTCATGATCCCATCCGCCTGCAAACGCCTCGCCGAAGTGGACTTCCCGATCGCCGAGGTGTCGCGCCACGCGGTGCGCGAGAAGTCAATCCGCCACGGTCATCCCAGCACGCTCCATCTCTGGTGGGCGCGCCGTCCGCTGGCGTCCTCGCGCGCCGTCCTGCTCGCGCTGCTCCTCCCCGATCCCTGCGATCCGCGCTGCCCCCCGGCGTTCAAAGCCCGCGCCCGCGCTATCCTCCCCGCCATTCCGCGCTGCAATCCGGGACCGACCGATGACGATCTGCGGCGCAGTCTGCTGCGCTTCATCGCCGATATGGCGAACTGGGATCTGGCGGCGGACCGGGCGTACCTGGAAGCGGCGCGCGCGCTCGTTCAGGCGGCCTATCCCGACGAGCCGCCGCTCGTGGTGGACCCGTTCGCCGGCGGCGGCTCGATCCCGCTCGAGGCGCTACGCCTGGGGTGCGAGACGGTGGCCAGCGACCTCAATCCGGTCGCCTGCCTGATCCTCAAAGTGCTGCTCGAAGCCATCCCGCGCTGGGGGCGCGCGCCGCTGACCGTTCCCGGCGCTGCCCTGAGCCTGCCGAAGGGCGATGATGGTCAGCCGGTGACGGTGGCGGGTCTGGCGGCGGCGCTGCGCCACGTCGGGGCGCAGATCAAGCGGCAGGCGGAACGCGACCTGGCGGACCTCTACCCGCCCGACCCAGACGGCGCGCTGCCGATTGCCTATCTCTGGGCGCGCACGGTGCGCTGCGAGGCGCCTGGCTGCGGCGCCGAAATCCCGCTGGCGCGCTCGTTCTGGCTGGCGAAGAAAGCCAGCCGCCGCCGCGCGCTGCGTCCCATCATCCGGGGCAGGGAGGTTCTCTTCGAGATCATCGAACCGCGCCGCGATGACGAGGTTCCGCCCGGCACAGTCAGCCGGGCGCGGGCGACGTGCCTGGTGTGCGGCGCCGCGCTGCCGCCGGAGCGGGTGCGGGCGCAACTGGCGGCGCAACGCGGCGGCGGCGATGTGGTCTTCGATGCGCAGGGGCGGCGCATCGGCGGGGCGCGCTTGCTCGCCGTGGTCACGCTTCGCCCCGGGCAGACGGGGCGGTCCTACCGCCTGCCGACCGACGCCGACTACGCAGCGGTGTGGCGGGCGCAGCAGCGCCGCGACGCGCTGCTGGCTGAGTGGGAGGCGCAGGGACGACCAGGACTGCGCCCTGTGCCGGATGAGCCGATTCACGCCGCCGATACCCGCAATTTCTGGGTATGCAAATACGGACCTATCACCTTTGGCGATCTCTTCACCGCGCGCCAGCAGGCGGCGCTGGCGACGCTCGTGCGCCTGGTGCGCGAGACGACCGCTGCGCTGCCCGGCACGGCGGGTGAGGCAGTGCGGGAGGGGTTGGCACTTGTCGTGGATCGTTGCGCGGACTA
This sequence comes from Anaerolineales bacterium, assembly GCA_033577755.1. GTDB lineage: Bacteria > Chloroflexota > Anaerolineae > Anaerolineales > UBA6663 > JANWXR01. Next base: position 3,091 of record JAVQXV010000288.1, read on the forward strand.
CAATAGTGCCAATTGCCGTTGGGTTTCTCATGGGGAGTTCATTGGCAACACCTTCACACGGCAGGCGTTGCCCATCGTGTGGGATTTTGCAGAAGTCAACGTTACCTCAGAAGCAACGGGAGGGTTCAATAGCGCGATTGACTGGATTACGCATGTTATCGAATTATGGCCCCGCTCACCAAGTGGTCAAGTTGAACACACTGATGCGACCAAGCACCCGCTGCCCGATGCAACGGCGACGGTCTGGTTCACCGATCCGCCCTACTACGACGCCGTGCCCTACGCCGATCTGTCGGATTTCTTTCTCGTCTGGCTCAAGCGCG
>JAVQXV010000022.1:0-27924 GCA_033577755.1 Anaerolineales bacterium
GTTTTCTCGGCCACCTCTTTGGCAAGCCCGGCAAGGGCAAAGGGAAAAGCAAAGGCAAGCCACGCGGCAGCGGCAAACCGGCGACGCGCCCCTCGGCGCGGCCGACTGCCCGGCCTGAGCCGCTGCCCCTACCCGAGCCGGGCCTGTCGCTCGACCGCAAGCTCGACATTGCCGGCGTGGTAATGGTGCTGGCCGGCCTGCTCTCGCTGCTCAGCCTGCTCTCGCCAAACCAAAGCGCCTTCCTTGACGCTTGGCTGACGGCGTTGAGCCAGCTGGCCGGCTGGGGACGCTTCGGCCTGCCCCTCGGCCTGATTGTGGTCGGCGGCTGGATTGTCCTGCGCAAATTCGGCGACAGCCTGCCAAAAGTGGAGTTCGAGCGGTTGGCGGGCGTGGTGCTGCTGTACTTGGCGCTGCTGACAAGCCTGCACTTCTACGCCGCGCCTGACGCGGCTGCGGTGTGGCCGGCCGCCCGGGCCGGTGAAGGCGGTGGCATCATCGGCGCGGCGATTCTCTCTGGGCTGTACGGTCTGTTCGGCCAGCTGGGTACTTTCGTCCTGCTGCTGGCCTGGTGGTTGATCGCCATCGTGTTCACCCTCGGCCTCTCGGTGCCGGAGCTGGTGCTCATCTCCGGCAGGCTGCTGCACCGGCTGCAGGGGACGACGCCGGCGAAGCCGCCGACGAGCCTTTCGCACCAGCTCGAACCGCGCCGGCCACGCACCGAGCCGGCGCCTTCACCTCCGCCAAAGCCTACAACGGATAAGCTCGCCCCGCCGTCCTCTGCTGCTGCACCCAAGCCGGCGGCCTCCACCATCATCCCGCCCGCCGCCGGCCCGTCCGGCCCTGCTTACGATCAACCACTGGTCATCGGCGGAGAGCAAGTGTGGGAGCTGCCGGCTATAGAAGACCTGCTCGAATCCGGCTCTGAGAGCAGCGCCGATGATGAATTTGACCGTAAGCGGGTGCAGATTATCGAGAGCACGCTGGCTTCGTTCGGCGCGCCGGTAAAGGTGGTGGAAATCAATCGTGGCCCGACCATCACCCAGTTCGGCGTGGAGCCGGACTTTGTGGAAACGCGCGGCGGCAAAAAGACCAAGGTCAAAGTTGGCAAGATCACGGCGCTGGCCGACGACCTGGCGCTGGCGCTCTCGGCTAAGAGCATCCGCATCGAAGCGCCGGTCCCCGGCAAAGGCTACGTGGGCATCGAAGTCCCCAACGAGCACAGCGCGCTGGTGGCGCTGCGTGATGTGATGGAGTCCGAACAGTTTCAGAGCCTACCCGGCACCCTGCGGCTGGCGCTCGGGCAGGACGTCTCCGGCAACGCCATCGCCGCCGACCTGACCGCGATGCCACATCTGCTCATTGCCGGCACCACCGGCTCGGGCAAGAGCGTGTGCGTCAACGGCATTATCGTCGCCCTGCTCCTCCAGAACACGCCCGATGACCTGAAGTTTTTGATGATAGACCCCAAACGCGTGGAGCTAACCGGCTTCAACGGCATCCCGCATCTGGCGATGCCGGTGGTGGTGGAGCTGGAGCGCGTCGTCCCCAGCCTGCAATGGGTGATGCGTGAGATGGACGAGCGCTATCGCAAGTTCGCCAAGGCGGGCGCACGCAACATCGCCGACTACAACGAACGCGCCCGAGCCGGCGGTGAACGTCGCCTGCCCTATCTGGTCGTCATCATTGACGAACTGGCCGACCTGATGATGGTGGCCCCCGACGAGACAGAGCGCATCATCACGCGCCTGGCGCAACTCGCGCGCGCTACCGGCATCCATCTCATCCTCGCCACGCAGCGTCCGTCGGTGGACGTGGTGACCGGACTGATCAAGGCCAACTTCAAGGCGCGCATCGCTTTTGCCGTAGCCTCCGGCACCGATTCGCGCGTCATCCTCGATCAGCCCGGCGCGGAGAGGCTGCTGGGCCGGGGTGATATGCTCTTCCAGGCGCCGGACAGCCCCGCGCCGCTGCGCGCGCAGGGCATCTTCGTCTCGGAGGCCGAATTGCAGCGTGTGGTGCGCTACTGGAAGGGCGCGCGCAGCTTCGACGCGCCGATCACTACCGTCGGCGATACGGTGGTGACGCCGCCCGCTGCACCATCGGTGAACACAGACCACTTCATTGCGGTGGGCACCGGCCTCCCGGCCCGGCCAATCGTCCGGCCGGAACAAAGGCCGCTGTGGGACCCGGCACAATTCGGCGAGCCGTTGCCTAAGACGGAAGGCGAGGATGAGTTGCTGGAGGAGGCCATCAAAGCGGTGCGTGAGATGAAGAAGGCCAGCATCTCCCTGTTGCAACGCCGCCTGCGCATCGGCTACACGCGCGCGGCGCGGCTGATTGATGTGCTGGAGGAGAAGGGCATCGTCGGCCCGGCCAAACCCGGCGCGCAACAACGCGAAGTGATCGGCGCGGAGCAGCCGTATGACCCCTCTCACGCCACCGGCGATGATGAGATGCGCCGTTGGGAGGCGGAAGATTGAGTCCACCGCTCAAGCCGGTGCGCAGCGAGCAGAATCACCCGAGCAGGTCACGTTTCTGGCGTGACCTGCTTGTTGTTGTCGCGTTGGCGGCTGCGTTGTACGCCTGCGCTGCCCCCGGCCCTGCGCCGCCGACCGTCACGACCGCGCCACCCACACCCGCCGTCATCGTCCACACGCCGACCGGCGTCGCAGCGCCCGAGACGCCTGTTCCTGCGCCCAGCCCAACAACACCGGCGATCGCGCGCACCCTCGTGTTCTTCACGGAGACGGCGGACAACACTGTGGGCTTCGAGCCGCTCAGCAAATTTGCCCAGAAGCAAGGCTGGCAATTCAGACCGGCCGGCGCCCGTGAAGCGCAATCCATTCTTGCCGAAGCTCCTGTGGCAGTAGTCAGCGTCTCTGCCGAACTCTCACCGCAGCAATGGATAACTTTGGCGCAGCAGCATCCGGAGACCTACTTCGCCATCTTCGGCCCGCCGGAGGCCGGCGCGGAAATCCCGGCGAACCTGCTGTTCCTCGGCGGCCCTGCAGGGCGGGAAGACCAAGCAGGCTTTCTGGCCGGTGTGACTGCCGGCCTGACGACGAAGACACAGAAAGTGGGCGTTTTCAGCGACACGACAACGCCGAGCGGGTTGAAGTATCGCAACGGCTTTGCCGCGGGCGTGCGCTATGCCTGCCCGCGCTGCAGCCTTTATGTGATTGAACTCTCGACCTTCAGCGAAGTGGTCTTTGCCCAAGCTATAGGCCAGAAGTATGCGGCGCTGGGCGCAGACGTGGTTTTCGCCGCCGCCGGCGATGCAGGTGCGTTTGCGCTTGCCGGCGCCGCGCAGAACAGAGCCTGGGTCATCGCCGACGACAGCATTTCGAGCATTTCGCTAGACCGTTTGCGTGACTCGGAGCGACTGCTGACGCGTGTCTCGCTCGACGTGTTCGCGGCGTTCGAGTCGGCGCTGGCGGATTTTATCGCCGGCCGGCCGCGCTCCGGCGTGGCGCCGCTCTCGCTGGCCAACGGCGGCGTCGTCCTTGCGCCTATCCGCGAAGGCGTGCTTGCGCCGCTTGACCTGCAAAACATCAACTCGATCAAGCAGAAGCTGGCCGAGGGCGCGCTGGAGACCGGCGTTGACCCGCTGACAGGCGAAGAAAAGTAACGCTATCAAAATTCCTTTACTTGTCAGTCCCGCGTATTGCCCGTATAGTTCTTCGCGCAGCTCGCATGTCATTCGATATACGGAGGAAACTCTCTGACGATGATAGAGATGGAATACGGTCAGGCCTTTTCATACATCCGCCAAGACCCCGATTGGCTCAAAAAGTGGGGCCTCGCCGGCCTGATCTCCATCGTGCCGGTGCTTGGCCCGATTATGGTCGCAGGCTACGGCGTGGAGGTGACGCGTCGGGTGATTCGCGAAGAGGAGAGGCCGCTGCCACCATGGAGCGACCTGGCCGGCTTCGCCATTCAGGGCCTGATTGCAGTGGTCATCGGCCTGGCCTACACATTGCCCCTGATACTGCTCATCGCCTGTGCCGGTTTATTGCCACTCGGCCTGAACCTGGCCGGGGCCGAGGCCAACCGCGAAGTGGCCTCGGCGCTGGAGACGCTGAGTTCCGCCGTCGCTCTTTGCTGCAGCTGCCTTGCCACTGCCTACGGCCTCTTCGCCGCGCTGACGCTGACGGCGGCACTGGGTCGTTACGCCGCTACCGACCGTATCGGCGCAGCGTTCCAAATCAACGAGGTGGTGAGGTTGGTGCGCGTCAAGCCGGGGATGTTCTTCGTGGTTGCTCTGCTCTCGATGCTGACGGCGCTGGCCTTCTCACTGCTGGGCTCTCTCGCTTGCGGCATCGGCGCGTTCTTCGGCGCTGCCTATGCCACGCTGGTCGCCGCGCACCTGCAGGGTCAGGCCTACCGCTATGTGACGCAGACGCACGAGTAGCAAAGATGCCGATGGTTGGGCGACGGCAATGCCGTCGCCCAACCGGTTAATGGTTCTGCACGAAGTTAATCAGGATGTGGTTGCGATTGCAGTCGTTGAAAGTTTGCAACACCACCACCTCCGAGAGAGGCTGGCCGGTGCTCTCGCGCAGCTGGACGCGGTAGGTGTTGGTCGTCGCCTGCGGCGCGTTGCCCAACGGCACTTCCCAGCCGCTTGGCCCATACTTGGGCTGACTGCCGGTCAACGCCTCCACCAACACGCCGCCGCCCTCGACGCGCACGGTCAGCCCTACCACCTCGCGGTTCTGCAAATCGAAGACGCGGCCCGAGACGCCGAACCAGTTGCAACCGTTGGAGTTGGCAATGTTGGGCACTGCTGCCGGCGAGCCGGGCTGCAGGGTGAAGCGGAACTGTGACCTGGTGTTGGTGAAGGTGGGAGTCGGCCCGGTGGGTGTGGGCGTGCGGGTAAAGGTCGGTGTGGGCGTGAAGGTACGCGTGGGTGGGACGGGCGTGCGGGTGGGTGTCTCCGTCGGCGTGTTCGTTGCGGGCGGCGTGTTGGTGACCGTGGGTGTGTTAGTGGCCGTCCATTCCGGTGGCAAAGTGGGGAAAGCAGGCGTGTGGGTGGCCGTTCGGAACGGCAGAACGGCGAGCGTCGGCACGCTTAGGTCAGCCGGTTCGGTGGCCGGGCGCAGCTCGGCAATAGGGTTGAGTTGAGGGTTGGCGAAGAGCGCTGCCGTTGCGCCCAGGCTGAGGCACGAGAGCAGCAGGAAAAACGCCGCCAACAGGTTGAAAATCACCCCGCAACCGACTCGGGTTCCGTTGTTGCGCTTCCGTGTCATGGCCCGCACCTCACGGGTTGATCAGAATTTCGACGTTCGCGGCGGCCCGCTCGTTGGCGAGCCAGGCTTCATAGGCGCGCATTTGCAGGGCACGACGCGCCTCCGGGCTAAGCGCGCGCATCGAGTCTCGCTCCAGAACCTTCACGAGATAAAAGCCGAGCGACGTAGCAATGACGTCGCTGGTCATTCCGGGTTGAAGATTGAACGCCGCCTGCTCCACTTCCGGCATCGTTAGCCAGCCGCGCGGGAACCAGCCCAAATCGCCGCCGGCCACGCGCGTGCTCAGGTCGAGCGAGTGGGCGACGGCCAGCGCCGAGAAGTCTGCGCCGGCACGAATCTGCTCCAACAAGCGGCGCGCCAGCGCTTCGTCGTTTACCAGGATGACCTGGGCGCGCACCTGTTCTGCTTCCTCTCCGACCGAGGCCACAACTCGCGCCGCCATCTGTGCCCGCAACAAATCGCGGCGCAGTGCCTCGCGGAAGGTCTCCTCGGTGTAAAAGTTCGCCGCCAGCCAGGCCGCGTACGCTTCGGGATTGCCCAGGCTCTGCTGCACGCGGTCTATCTCCGCCTGCACTTCCGCTTCACTCACGGCCAGCCCGATGCGCCGGGCGGCTTGCTCCACAATCGCATTATCGGTCAGAGCCTGCAAGACCCGTGCCGGGCAATCGGCAAATGCCTGAGCGGCCTGGCAGCGCTGCACTTCGGCCTCGTACTCGACCAAGCGGATGGGTTCACCGTTGACGCGCGCCGCCAGCGGCTCCGGCGTGGCGCTCGGCAGTGGCGTGGCCGTGACGGTCGGCGCGGAACTTGCGGTAGGAGACGCTGTCGGTGCACCGGTGATGACGGGCGTCACGGTGGGCTGACTACATGCTGCCATCATCATCAGCAGCACCAGCGCCCCAAGAGATGGCCGGCGATTATACACAGCGGTCTGAGGAGAGCAACCGGGAATAGCGAAGGCAACCCAAGCCGATACGCAATACGCAACACGCAATACGCACTACCCTCACTGCACCTGATTCACCAGCGCAAAAATCATCGGACGGCGCTTGGTCTCGCTGTAGAAGAAATCGGAGAGGGCGGCCTCGACGCGCTGGCGCAAATCTCCGTTGGCATGGGCGGCCACCTTCGCCACCTGCGCCTGAGCGGCCTCGAACATCTCCGCTTCATCGCGCACAAAGACAAAACCTTTGGAGAGGATTTCCGGCTTGCCCACCAGTCGCCCGTCGCGGTTGATGCGCAGGTTGACGATGACCACGCCGCTCTCGGCCAGCGCTTCGCGCTCGCGCATCACGCTCGGGCCGATGTCGCCGACGCCGGAGCCGTCCACAAAGACGTAGCCGCCCGGCAGGCGTTCGCCCAGCGTCATTGTTCCGTTGTGGAACTCAATCACCTGTCCGTTCTCGACCACGGCGATGTTCTCCGGCGGGATGCCGACCTCGCGCGCCAACGCCGCATGTTGATGCAGATGGCGCAGCTCACCGTGCACCGGCACAAAGAACTTGGGCTTGACCAGATGGATGAGCAGCTTCATCTCCTCTGCGCTGGCGTGGCCGCTGACGTGCACCGGCGCAATCGGGTCGTAGATGACACGCGCGCCGCGCTGGAGCAGCTTGTTGATCGTCCGGTGAACCATCTCCTCGTTGCCGGGGATGGGATGGGACGAGAAAACAACGGTGTCGCCGACCTGCAAATCGAACTGGCGATTGCGGCCCTCGGATAGCCGACCGAGGATGGACGACGGCTCGCCCTGCGTGCCGGTCGTCATCACCACCACTTTGCGGGGTGGCAGCTTCAAGGCTTCATCTATGGGGATGAGCAGCCCCTCCGGCACCTCCAGGTAGCCGAGCTTCTGTGCGATGCGGGCGTTCTCCTGCATGCTCGTGCCGACGAGCGTCATCTTGCGCCCGTGCTTATAGGCGACGTTGACCACCTGCTGGATGCGCGAGATCAGCGAAGCGAACGTGCCGATGATGATGCGCCCCGGCGCTTCGCGAAAGACCGCGTCGAACGCCGGGCCGATGACGGCCTCCGACGGTGTCCAGCCGGGCTTGTCGGCGTTGGTCGAATCGGACAGCAACGCCAGCACGCCGCGCCCGCTGAACTCGGCCAGCTTGGCGTAGTCGGTCGGCCAGCCGTCCACCGGCGTGTGGTCGAATTTGAAGTCGCCGGAGTGGACGATCAGGCCGGCGGGCGTAGTGATGCCCAGTCCCACACAGTCCGGGATGGAGTGGCAGACATGGAAGAACTCGACGGCGAACGGGCCGATGTTGACGCGGTCGCCGGCGTGGATGGTGTTGAGCGAGACCCGGTCGTACAGCTTGGCTTCGCGCAGTTTCACTTCGATCAGGCCACGCGTCAGCGGCGTGGCGTACACCGGCGCGTCGAACTCGACCATGACGTGCTTCATCGCGCCGATATGGTCTTCGTGCCCGTGCGTGATGACCACGCCGCGCACCAGATGTTTCCTGTCGAGCAGGGCGCGAAAGTCGGGGATGATGTAGTCAATGCCCAGCATGTCGTTTTCCGGGAACATCAGCCCGGCATCCACAATCAGGGCATTGTTGCCGTACTCCAGGTACAGCATGTTCTTGCCGATCTCGCCCAGCCCGCCGACGGGGATCAGGCGAAGTTTTTGAGACATGGCAACGTAACCCTTCCGAAAGAGGCCACCGACGGCCAACGGCGGTCTGTCGTCGGCAGTCAGTGCTCAGGAAACACTTCAAACTTACTCTGTCAGTTTAACACAAAAGCCCGCCGAGGCTGCTCGGCGGGGATGGGTAAGCAACGATGGATTGTGACGTAATAAAGGGGTTAGTTCAGCCGGGTGACCTGAAGGGCCTGTGGGCCGTGCAGCGACTCTTCGAGCGTGAACTCGACTTGCTCGCCCTCGCGCAGATTCTTCAGTCCGCTGTTGGTGATAGCGCTATAATGCACGAACACGTCCTGGCCCTGGGCAGTGATGTAGCCATAGCCCTTGGAACCATCGAACCAGCGTACAATGCCTTTAATCCGAGGATTCATTTCAATCAATCCTTTCGCTAATAATTGTGTGAAGTTTATCACCCATACAAAAACCGTCAACTTAATGTTTTAGGTTTCGAGCCATTTGGCCGACGAGCGGCCTCGCCTATACTTAGGCCAATTCTCGCCATCAGGGCCACACCATGCCGCCTTCCACCATCAGCCGTTATGAAATCCGCACCGAGCTGGGCCGCGGCGGGATGGCCACCGTATATCGCGCCTTTGATCCACGCTTCGAGCGCGAGGTCGCCATCAAGCTGTTGCCCGCCGACCTGCAACTCGACGAGGGGCTGCGCGCCCGCTTCGAGCGCGAGGCCAAGACCATCGCCATGATCGAGCATCCGGCCATCGTGCCGGTCTACGATTACGGCGAGGAGAACGGCCAGCTTTACCTGGTGATGCGGTTGATGACCGGCGGCTCGCTGGCCGACCGGCTGCGCCGCCGCGGCGCGCTGCATATCAACGAAGTCCTGCGCATCATCGAGCAAGTGGCCGGCGGCCTGGATGCCGCGCACGCCAAGGGCATCGTCCATCGCGACCTCAAGCCGGGCAACATCCTTTTCGATGAATACGGCAACGCGATGATCTCGGACTTCGGCATCGTCAAGCTGACGCAGGCCAGCGTGGCGCTGACGCAAACCAGCTCGCTCGTCGGCACACCTGCCTACATGAGCCCCGAACAGATTCGCGGCGAGGCCGACATTGACCGGCGCAGCGATTTGTACTCGTTGGGCGTCATCATCTTCGAGATGCTTAGCGGACAGTTGCCCTACGCCGCCGATACGCCCTACGGTGTGATGATGAAGCACGTGTCCGAGCCGGTGCCGCGAATCCTCGATACGCAGCCGCACCTTGCACCGGACTGTCAGGCCGTGATCGAGCGGGCGATGGCGAAGAGGCGCGAGGCGCGCTTCAGCACAGCGGGCGAGCTGGCCTTCACCCTGGCGCGCGCCTTCAAACACCAAGCGCCTGCCGAACCGCCGCCTCCGGTTCAGCCCGCACCGAAGCCAACGTTGATGACCCGGTCTTCACCGGCGTTCCGCGAACAGGCCGCCGCAACGCCGGCAGCGCCACAGCCGGCACCGCCCCAACACGTTGCACCAGCACACGCGCCTGCTGCGCCTCCGGCGGCCCAACGCCGGCGACCGGCATGGCTTCTGCCGGTGATCGGCCTGGGCGTTGTGAGCCTCGGCCTGGCCGCCCTGGCAGTTGGCGCACTCGCCTTCAGCCTGCTCTCGACGAACATTGCAGCGACGCCGAGCGCGCCGACGCAGGCCGCCACCCTCGTGCAGCCGACTGCGGTTGTGGCCGCTGCCACGTTCACGTCCACGCCTATGCCGACTCCGGCGGCGACAGACACACCTGCCCCCGCCACAACGCCCACGCTCCCGCCGCCGGTCATCGAGCCGGTCTCTATTGCGCCCATTGCCAACAGCCCGCTCTCGGTGGATTACGCCAAACCGCCGGAGGGCCGCGTGGAATTGGGCGGCGTGACCTTCGATCTCGACGGGCGCGCGTTCCGCAGCCAGGCCTCTCCTTCGCCGAACAACACCTTCCCTGCCGGCGCCGTGCTGGAAGTCTCGCTCCCACGCGTCGAGCGCGTCTTCGTGCTCATCACGGCGGGCAACGCCTTCCTTCGCTTTCGCGACAAGACGGTTGCCCGGATTGTGCTGACCTTCGATGCTGTTCCCGCCTACAGCGTGGATTTAGTGCTGGGCAAGAACCTGCGCGAGTGGCACAGGCCGAACAATGTGGTGAACACGGCCCCGGACATCACCGAGGTATGGCGCGGTCCCATCAAGGGCTATCCGAACCTGGTCGGGCATCTGGACATGCTGACGATTACTCTGCCCGAAGAATGGCGCGCGGCCACGCTGACGCGCATCGAGTTTGTGGACCTCTCCGAGATCACCGTCGGCTCACTTGACCCGGCAATCACGGTCGCAGGTGTATCGGTGGAGCATCGCTAAGGCCAATCAGGGTCTCGTGCCCGACGCTTCAAAGAGCGGATACACTCCAAGCACGTTGCCCTGCGCATCAAGCCGGAGCCAGTTGGTGTGGCCCCACTCGGCGGGCAGGCCGTTGAGGGCGAAGAAGACGACGGCGGTCACGCGCGAGTCGGTTAGCCAGGGCGTCCAGCCCGAATCGGGCCACTGCGGGTAGCGCCCTCCGTTCCCGTTCAGCGCCAAATCCATGTAGTCCGCCACCACGTGCACGCCGGGCCAGTTCGGGCCGGCGTCGCGCGCGTTCGGGTCTTCGCTCTCGGCATGTCGCCAGCCGGTCTCGGTAATCATCACGTCGAGGCCGCGCACGCCGTAGGACTCCAGCTTGTACAACTCCCATTCGTAGGCGTTGATGCCGCGATTGAACAGGCCGGGAGGTGGCTCCAGCCGCGCCGGGTTGTTCGCGCCGTTGAGCAGGTCAATCTGAAAGTTCTGCAACCACGGCCCTTCGCTGAACGGGCCAAGCGGATAGGGATGCGATCCCCACACATCTATTGCCGTGAACACGTCGGGTTGGGCGACGCGCATCTCGTCCATGAAGGTCTCGGCGTCAATGTAGGTGAAGCCGTTGATGAAGGGCAGGCCGTTGGTGTGCGGTGAGAAATGGTCGAGCGGGGCGTTGAGCACCTTCACCTGCGGGTCTGCCCGTTTGAGCGCGGCGCTCACGTCGAGCAGGAAGCGCGCATACGCGGCGGGGTCGGCGCGCCCGCCCCACTCATCGCCGTGGTTCGGCTCGTTGCCGACGATGACGTAGCGCGGGCCGGGCGGCCAGCGCACGCCGGCGACGAAGTCGGCGTAACGCTGCGCTGTCGTCGCATAGCCGCCGTCGGCGTCGGCAGGCGGCGCGTTCCAGTAACCGGCCTGTCGGTCGAAGGTGGTCGCCAGGCGCAGCAGAGGCCGCAGCTCCAGTTCCGCGCACAGGTCGAAGAACAATTGCCAGCGCGCCGGGTCGAGGTCATCCAGCCGCACAAGCTGCACCACGTAGCCGCCCGCGCCCACGGCCCGGCGCGCGTAGCGCAGGTGCTCCGGCCAGAGCGCCTGCGGCCAGACGTTGCGGCCGTCGTCGAGCAGCAGGTGGACGCCGAGCTTATTGGGCGGCGAGGGTGTTGCGGTTGGCGCGGGGGTGGCGGTTGGTGTGGCGGTCGGTGCAGTTGTAGCTGTTAGCGTGGCGGTCGGCGTTGTAGCGGGCGGGGATGGGGGCGCCGTTGAGCAGATGATTAGGAAGGACAGCACCGGAAAGATGAGCGAGCGAGGGAGCATGAGCAAATGATAACGGATGGCAGGCCGTCAACGGAGAGGGAAACAAATGAACGGATGCAAACGGATAGCCTCGGCATGACCATGCTCGTATCCGTTCTATCCGTATCCGCTTATCCGTTTTGCCTGCGTTGACAGCTTTTCATCCCACTTCCATCTGCCTTCTTCGGCGGCGTTTGCAGGCAGCCCAAAGCCGCGCCACTCCCTCCACTACGCTCCGGTCATGAATGGGACGATTTACTCCTGGAACGTGAAAGGGATCCGCTACCCGGTATGTGCGACGCCGGCGGCTTGAGCGCCGGGCAGGGCTTTCGGTGTATGATTGCGCTGTGGAAGTGATGGCATATCGGTTGATTGACCGGAGACATCCATGAACAATCAGGTTGAAGCGAACGCAAATGTCCTGCTCCGTCAGCTCATAATCGAAGTTGCGCGTCTGCCGGATGAAGATTTGCCTCTGGTGGTGGAGTTCATCGGCAAGCTGGCGCAGCGCAGCCAGGCAGCCCCCGGGACGGTGAGCCGCGAAGCCATCCGGCACATTCGGGCGGAGGCCCGGCGGCGCGCCGCATTGATGGGGGAGGTGCCGCGCGCCGAATTGGTGCAGCGCTTTCTGCAAGCGGCGGACGAGATACGTTCTGCAACCGCCGCGAGCAGCCCCGTTCTGCTAAACGAGGAGGAGTGGCGCGGTGACTGACCGCTGGCGCGCCGTCTTTGACACGAACGTCTATGTCGCCTTTGCGCTCAGCCGAAACCCGAACAGCCCCACCCGTGAGCTGATACGGCGATTGGAAAATCGAGAATACATCTTGCTTGCGTGTGAAGCCATCGCGGACGAAGTGGTAGAAAAACTCCTAGAGCGAAACGCGCCTGCCGAGAGCCTGATCCAGCTGCTAACGGCACTTGAAGAACTGGCCGAGTGGGTGGCGACGCCCCCGGAAACCATCGTTCCCCTCCTACCCGACCCGGACGACGACGTGTTGCTGGCCTGCGCCGTTCAGGGCCGCGCCACCCATCTGGTGACGTATGACCCGCACTTCGACCTGCCGGGCGGCCAGTATGCGGGCGTTCGCATCCTCAAACCGCTGGACTTTCTGCGCCTGCTGCGCGGCGCATCGGCCTGAACAAATCCTTGCAACAGACAACCGACAACGAAACGAGCCATTAAACACATACAGGCCGCAACTCGGCGACCTGTGTGAATGGTGGGCGATATAGGACTCGAACCTATGACCTCCTCAATGTGAGTGAGGCGCTCTAACCAGCTGAGCTAATCGCCCGTCATGTGAGCGGCATTATAGCACCCCCACCGACGTCCCTCAAGAATCAAAGCCCGGCTCGAACTTCAGCGTGAACACGGGCCGCAGTTCGCCCACCGTCAGGCCGCGCCAGTTGGTCAGCGGGCGCGTAGCATGCACGCCGCGTTCGGCCAATTGTGCCAGCTGCGCCGAATCCAGCGCGCCCAGCTGGCGCAGCACCTCCACTGCCGCCGCCGCAACAGCCCGGCCTGCGCCGTCGCCATCCGCAATCTTGAGCGCAATCCCCAGCGCCGGCGACCCCGCACCCAGCGCGCCCGGGGCCAGCCCAATCCCCTGAAACCCCTCTGCGCCGCGTTTGGCGATGATGATGCCGGGGCGCGCCCGCATCAACTCGGTATCCGACTTGCCCGCGCCGTGCACCAGCTCTGGGTGCAACTGCATCGCGCCGACGGCAGCGCGAACCGCTTCGGCGCGCGCGGGCGGCAGACCGCGTGGGTCGGCCAGGCGGGCGAAGGCGGCAGCGGCGTTCACCAGCGGCGCGGCGAAATTCGGTGCGGAACACCCATCCACGCCGAGCATAACGGACTCCTCCGGCAGGCCGAGCATCTCAGCCACCGCGCGCAGGATGAGCCGTTGGACGGGATGCTGTGGATCGAGGTAATCGGTCAGCGGCCAGCCGTTGAACTTGGCCAGCGCCAGCATGCCGGCATGCTTGCCCGAGCAGTTGTTGTAGAGCGGAGTCGGTTCGGTGCGTTCGCGCAATAGCTGCGCACGGGTCTCGGCATCGTCCGGCAGATGCGCGCCGCAGCCCAGGTCGGCTTCGGTGAGGCCGGCTTTGGCAAGCAGGTTGCGCACCGCTTCCAGATGTTGAGCCGAGCCGGTGTGCGAGGCACAGGCGACGGCGATCTCGCGCGGCGTCAGGTCATAGGCGCGCGCCGCGCCCGATTCGAGGAGGGGCAACACCTGCAACGGCTTCGCCGTCGAGCGCAGGAACGCGACGTGCTGCGGGTCGCCGTAACCGGCGCGCAGGCGGCCCCGAGCATCGGCCACGGCAATGGCGCCGGCATGGTGCGATTCGACCAGACCGCCGCGCGTGACCTCGATGAGCGGTTGGAAGTCCATCCGGCCGGCCCCTAGCACGCCGGTTGTAGTAGGCGGTCGTAGAGGTATTCCAAGCCGGAACGCAGGCGACGCAGATAGTGGGTGCGCAACTCGGCGGGGACGGTGTACTTTGCCAGCAGGTCGCGGCTCAGGGCATCCAGTTCGGAGCGGGGCTTCTTGGCGCGCACGAAGGCTTCGAGCTTGCGCTGCACCAGTTTGAGCACGTCTTCCATCGGCTTCAGGCTCTCTTTATCGAGGATAGGACCGCGTCCCGGCACGATGGTCTTGACCCACTTGGCCTTACGCAGCTCGGCGAGGTTCTCCAGCCAGGCCGTCAGATCGGCTTCGTGGAAGAAGGGCGGTACCTTGTGTGTGACGCAGTCGCCGACGAAAACGAGGCCGGCTGCCGGAAGTTCTACCCAGAGTGCATCGGGCGTGACGCCGGGCCGATGGACGAGATGGACTTCGTGCGGGCCGACAATCAACTGCATCCGGTCGGTGAAGGTCAGCTGTGGCAGGATGACGCGCAGGCCGTGCAGGTCTTCCACCATCTCGCTGTCGGCGCCCGGTTCGGGCGGCGAGTTCTTGTATAGGTCGGGCAGCAGGCGCAGGCGCTCGTAAGTCAGGTCATGGGTGATAACGGGCGCTTCGAAAAGCTGGTTGCTCAAAGAGCGGTCGCGGTGATGATTGAGGTTGATGATGTACTGCACCGGCTTGCCCGTGATCTGCGAGAGCTGCTGCTGCCAGGCGCGCGCCTCAACGGGGCGGGTCGGCGTGTCCACACAAATTACCCCGTCTGAGCCGGCGATGGCGGCGACGGTTACACCGGAGAACCTGGTTTCAACGTAAATGTCTTGACCGAACTTTTGCATTCCTAAAGAAGGGGGTGAACGTTGAAGAAGTTTGAAAGTTTCAGGTTGCAGTCAACCTTCAACCCTGAATCTGCAACCTGTAACCGGAGGCTCTTAGTACGGCAGCGTGAAGCTGAACGTGGCGCCTTCGCTTGGCTTGCTATCCACCCAGATGCGGCCACCGTGAGCCTCGACGGCCAGCTTGCAGAAGGCCAGACCGAGTCCCAGACCTTTAGGGGCGGCATCGCGTTGCAGCCGGGCGAACTTGCTGAAGATGCGCTGCTGCTCACCGGGCGGGATGCCGGGGCCGGTATCACGCACGGAGACCGTCATCTCCTGTGCGCTCGACCGCGCCGTCACGGTCACCACGCCCTGATCGGGTGTGTACTTCACGGCATTTTCAAGGAGGTTGATGATGACGCGCCGGATCATGTCCTGATCCACGTCCACCATCGGCAGGCGCGGCGGGATGTCTTTTTGCAGCAGGATGTTCTTGCCTTCGGCGATGGGCAGCACCTGCTCGATGGCTTCGGTGACCAAGACGGCGATGTCGGCCTGCTCGCGGCTGAGCGTCATCTGACCGGCCTCGAGGCGCCGCAGGTCGAGCAGCGAATCCACCATCCGCGACATGCGCAAGGCCGAGCGGGTGGCGATGGTCAACAGAGCGTGCTCGATTTCGTTTTCCGGCGGGACGGAGGCCCGCACCACATCAAGCGCCGAGAGAATGTTGCCCAGTGGGCTGCGCAGGTCGTGGAAGAGCATGCTGATCAGGTCGTTGCGCATCTCTTCCAGTTGCAGGCGCTCACTGATGTCGCGCTGGATCCACTGAATGAATTCCTGGCCACGCCGCCGGATCATCTTGGCGTGAACTTCCATCGGGATTTCGTTGCCCGACTTGGTGATGATGCGGGTCTGGTAGGTGATCTCCTGGCCGCCGTGCAGGTGTCTGAAGCGGTCCGAGCCGAGAAAGGCAGTGCCCATGCGGTGCACGGTCGTCACGCGCAGGCCGATCAGCTCGTCACGGCTGTAGCCGAAAGTTTCCACGGCCTTGCGGTTGGCGTCGGTGATGACGCCTTCCAGGTTGGTGATGATGATGGGGTCAATGTTGTCTTCGAACAGACCGGAGAAGCGACTTTCGGCGGCCTGCAGCTCTTCCACCTGTTGGGCGTGGACGATGGCTGTGGCGGCTACCGAGGCCAGGTTCTCCAGCAGGCTGAGCGTATCCGGGGCGAAGCGGCCGTTCCGGGGATTCATCACCTCGATGACGCCGATGACATCGTTCATGACCCGCACCGGCACGGCGGCGCTGGCCAGGGTGAACAGCCCGGTCTTTTGGTCTGGCCCACGCCGGAAGCGAGGGTCGCGCGACACGTCGGTGGTCAGCACGGCTTCGTTGTGTTGCGCGACCCAGCCGGCGATGCCTTCGCCCAGATTGATTTCGATGCCTTTGAGCTGTTCGGCCATCCGCCCTGCCGCTTCGGCCAGCACGACCTTGTTGTCGCGCACCAGCCCAATGGAAGCGGTCTCGACGTTCAGCAGGCTGCAGGCGTTCTGCGCAACGCGATGCAGCACCTCGTCCAGCTTGAGGGTGGAGGTGATGGCGCGGGCCGTCTCGGCCAGGGCGCGCATGGCCTGGGCGCGGCGCTCGCTCTCGGCATAGAGCTGGGCATTCTCCACGGCGACGCCGGCCTGGTCAGCGATGGCGATCAGGAGGGTCAGATCGTCTTCGGTGAAGCTGCCGACCGGCGTCTTGACCAGGGTAAGCACGCCCACAACACGAGCACGGCCTGCCAGCGGCACGGCGATGGCGCTTTTGGCGCCGGTGACTTCGTCGTCAGGGCGGCGGCCCCAGCGCGGGTCGCGGCTTGTATCCGAGATCAAGACCGGCTGGCGGTTTTTGAGCACCCAGCCGGCCAGGCCGTTTTCGAGGGTATCGGCCAGCCGCCGCTCCGGGTCAGGCTGCAACATACCGTCCATCATCAACGCCGAGTACAATACCGTACCCTGTTCATTGAGGATAATGATGCTGCCGGTCTTGGCTGCGGCGTTGTCCACGGTCGCAGTCAGCACGCGCGGCAGAAGCTCGTTGAGGTCAAGCCGGCCGGAGATGTCGCGGCTGATGCGGTACAGCAGCGATAGGCGATGCTGGTCGGTGAGCGGCTCGGTGAGCGGCTCGGTGAGCGGCGCAGTTGTCATTTCGACGAATCAATCAGGCAAGGTCGCGGATCATTTCAATCCGCCGAAAAGATTCGATAAAGCCCATCTCGATGAGCATTGGCAGATGCGGGTCGGTAACGGCGATGTTCTCAATGTGAGTATCCAGCTCAGGGTAGCGCCGATACAGATGAGCCAGCAGCAGGCGCGCCACCGCCGGCGGGCTGCCGGTTCGCGTATGTAGCGTAAATCTTGAGAGTAACATCGTCAGGCCGCGAAAGCGCTGTTCTTGGAAGACCAGCCAGCCGCTGCCCACGTCGGGTGCAGTGACGATCAGGGCCTGCAGCGACTCGACTCGGGCCAGCGACCGGTTCTCGGTGATCCAGGTAGGCGCATCCGCACGCTCGGGCAACAGCGCCAGGGCGGCTTCACGGTCAAGCCATTCCGCGCTCCCCCATGGTTCACAGAGAGGTGGTGCCGGTGGTCGCCGCAGCACCAGGTATTCCTGTGTCGGCGCAAAGCCGCATCGGATAAATAGATTATACGCGGGAACGTTATTTTTGATGACCTCCAGCACCGTCCGACGCAAGCCACGGCGCTCGGCGTTGCCGAGTAGGACGGTCATCAGGGTCAGGCCGATGTGCCGCCGCCGCGCCGCCGGTAGCACGCCCAGGCGTGTCACCCAGGCCCGCTCCGGACGGATGCCCAGCATCGCCAGCCCCAGAATCTGCCCGTTTCCATCCAGCGCCACTACCGAGTCCTCTAAGGAAACATCATAGGTGGCGATGTATTCGGCCAGGCGCGCGGCGTTCATCGGCATCGGCACCAGATAATCCACGCGCGTCTGGTTGTAGGCGATGGTCAATTGCTCGATAGTAAAGGCGCTGGCAGGTAGCAGCTGGAGAGAGGCTTGAATTGGGACGGCCGGAGTGGAAAAGGCCATTACGGCTGGCCCTCAGGCAGATAGGCGGCAATTTGGTCGGCAAAGCGGGCTACGTTGATGGGTTTGCGAATATAGCCGTTGCAGCCGTAGGCGCTGACCATAAGGCGGGCTGTTTCTTCCGGCCAGGCGGTGCAGGCGATGATAGGAACATGCGCAAGCGAGGGGAGACGGCGCAACCAGCCGACGAGCGTCTGGCCATCGGCGTCCGGCAAGCCGAGGTCTAGCAGGATTAAGTCGGGTCGGCTGTCTAGTGCCAGCTGCAGAGCGGTTTCGGCGTCGGGGGCGTGGCGTACTTCGAAGCCGCGCGCGATTAGCACGCGCTGGAACAGCTGAGCGCTATCAAGGTTGTCCTCAATAATCAGGACTTGCGGCATAGTGATGGGCAGTATAACACAATGCTCTTATGCCAAGCTGTCCGTTCACGCCCGGTTGGGTTTGAATTCAGAACAAGCCCGGCAGGTGTTCGCGCAGCCGGTCTATGATGAAGTCGAGGTGGGCGGGGTGCGCTACAAAATCCAGGTCGTCGGTCTCCACTACCAGCAACGGGCAGAGGTCGAAATTCGCAATCCACTGCTCGTACAGCTCATTGAGCTGGGAAAGATAAACCGGTGCGATTTTACTCTCAAAGTTCCGGCCCCGCTGAAGGATGCGCTTGTGCAGTGTCTTGACGGAAGCACGCAGGTAGATAACCAGATCGGGCGTGGGCAGCAGATCGAGCAGGCTGGTGTACAGGCGGCGGTACGTGGCGTAGTCGCGTTCGCTGATGAAACCCTGCTCGTACAGGTTGCGCGCAAAGATTTCGGCGTCCTCGTAGATGGAGCGGTCCTGCACAACGGCGGTGGGATGGTCGGCGATCTGGCGCTGCAGGTGCAGGCGGTTGGCGAGGAAGAAGATTTGGGAGTGGAAGGCCCAGCGCGACATGTCGGCATAGAAGTCGGCCAGGTAGGGGTTGTCCACCACTGCTTCATAGAACGGTTGCCAGCCCAGCCGCCGACAGAGCAGCTCCACCAAGCTGGACTTGCCCACGCCGATGTTTCCGGCGACGATGATGTGTCGTTTCATGGGTTTAGTCGGGTAGTCAAGTAGTCGAGTGGTCAGGTGGTCGGGTGGTCGGTCGTCACTTGACCTGCTGACTATTCGACCACAAGACCGTGCGACCACGAGACCACAAGACAATCAAGCTCCATTCTGGTCAGCCCAGGACTCGACCAGCCCATCCACCTTCTGCACATAGTCCCGCACTTCGGCGAGGCGCTCGCGAAATTCGGCGGGAGAGGCCAGCCGGAGCCGCTCCAGAAACGCCGCCCAGTTCTCAGCATGAGCGCTGTCGCCGGGCAACCGGCGCATAGCGGCCTGCCAAGTGAGGAGCATTAGCCACAATATCTCGGCGGCGCGGTCGGCTTCGATCTGAGCCTGAAAGCCACGCTCGTAGATGGTGCGCCGGGCGGGGTGGATGAGTTCGTCGTCGGGCGTCTGCGCGGCGCGGTAGGCGGCAGACCAGTCGCTGAGCAGCAGCTGCGCCTGCCCGGCGTCTAAATCGCTGCCGCCAAAGATGGCCAGGAAATCGTCATAGAGGTCAGGCCGGTTGAGTTTGCGGCCGGCCACTTCCAGCTTGATGAGCAGGCGCCGACCCGCACCGGGGAAGCCGGTGAGGGTGATGGCGGCGTTGGCGGCCAGCAGCAGCGCCTGACAGAAGTTCGCCAGCGTCACCGGCGCACTCGGCTCTGCACCCGGCAACAGGCCGATGTGCAGTTGGTCACGCGCCAGCTGGAGGAAACGGCGCGCGCGCGTCGCCACGTGATCGGGCCGATGGAACTGCCCGCGCACACTGGCCTGTGCCAGCTCAAAGAAATGCCGGGGGTCGTACAGAAAGACCGGCTCGCACATCTCCGGGCCGCGCCACGGATGAACGCGCAGCTCCCTGGGGTGAGCGTAGTCGGCGGTGCTGCGGAACTGGATGTCGAGCGCTACTTGATCGGTCAGGCGTCGGATTTCGCGGGCGGGCGGCTCGGCGCTGTCAATCAAGATCAGGTCAATGTCCGTTGCGCCGCCGAGCATCGGCTCGTTGGCCGCCACCGAGCCGGTGAGGTAAGCGGCCACCAGGCTGGGCCGGGCGGCCAGCCACTGAGCGGCAGCATCGTTGGCGATTTTGATAAGCGTGGCGCGTTCGATCTGCACTCAGGCTCTTTCGTTGTCGTGGTTGATGCGGGCCAGCGGCAGCGGCGTCTGATATTCTAACCCAAGGGCGGTGTGTATGCGCTCGATGATGAACTGCAAATCGGCAGGGTTGGCGACGTAATCGAGCGGCGCAGCTTCGATGATGAGCGTGGGCGACTCGGTGTACGTGGCGAAGAACTCATCATAGGCCTCGCCCAGCCGACGGATGTACTCACGCTCGATCTGCCGCTCGTACGGGCGGCCGCGCCTGGCGATGCGGCGCATCAGCTCGTCGGTGGGCGCGCGCAGGTAGATGAGCAGGTCAGGCCGGAGAATCTTCTCGGCCAGCGCGTCGTGCAGGCGGCGGTACAGCTCTAGCTCGTCGCCGGTCAGGTTGATGTGGGCGAAGAGCGCGTCCTTGGCGAAGGTGTAATCGGCGATCAGGGCGCCATGCTCGGCCAGCAATTGAGGCGCTTCGCGCTGCTGGCGGTAACGCGAGAGCAGGAAGAAGAGCTGGGTCTGGAGGGCGTAACGCGCACGGTCGCTGTAGAAGTCGGAGAGGAAAGGGTTCTCCTCGAAGACTTCAAGCATGAGCGCGGCGTTGAAGGTGGGTTGCAGCAGGCGCGCCAGCGACGTTTTGCCGACGCCGATGACACCTTCGATGGCGAGGTACATTTGAGTCTCTTGAGGGGCCGTGTCCGTGGGCGCAAGTATAACGGAGCGCAGCCGGACGGCAAATGGCTGCCGTCGCTCTGCTTGAGCCGCAAAGGTGCGAAGAAAAACAACTGTGAGTCCTTTGTGCCCTTCGCGGCTTCGCGGTGAGATCGTAGTTTTTGCAGTAGAGTCCGCCGTTCTCTGCATACATTGGCGCAACCTTTGGCCTGCGGTAAACTGTGCTCCGGCTGATTGCCGGCGAATGTTGACCACGAATTCCTTCCAAAGCGCACGCCATCCATAGAGGCTGAGGGCTATCCGACCGCAGCCTTGTTGAGTTTGGAGTAATGGACCTCCTCGCCGACCTCAACCCGCAGCAACATCAGGCCGTCACCGCGCCGCCTGGGCCGACTCTGGTGCTGGCCGGCCCCGGCTCCGGCAAGACGCGCGTGCTCACCCACCGCATCGCCTACCTCATCCAGCACCTCGGCGTCGCCCCCTGGCACATCCTGGCGGTGACGTTTACGAACAAGGCGGCCAAAGAGATGAAGGGCCGCGTGGAGAAGTTGCTCGGCGGCAACCTGCGCGGCCTGACCATCGGCACCTTTCATTCCATCTGCGCGCGCTGGCTGCGGCGCGAGGCGCACCATCTCTCGGTGACCAATGATTTCGTCATCTTCGACGCCGCCGACCAGGAGGCGCTGGTGAAGCAGGCGGTGCAGGAGCTGAACCTGGACGAGAAGAAATACCGCCCGGCCTCACTGCTGGCCAGAATCTCCGCCGCTAAGAACGAGCTGATCGGCCCCGACGAGTACCCCGCACCCAACTACGCCGCCGAAATCACGCGCCGCGTGTACGTGCGTTACCAGGAGCTGCTGGCCGCCAACAACGCTATGGATTTCGACGACCTGCTGGTGAACGTGGTGCGGCTGTTCCGTGAGCACCCTGACGTGCTGGCGAGGTACCAGCGCAACTTCACGCACGTGCTGGTGGATGAGTTCCAGGACACTAACACCGTGCAATACGCCCTGCTGCGCGAGCTGACGGCCGTTCACCGCAACTTGTATGCCGTGGGCGACCCGGATCAATGCCTGCCCGGCGACATGACCATCCAGACTCCGACCGGCCCGAAGCCGATTGGCCAACTGCGCGTGGGTCAGGAGGTCATAGCCGCAAGTGGTCGCGGCGCCTGCATGCCCGCCAGGATTACGCACATCGAGCGACGAGCCTATCAGGGCGACCTGGTCTGCGTGCGCACGCGGCAGGGACTTACGCTGCGAGCCACCCCGAATCACATCGTCTTCGCCCGACTGGGGGTCAGCCGTGAAGTTCACTACGTTTATCTCATGCATCGCGCCGATCTAGGTTACCGGGTCGGCGTGGCTGTTGGCGCGCGCAGCGACGGCGAAAGCCCGGAGCTGCAGATTGGGCTAAAGGTGCGCGGCAATCAGGAAGTCGTTGACCGAATTTGGATTCTACGAGTCTGCGACCAACGCGACGAAGCTTTCTACTGGGAAGCGTTTTATGCGTTTCAGTACGGATTGCCCATGACTGTCCTCCACGTTCGTGGTCGCAAAATGCGTTTCACGCAGCAGCAAATCAACCGGCTGTACAGCGCTCTTGACACGCAGAGTCGGGCCGAGCGCCTGCTCGCAGACCTCGGAATGGACATCAACTTTCCGCACTACGTCCCGCGGGCCAAGCTGCTGCGCCATGCCGTGAACTTGCGCTATTTTGGAGACAGCCGACGCTCCGAACGAACGCCGTGGAACGCCCACCGCGTGGATATCTGGAGCAATGACCCGGTCTTGCGCCGGCGATTGGAGAAGCGGGGCTTCAAAGCCCGCATTGCCAAGCGCAACGGCTGGCGTATGGGTTTCTCGCGCCTCCAGTACGACGATATCCATCAATTGGCCGACGAGCTGAGCCGCGCCGGAGACGGCCTGCCCATTGTTAGCGGGGCTTTTTTAGTCGCACCGAGCAACGGCTTGCCGGCTCGGCGCTTTAGCCTGATGCCGGTCAGTCACCTTCATCCATCCATGCTGGTGGCCATTGAGCACAAGGGGCAGATTGTGGCGGATGAAATCATGGAGATCACACGTGAAAGTTATCGCGGGCAGGTTTATGACCTCGAAGTTGCCGATGTGCACAACTACCTTGCCGGCGGAGTGGTGGTGCACAATTCCGTGTATCGTTGGCGCGGCGCGGACTATCGCAACGTCAACCGGCTCAAGAGCGATTACGCCGACCTCAACGTCATCCTGCTCGAACAGAACTATCGCTCGACGCAGACCATCCTCGACGGGGCGATGGCGGTGATTGACAAGCACCCGGGCCGGATGCGCAAGCAGCTGTTCACCGTACGGCGCGGCGGCGCGCCGATCTCGGTCTTCGAGGCCTACAATGAAGACGAAGAGGCGCGCTTCGTGGTGGAAACCATCAGCGAGCTGGTGGCCGAGGGTCGCTATCAGCCGGGCGACTTCGCCGTGATGTACCGCACCAACGCGCAGAGCCGCGCTGTGGAAGAGGCCTTCATCCGCGCCAATCTGCCGTACAAGCTCGTCGGCGCGCAGCGCTTCTACGGGCGCAAGGAGATCAAGGACCTGCTGGCCT
Source organism: Anaerolineales bacterium (assembly GCA_033577755.1). GTDB lineage: Bacteria > Chloroflexota > Anaerolineae > Anaerolineales > UBA6663 > JANWXR01. The sequence continues at coordinate 23,263 of JAVQXV010000022.1, forward strand.
ACTTGCGGCTGGTGCGCAACCCGGCGGACTCGGTCAGCCTGCTGCGCGTGATCAACGTGCCGCCGCGCGGCATTGGCGCGAAGACGGTGGAGCAATTGCAGGAGGCGGCCCGCGCCGCCGGCCTCTCCCCGGCCGAGGTGGTGCGCGACCTGGGCGACTCCGGCCCGCGCTCCGTGTTCGCGCCTCGGTTCGGCGCAAAGGCGGCGGTCGCGCTCGCCAACTTCGGCGTGATGCTCAACCACTGGATTGCGGCGCGCAGCGAACTTTCGGTGGTGCAGCTCATGGACGCCATCCTCGAGCGCACCGGCTACCGCGATTACCTGCGCGACGGCACAGAGGAGGGCGACGAGCGCTGGGCCAACGTGCTCGAGCTGCGCGGCGTGGCGCACGAGTTCGCCGAGGCGACTCTGGCCGAATTCCTCGAACAAATCGCGCTGGTCTCCGACCAGGATACGGTGGCCGAGGAGGGCAAGGCGCCCATTCTGCTCACGCTGCACGCGGCCAAAGGTCTGGAGTTCCCGGTCGTCTTCATCCTCGGCCTGGATGAGGGTGTGCTGCCGCACCAGCGCTCAATGGAGGATGGCGAGGCGATGAATGAGGAACGACGGCTGATGTATGTGGGGATGACGCGGGCGAAGGATCGGCTGTACCTGTTGCGCGCCTTCCGCCGCTCGACCTACGGCGACGCTTTCCTGGCCGAGCCGAGCCGCTTCCTCTACGACATCCCCGACCACCTGCTGGCGGGCCCGAAGCCGCACAAACAGCTGCGCTCCTCGGAAGCGTACAAGCACGCGACAAGCTGGGAGACGCCCGCCGACCGGCGACGCGAAGCCTCAAGGCCGGCCAATTACAAGCAGACATCCATAATCTCCGGTCAGAAATACAAAACCGGCCAGCGGGTCCGGCACGCCGCCTTCGGCGAGGGCATTGTCATCGAGAGCCGCGGCGCGGGCGACGACGAAGAAGTGACGGTTGCCTTCGAGGCGGTCGGCCTCAAGCGGTTGGTGGCCAGCATGGCGAATTTGCAGTTGTTGAAGGGATAAGTTTTCAACACGAAGGCGCGGAGACGCAGGGGCGCAAAGGAAAAAGCGCTGCGTCTTTGTGCCTTTTTGCAATGTCTCAAGGGCGATATGCGTGCGAGGAAAACCGGTTACAAAGCGATATTGGTGGAACAACAGAAAAGACTCAGGGCGCGACGGTGAACGACCAGGTGTACGTCTGCGGCACGCCGTTGAGGGTGGCGTTGATAGTGACGGTGTAAGTCACCCCCGGAGTCAGCGGGTCTTTGGGGAGAAGCACTATGGCGTCGCGCGTGCCGAGCAGCAGGCGGCCGTAGGTGGTATCAGTGGAATTGCCGCCGTCGTAGGTCGTCTCGGTGAAGGCGCAGTGCGGGAGTGGCGTCCCGCCGACGCGAAGGAGCGTGGGGTTGCTTGCCGCCAGCCCAACGTTCAGCGAACCATTACCCACTTGCAAAATGATGGGCAGGCCTTGCGCGCCCACACAGCCGGGATGCCGGAGCGGGTCCGGATAGTCGCCGCCGGAGTACGTGCGCAGCCTGACCGTCTGCCCGTTGCCGGGCCAGAACACGGGATAGGTTGGCGCGGGCGCATCGCTCCAGCCGCGCTGTACGTCGAGCGCCGCCGCCATCTGCACGGCCCCGCCGTCCGCCTCGCGGTAACTGCCGAAGCCCGTCCGCCGCAGCTCCGGGTCGAGCACGCTTACTGCTTGGAAGGGGCTGCGCAGCCAGATATCCATTGCAGCTTCATCGGTCGTTGTGACCGCTGCGGTGCCGAACAGCAGGCTGTGGCGCGCGGCCTCCGCGCCCTCAGGCGTGTACTCCGGGTTGACGACCAGTTGATAGTCCGTAACCTGATCGGTCTTGACCATGTAACGCGCGTGCAGCGCTGCGCCGTTGCTCCAGCTTGCGTTTTCAATCAGCGGCGGCAGGCCGGCCTGGGAACGATAGCTGTTGAGATGATTGAGCCAGGGGATGTTGACAAAGTCCCGCCCGACGAGCGGCAGGAAGATTCGGTTGCCGGGTGCAGGCGTGGATTGCGCCGGCGCACGCAGCGTGTCCGTCGCGGCGGCGGGCGCGCTGAAAATCAGCCAGCCGAAGACGGCCATGCCCGCAACGAACACAAGGTAGCGAAAAGAAAAGGCGGCACGCATCAAGGGTGCAGTTCCAAGATCCGTGCCCCCATTATACGGGGGAAGCCGCGCGGGCTGCGCTCGCCGAGCGTCAGTGTGCACGCAAAACATGTCAGCCGCACCCTGCCCTTCGGCTTTGCTCTCCTGAGCGCGCTCAGGGGAACGGCGGGCATCCGGCGATTACCGCTTCGGCTTCGCTCGGCGTCCGCTCAGGATGCCCACCGCGCAGGACATCCTGAGCGTGGCTTCGCTTTGCGAAGCCCGCCGAAGGACGAAGGGGCGGCACGTTCCCTAACAACCTTTGCGTGCATACGAGTGTCACTCTTTGCCCCTTTGCGCCTTTGCGTTAACCCTTCAGCCGCGCGGGCTGCGCTCGCCGAGCGTCACTCTTTGCATCTCCGCGGCGCGTTTTTTTCAGTGCACTCATCTGTAAATTCTTTCTTTTCAACGGCTGTGAATTATTGCCTGAGCAGTTACGAAAGGAGTTCACCATGGTCACCCCTCGATTTGCCTTTGCTGCAAAACTCTCCGACCTCCGGGCCTCCGGCTGTCTCTCCGCGCAGGTGGACGGCCACACCCTCGTCCTCTTCCTCTATGGAGACCGTGTGTACGCCGTTGACAACCGTTGCCCGCACATGGGCTTCCCGCTCGACCGCGGCACGGTGAAAGATGGCATCCTCACCTGCCACTGGCACCACGCCCGCTTCGACCTGGCCACCGGCGGCGCGTTCGACCTCTGGGCCGACGACGTGCGCGTCTTTCCGGTCGAGCTGCGCGGCGACGAAGTGTGGGTTGACCTCACACCGTCGGCCGACCCTCACGCCCACCGCCGCCGCTTGCGCGACGGCCTCGAACGCAACCTTTCGCTCGTCATCGCCAAAGCCGCGATCGGGCTTCTCAACGAAAGCGGTGACGCCGCAGAGCCGTTCCGAACCGGCCTTGAGTTTGGGACGCGCTACCGGCAGGCCGGCTGGGGGCCGGGCCTCACGATGCATACCTGCTTCATGAACCTAATGCCTTACCTGGCCGCCGACGACCGCCCGCGCGCCCTCTATCACGGCCTCGCCGCCGTCGCCGACGACGCTGCCGGGGCTCCGCCGCGCTTCACCGTTCAGCCCCTGCCCGGAACCACCTCCGACCTCCCCACGCTCAAGCGCTGGTTCCGCCGCTTCGTGGAAGTGCGCGACGCCGAAGGCGCAGAACGCTGCCTCGTCTCCGCCGTGCGCGCGGGCGCCGACGACAAACAACTGGCCGATATGCTCTTCGCCGCCGCCACCGACCATCGCTACATTCAAACCGGCCACGCGCTCGACTTTACGAACAAAGCCCTCGAAGCGCTGGATCGAGTCGGCTGGGACGATCGCCCGATGGTTGAGCTTGCCTTGTCAAGTTTGGTTTCGGGGTATGCAAATGCCGATCGCGCCGAAGAGTCGAACGCTTGGCGCAATCCCCATGACCTGGTGGAGATACTAGAGGCCGCCTTTGAAGAACTCGCGGCTCTGGGAGGCCGGGGAACGAATGCAGGTCAGGCCTCAACTGCCCCTCGTGAGTCAGACCTGGTCCCCATCCTCCTCGGCGACGATCCGCAGGCCATCGCCGATGTTCTTCTGGCTGCCCTGCGCGAGGGCATGGCCCCGGCTCGGTTGGCCGGGGTTGTGGCCTATGCCGCTGCGCTCCGCATTGCCCACTTCCACACCAGCAATGAGTTCGGTGATTGGGACACGGCTCTGCACACCTTCACCTTCGCCAACGCCGTCCATCAGGGCCTGCGCCGCACTCCCTCGCCCGACCTGGTGCGCGGCATCTTCGACGCAGCGATGAGCGTCTATCTCGACCGCTTCTTGAACGTCCCCGCCGCCAAATTGCCGGAGCCCCAATCGGAGCGCAATGCGCCTGCGGCCTTACTGAACGAACTGCCCACCCTGCTCAACCGACAACAGCAGGTAGATGCCGCCGGCGAGTTGGTGGCCCGCTATCTCTTCGGAGGCGGCGAACCCGCAGGCCTGCTGGCGATGTTGGGAAAGCTGCTGCTCCGCGAAGACCGCGACTTTCACACTATCCAGTGTGTGGAAGCCGCCTTCCGCCAATTCACCCTTACCGCCGAAACACAAGGGGCTTCCACCTCGGATAAGTCGGTGGCCGGTGTCAGCCGCGAGTATTTTCTTGTTGCCGCCGCTCGTTATCTGGCGGCTCACGCGCCCACCATGCGCGCCCAGGGGCAAACCTACACCATCGCCTATCGCCTATCGCGTGGAGAGAGGCTGTTCGAGGCATAGGGGCTGCTTTCTACCCGATGCCACTGGGTCGCGCCGAAAAGGCCGGGTTTTCTTTGGAATCCTGACCGCGCTGTGATTGTGGGAAGGCGGGAAAATAGTTGGGCGAAGGCAGTCAAAAAAGTTAGGCGAAGGCATTGCCTTCGCCCAACTGGAGAGATGGCGGCGAGTGGATTCGAACCACCGACCAAGGGCTTATGAGTCCCCTGCTCTACCGCTGAGCTACACCGCCGCGTGGAAA
>JAVQXV010000023.1:0-27882 GCA_033577755.1 Anaerolineales bacterium
TTCGTGCTCATTCGTGTTCGTCCGTGTTTGATTGAACCCCCCTCCTCCAGATGCGGACTCGTCGTCTCATCGTCGTCATCCTGCTACTGGCCTCGCTGGCCACTGCACTGATTACCGGGCGCGGCCTGTTCTACACCCTGCTGTTCGTTTGGCTCGCCCTGGTGCTCCTCGCCGGCGTGTGGACCTGGACGAGCCTGGGGCGCATCCGCGTTTCGCGGCAGACGCGCACGCTGCGGGCGCAGGTGGGCGATGTGGTCGAAGAGCGGCTGACCGTGCGCAATCAGGGCGTGCTGCCCAAGCTCTGGCTCGAAGTCCGCGACCACTCCGACCTGCCCGGCCATCGCGCCAGCAAGGTCATCGTCGGGCTGGGGGGCAGGCAGGAGCGCATGTGGGTGGTGCGCACGCGCGCCCGCCGGCGTGGTCGGTTTCGCCTCGGCCCCCTTACGCTGACTTCGGGCGACCCGTTCGGCCTGTTTCAGGTCAGCCGCAACATCCCGGTCACCAACCAGGTTGTCATCTTCCCGGCCACGACCAATCTGCCGGATTTCGCCCTGCCCATCGGTCTGACGCCGGGCGGCGAAGCGTTGCGCCGCCGCACGCACTACGTCACCCCCAACGCCGCCGGCGTCCGCGACTATGCCGCCGGAGATTCGTACAATCGCATCCACTGGCGCAGCACCGCCCGGCGCGACCGGCTGATGGTGAAGGAGTTCGAGCTTGACCCGCTGGCCGATGTGTGGGTGATGGTGGACGGAGACTGCGCCGTCCAGGCCGGGCAGGCGCCGCCCGCACCCGAAAGCCTCGAGGACGAGCCTTGGTACCGGCGCACGGAAATCGTGCGCCTGCCGCCTCACACTGAGGAGTACATCGTCAGCACGGCGGCCTCGCTTGCGCAGCATTTCCTGCGCCGCGACCGCGCGGTGGGGCTGTTGGCATACGGCGAGACGCGCGAGGTAGTGCAGCCCGATCGCGGCGAACGGCAACTGTTGAAAATCCTGGAGACGCTGGCCGTGTTCCGTGCGCTGGGCCGGCTGCGGCTGGTAGACCAGTTCCGGCTGGAGGCCGACCAGCTGCCGCGCGGCGTCACCGTCTTCCTCGTCACCGCCGGCAGCGACATCAGCTGGGTTGGATTCGCACGGGCCTTGCGGCGGCGCGGCGTCACCGTCATCAGCTTCGTCATCAACCCCGCTTCCTTCGGCGGGCCGGAGAACAACGCCGGCTTGGTGCACGCGCTCTGGAACGTCGGCCTGCCTGCATACGCAGTGGAGAACGGCGCCGACCTGGCAAAGATCGTGGTGAACGGGCGCGGCTGAAGGTCGTCTCCGCTATAATCCCCGGCATGCCCAAAGTGAAAACCAAATCCCCGGCGGAGCGCGCTGCCGAATTGCGCCGCGAACTGAACGAGCATAACTATCGCTACTACGTTCTCTCCGCGCCCATCATCTCCGACGCCGAGTACGACGCGCTCTTCCGCGAGTTGCAACAGCTGGAGGCCGAACACCCCGAACTGGTCACGCCGGATTCGCCCACTCAGCGCGTCGGCGGCTACGTCTCCGAGAAGTTCGCCAAAGTGCGGCATCCCGCGCCCATCCTCAGCCTGGGCAACGCCTTCAACGCCGCCGAAGTGCGCGCCTGGTTCGAGCGGCTGACTCGGCTGGATGACCGTGTGGAGCGCGCCGCCTTCGTCGTCGAGCCGAAGATTGATGGGCTGACGGTGGTGTTGCACTACGAGGACGGCGTCTTCGTGCGCGGCGCAACGCGCGGCGATGGCGAGGTGGGCGAGGACATCACGCCCAACCTGCGCACGGTGCGGACGCTGCCGCTGCGCATCCCGGTGCTGGCCGCCGGCCGCAGACCGCAGACCGTCACCGTCCGCCCGCCGTCCCGGCTGGTGGTGCGCGGCGAGGCCGTCATCTTCACCGCCGATTTCGAGAAGATGAACGCGGAGCTGGCGGCGCAGGGTGAGCGCACCTACCAGAACCCGCGCAACACCGCCTCCGGCGCGCTGCGCCAGCTCGACTCACGCCTGACCGCCGCGCGCCCCATCTCGCTGCTGTGTTACCAGATTGTGGCCGTCGAGGGCGTGACGCTGCGCACGCAATGGGAAGCCCTGGAATACCTGCGTGCGCTGGGGTTCCCGGTACCCGACGCTGCGCGGCGCTTCGAGTCGCTGGATGAGGCGCTGGCCTACTGCGAGCAATGGTCGGCCAGGCGCGACGAGCTACCGTTCGAGGCGGACGGCATGGTTATCAAGCTGGACGACCTGCAGCTGGCCGCCGACCTGGGCGTAGTCGGCAAAGACCCGCGCGGCGCCATCGCCTACAAGTTCCCGGCGCGCGAGGTCACCACCGTACTCAACGACATCGGCGTCAATGTGGGCCGCACGGGCGTGCTCACGCCCTACGCCGTCCTTGAGCCGGTGGAGGTCGGCGGCGTCATCGTCAAACAGGCCACGTTGCACAACTTCGATTACATCGTCGAGAAGGACATCCGCCTCGGCGACCGCGTTTTGCTCAAGCGCTCCGGCGATGTGATTCCGTACGTCATCGGCCCGGTGGTGGAGGCGCGCACGGGGCGGGAGCGCGTGTACACGCCGCCGACCGCCTGTCCCGCCTGCGGCGAAGCGGTGGAGCGGCTGGAGGGCGAAGTGGCGCTGTACTGCATCAACAGCGCCTGCCCCGCTCAGCTCACGCGCGGCGTCGAGCACTTCGCTGCCGTGATGGATATCGAGACCTTCGGAGAGAAAGTCGCGGCCCAAGTCGTGGAGCAGGGCCTGGTCGAGGACGTGGCCGACATCTTCACTCTGACCAAAGAGCAGTTGCTGAAGCTGGAAGGCTTCGCGGAGAAGAAGGCGCAGAAGCTGCTGGACGCTATCGCCGCTGCGCGCATGCGCCCGCTGCACCAGCTGATTTCGGCGCTCGGAATTCGCGGGGTGGGGGAGGTGGCTGCGCGCGATTTAGCCAGCCACTTCGGTTCGCTGGACGCGCTGGCGCAGGCCGGCGTCGAGGACTTGCAGCAGATCGAGGGCATTGGCCCAAGCGTCTCGCAGGCGGTGGTGGACTGGTTCGCGAGCAAGCGTAACCGGTTGGTGCTGAAGAAGCTCAAGCAGGCCGGCGTCTGGCCGACCGCCGAAGTGCGTCGCGCCGGGGCGGTCGCCGGCCCGTTTGCCGGGCAGACGTTCGTCATCACCGGCACGCTGCCCACCTTCAGCCGCGATGAGGCCAAGGCTTACATCGAGGCGCGCGGCGGCAAGGTGACCGATAGCGTCAGCAAGAAAACCACCTATCTCGTGGTCGGTGAGTCACCCGGCTCCAAGCTGGCGAAGGCGCAAAGCCTGAACATCCCCATCATTGATGAAGCGCAGTTGCGTGCTCTGGGCGGCTGAGGGACAAGGCGCACACATAGGGGCGCAGTTTTGTCTCGCGCCAAGTCGCTAATAAGCCACCAAGGTATTGCGCCTTTGCGTGAGACCCTCGTTGGACTTTGGAGAGCCGCGAAGCATCAATGTCTGACCGTATCATCGCCAAAATCGAAACAGCGTAGCCGTGCTCCGCTTCGGGATGTCGTACCGCATCAATGTCTGACCGTATCATCGCCAAAATCGAATATTGGCGCGAGCGTGTGAGCCGGACTCAGGCTGAGGGCTTGTACTTCTTCAACGAGCCGGTCGAAGCCATCCTCTCGCCGACGCGGGTGCGCGTGCGCGGGCGCGAGATGCTGATGTTCGCCTCCTACAGCTACCTGGGCCTGCTCGGCGATCCGCGCCTGAACGCCGCCGCGCAGGCTGCCGTCGCCGAGTTCGGCACTGGCACGCACGGCGTCCGTCTACTGGCCGGCACGCTCCGGTTGCACCATGAACTCGAAACGGCGCTGGCCAACTTCACCAACCGCGAAGCTGCGCTGACCTTCTCCAGCGGCTACGCCACCAACCTGGCCGCCATCTCGGCGCTGGTGGGGCGGCGCGATGTGGTCATCTGCGATAAGCTCGACCATGCCAGCCTGCTGGATGGCTGTGCGCTCTCCGGCGCGGAACTGGTGCGCTTCCGCCACAACGATCTGGCCGACCTGGAGCGCTGCCTGAAGCGCGCTGCACCGGAGGCCACGAAGCTCGTGGTCGTGGACGCCGTCTTCAGCATGGATGGCGACATTGCGCCACTGCCCGGCCTGGTGGAGCTGTGCCGCGCTCACAACGCTTGGCTGATGGTGGACGAGGCCCACTCACTCGGCGTGCTCGGCGCTACCGGGCGTGGCATCGAGGAGCACTTCGGGCTGGACGGCGTGATTGACGTGAAGATGGGAACCTTGAGCAAGGCCATTCCCTCGGTGGGCGGCTATCTGGCCGGCAGCGCCGGGCTGATTCAGTTGTTTCGCCACGCCGCCCGGCCTTTCATTTTCTCTGCGGCGCTGCCGCCTCCGCAGGTCGCTGCTGCCAAAGCCGCGCTCGATGTTATGCTTGCCGAGCCGGAGCGGGTGGCCCGCGTGCAGGCTAACGCCTGCTACTTCCGTGAACGACTGCGCGCGCTTGGCTTCAATATCCTGAACTCCGAGACCGCTATCGTGCCGCTCATCTGTGGTAGCGATGAATGCGCCTACCGGATGGTGCGCGAGTGCCAGCAGCGCGGCGTGTTTGTGCTGCCCGTCGTCTCGCCCGCCGTGCCGGAGGGGATGGCGCGCCTGCGCGCTACCGTTACCGCTGCCCACACGCGGGATGAGATAGATTGCGCGCTGGAGGTCTTTGCCGAAGCGGGAAGGGCATTAGGAGTAATTTGACTCCGAGACTTTTTGATTGACGCAATCGGAATGGATTGCCCACCGTGTCTGCGCCAAAGCTCACCCTAAAACCGGGCCGTGAGAAGTCGCTGCTGCGCCGCCACCCGTGGATTTTCTCCGGCGCAGTGGAGCGCCTCGAGGGCGACCCGCAGCCGGGCGACACGGTGGAGGTGTACGCCGCCGATGGTCGCTGGCTGGCCCGCGCCGCGTACTCACCACGCTCTCAAATCCGCGCCCGCGTCTGGACCTTTGTCGAGGATGAGTCGGTCACGCCCGACTTCTTCCGCAGCCGCCTCGCCCGCGCCCTCGTCGCCCGCCAATCCTCCGTCTTCAGTCTTCAGTCATCCGCCAACCACCAACCATCCGCCGCACGACTGGTCAACGCCGAATCCGATTTCCTCCCCGGCCTGATCGTGGACCGATACGCCGGCTGGCTGGTGTGTCAGTTTCTCTCCGCGGGGGCGGAGAAGTGGAAACGCGAGATTGTGGCCGCGCTGGGCGAGCTGGTCCCGAACGCCGGCATCTACGAACGCTCGGACGTAGACGTGCGCGCGAAGGAGGGCCTGCCTCCCGTCACCGGCGTGCTGAGCGGCGCACCGCCGCCTGAGCTGGTGGAGATTGAAGAACACGGCTGCCGTTTTCTGGTGGACGTGCAGCGCGGGCACAAGACCGGCTTCTATCTCGACCAGCGCGACAACCGTGCGCTGCTGGCCGGGTACGCGAGTGGGCGCGAAGTGCTGAATGCCTTCGCCTACACCGGCGGCTTCGGCGTGCTGGCACTGAAGGGCGGGGCCGCGCACGTCACCAATCTCGACTCATCCGCTGCTGCTCTTGAGCTGGCGCAGCGCAACTTCGAGTTGAACGGTTTCGACGAAACACGCACCACGTACCACATCGGCGACGCCTTTGCCGTATTGCGCCAGTACCGCGACGCGGGGCGGCAGTTCGACCTGATTGTGCTTGACCCGCCTAAGTTCGCCGAGAGCAAGGGGCAGGTGGAGCGGGCGGCGCGCGGCTACAAGGACATCAACTTACTGGCCTTCAAGCTGTTGCGGCCCGGCGGGTTGCTGTTTAGCTTCTCGTGCTCGGGCGTGATTGACCCGACGCTGTTTCAGAAAATCGTAGCAGATGCTGCTGTGGACGCGGGGCGGGAGGCGCAAATTCTGCGACGCCTGACTCAATCTGCCGATCACCCCGTGGGGCTGAGTTTTCCGGAGGGGGAGTATTTGAAAGGGCTGGTTTGCTTCGTTGAGTGAGAGCGGGATTGCGCATAGCCATCCAGGATATTACAAAGCAAATCTCGAATTCGATAATCTCAAGCATACTAGACTATGCGAAATTCCCGTTGCCAAAACCAAGCACTCGCAACGCCTGCCGGAACTACACCCCTCATCCACCATTCAAAACAACTGCACCTCTACCATCTCACCGGCCCGCAAGCCGTTGGAGTCGGCGGGGGTCACAATCATTCCGTCGGCGAAGACGAGGGTGAAGATTTGATTCGACTTGCCGAAGATCGGCTCGGCCTGCAGCTCGCCTTCGCGGGTGACCAGACGCGCAGGCGTGTAATCCAGGCGGCCCGCCTGTGAAGGCAGATTGTGCGTCAGCCTGGCCCGGACCATGCGGCGGGGTGGGGCGGCCGCCCCCTGCAAGTGATAGATCGCGGGCACGACGAACAAATCTGCAACCACCATCGCGCTGACCGGATTGCCGGGCAGGCCGATGACGGGCTTGGCGCGCTGTCCGGCGTTGCCGCAGACTGCAAGGATAGCAGGCTTGCCGGGCTTGAGCGCCACGCCGTGCACCAGCACGCCGGGCGCGCCCAGCGCGTTGATGACGTCGGCGGTCATGTCGCGCACGCTGACCGAACTGCCCGCCGAGAGCACGAGCATGTCGGCGCTATCGAGCGCGGCGCGGGCCATGCGCAGCAAGTCCTCGTAATTGTCCGGCGCAATGCCACCGCGTTCGGCCAGGCGCACCGGAATCCCGCCGGCGCGTTGCACCTGCCCGGCGATGGAGTAGGTGTTCACATCGCGCACCTGGCCAAGCGCCGGCTCCACCTCCGGCGGCACGACCTCATCGCCGGTGGCCAGCAGCGCCACACGCGGCCGGCGCGTCACCGTCACCGTGGTGAAGCCCAATGCGGCCAGCCCGCCCAAATCCTGCGCGCGCAACACATGGCCGGCGGGCAACATCTCCGCGCCCTCCATGATGTCATCGCCCACGCGCAAGACGTTCTCGCCGGGCGCAACGGCCTTGAGCACCTCGACTTCGTCTTCGCGCGACTTCTGCGTCAGTTCCACCATCACCACCGCGTCCGCGCCGCCGGGCAACATGCCACCGGTGTGCACGAGGGCACAGGTCCCGGGCCGCAGTTCGAAGTCCGGCGCGCGGCCCATCGGCACCTCGCCGATCAGGGTGAGGTACATCGGCAAGGTCTGGCTCGCGCCGAAGGTGTCTGCCGCGCGCACGGCATAGCCGTCCATCATCGAGCGCGGAAAAGCGGGGACGGAAACGGGCGCGTACAGCGGAACCGCTGTGACTCGATCGAGCGCCTCGGTGATGGGGATGGTCTCGGACTCAAGCGGGGCCGGCAGATGGGCGAGTAACTTCGCCAATGCTTCGTGAGGGGGTAGGACGGTGAAGAACTCGGACATTTTGGGTTGATGGATAGCGGGGCTAGGGAGAACGAGGGCAGGGGAGACAACCTTCTTGCTCCACTGCTCCATTTCCATTTCTGAGGCCGGAACAATTCTCGACACCGGCGTCCCATCCGGCAAGCGCACCTCGCCGTTCGGCAGCCTGACGGCGCGGAAGTGGTGCCGGTCGCCGAGCACGTCGAGCGCGGTTTCGACGGCGAGGGCCAGCGGGAAGTCGGCGCAAGCCAGCGCCAGGCCGTAAGCATCGAGCTGGTTCTGTGCGACGGCAACTTCGAGTGTGGCGAACGCCTCGCGCAGACGGAAGCGCAGGTCGGTCTCGCTGGTGGTGCGCAGGATCACGTCTGCGCCTTCGAGCCAGAACAGCGCCGGCCTCCCCGGCGCCAGGCGGCTGAGGCTTTGATGGAGCTGCCGGCGCAGAAAGACCGGCGCAAGCGAGTATACGCCTGTGGTGCCAGCATCCACGACATCTTCCGGAGCCAGCACACCCTCACGCAACAGCGGGCGCGGGTCAACGGGGAGCGCGCCACCCTGCGCGAGCAGGAGCAGGTCGGCAAAGTCATCGGCGCCGAGCAGCTTTCTCAGCACGCTTTCCCGACCCCGGCAATCAATCAGGTTGCCGCCGCGCTCCATGAAGCGCCGCAGCACCGGCGCAAGCCGTTCGGCGTCCAGGTCAATGCCTAGGCCGACATTGCTCACGAGCCGAGCGTCCCAGCCGACGTGACGAACGATGTCCCGAAACACGAAGGATGTTTCACCACCGAGATTGCGGAGCACGCAGAGAGATAAGGAAGAACTCTACGCTCTCGGCGTTCTCTGCGGTGTATTTTTTAGTGCGCTCACGAATGGCTCCTGCCGGGTTATTGCCGCAAAACCCAGAAACTGAAAGCAGTCAGGTAAACGCTCAGGCCATAGACGAGCGCGGCCAAGAATGTGACCTGCGAGAACGAGGCGGGCCGACCGGTGCGGAAGCGGCGCAGCGTGACGATTTGCAGAACGGCGATAGGCGCAATGAACGCCACCGAGACGGCGACCTGGCCGGGCAATCCGAGAAAGGAGCCGGCGGCGGCCAGCAGCAACGCCAGCGCAAGCAGGGCATTGTGCAAAGACGCGGCGCTCTCCTGGCCCAGGCGCACCGCCAGCGTGCGCTTCTCTGCTTTTGCGTCGCTCTCCACGTCCGGCAGGCTGAAGGCGATGAGCATGGCCGCGTGCAGCACGACCAGCGGCGCAGTGGCCAACAAGACCAGCCGGCTGACCTGCTCGGCAAACACCAGGTGGCCAAAGGCGGGCATCAGCCCGGCAAACACGATCGAAGTCGTGAACTCGCCGTAGCCGGAGTTGGTCAAGGCGATAGGCCGATTGCTCTGGAAGAACAGCCCCAGAAAAATCAACAGGAGCACGATCCACAACGCCGGTTTGTGAGGCTGCCGGGCGAGCAGAGCGATGCCGGAGGCAACGCCGATCGCCAGCGCGCCCATGGCGGCGACGAAGACCGTCGAGCGCGCCAGCGCCCCTTCCGGCAGGACGCCGCTGCCGCCAGAGAACCAGGTGCGGAAGGCGTTGTGCCGGTCGGCGTCCTCGTCCCAGTATTCGTTGAGGTAGATAGACATGAGCTGCAAGGCCGTCAGGCACACCTGACCGAGCAAATAGGGCGCAACTTCAAGCTCGTAGCCCTGATAGCGAGCAACCATTGCGCCGAGCGCAAACAGGCCGAGGCTATTGAACAGGAACTGCGGGCGCGAGAGCCGGAGGAAGGCGTAGAGCTTAGCGAACACCCAGCGCCTGCTTGAGTTCGTCGGTGTGCTGGCGACGATGGGCCGTGATCCGCGTGAAGAACTCCTCGACCGTAATGGTATCGCCGCGCGCATGACGACCGGTTTTATCCAGGTCGGCCTCGGCCACCGCTTCCAGCGTCGCCAATACTTGAGCATGCGCGGCTTCGATCTCGGCGAGCAGCTCCTCCACGGACTTATCGGCGCGCTTCCTGACCGAGCTGCGATTGAAGCGGTTGAGGTCGAAATCCGGCGGCACCGTCTGCTCGCCGGCCAGCAGGCGGGTGATCTGGCCGAGCTGGCCGCCCTCGGACACGGCCAGGTGAGCGAGCACGTCGCGGGCCGTCCACGGCGCATCCGCATCGGATGGGACAGGCATGGCCCACTGTTCTGGCGTCAGGCTCTTGAGCACAGCCATACTTTCAGCGTGGTCGGCCAAAATTTGCCGGCGGATCGACTCTTTACGGCTCATGTTGTCTCCTTGTGAATGATTGACGATCACTCTCTACTTTTTACGTTCTACTCTCTACACTTTCTACTCTCTCCAACGCTCTTCTTGCGTCGCGCTCATGCAGCATGGCATGGCGATAGAGTAGTTTGAGAATTTGCTCCAGCGTCGTCTGGCCGAGGAAAGGGTGATAGGCCCGGCGGTTGAGGTCGGCGTCAGTCATGGAAGCTACCAGGGCAACCGTCTGAGCGCGGGCGGATTTGAACTGCTCCAGCAAAACGGCGACGGGCGTCCGGCGTCCTTCCTCGGTGTGCGCGGCGTTGAAGCCGTCAATGTCAAAGTCGGTGGGGACGCCCGGCCCACCGTTAAGGACGTCCTCGTTGAAGTGGTGAAAGGTGCGCTCTACCAGAGCCAAGTGGGCCAGCAGGTCACGAACTCGCCACTGCGGTCCATCCGCATACACCGGCTGTTGTAGCTGGGCCTCGCTCAGCGCGCTGAAGAATGCGATGGTCTTTTCACCCTCCTCGCCGAGTCGTTTGAGTAGAGTTTCCCGACGGCCTGACATGGTAAACCGCGCTAGCGGAGGCGCTCACCGCCGTCCACGACCAGCGTCTCGCCGGTGATGTAATCGTTTTCGATGAGGCAGCGGACGGCGTGAGCGACATGATAGCCCGAACCGGTGCGCTTGAGAAGCGTATTTTGCCCAACGCGCACCCAGCGGGCCTCGTCCCAATCCGGCGGCTTGAGCACCGGGCCGGGGCAGACGGCGTTGACGCGGATGGCCGGCGCGAACGCCTTGGCCAGCACCTGCGTAAGCATCACCAGCCCGGCCTTGCTGACGGAGTGGGCAGGATACGTCGCCCAGGGGCGCAACGCGCTGCCATCGGCGATGTTGATGATAACGCCACCGCCTCGGCCTCGCATCAGCCGTGCGGCCTGTTGCGCACACAGAAACGGCGCTGTCAGGTTCACGCTCAGCGAGCGGTTCCAGGCTTCGAGAGAGAGCGTGGCCGCGTCGCCCGTCTCCATGATGGAAGCCGAGTTCACCAGCACATCGAGCGCGCCGAACTCGGCCTCGACGCGGGCAAAGAGCGCGTTGATTTGCGCCGGCCGGCTCAGGTCGGCGGGCAGGGCAACGGCGCGGCGACCCAGCGCTTCGATTTCGGCGACGGTCTTGTGGGCTGCGTCCCCGGATGTGTTGTAATGGATGACGAGCTGCGCGCCCGCGGCGGCCAGCTCCAGCGCGATGGCCTTGCCCACGCGGTGCGCCGAGCCGGTGACGAGGGCAATGCGGTCAGTGAGGTTCATGCAACGCGACCGCCGATGGCTGACGGCTCTCCGCAGCTATGGCTGCACGATGACGGTCGTCCCCAGCGGCGCCCAGTTGAACGCCCATTCGGCCTCAGGCGTGGGCATGTTGACGCAGCCGTGGCTCATGGGCGTGCCGAAGTTGTTGTGCCAGTACGTCCCGTGCAGGCCATAGCCTTTGTAGAAGTACATCGTGTACGGCACGTTAGGCAAATCGTAGCCGGGGCCGCGCATGCGCGTCGAGACGTACTTGGCATAGATTTGAAATGTGCCGGTCACGGTGGGCGTGCGCCGGCGCCCGGTGGAGACCGCCGTTGAGCGCACCAGTGTCTCGCCCTCGAAGGCATACAGGCGCTGCTCCGATAAATCCACCAGGAAATATTTGCCGGTGTAACCGGGGACCGGACTCTTGCTAACGACCGGGGCGAGCGTGGCGGCTTGTGCGGCCTCGATGGCGGCGGCGCCGACCGGGATGATGAGCTGCTGACCGACATAGATGCGCTCGTTCGGAAGGTTGTTGGCCGCCATGATCGTCGTCCAGCGCAGGTTGTAGCGCAGGCCGATGGTAAACAGGGTCTCGCCACGTCGAACGGTATGGGTCAGATTGCCGCCGGAAGCGGGCGGCGCTTCCGCCTGCGGAGCGGCGGGCGGCGAACCGGACTCCGCTGCCGGCGCAGGCGTCGGCGCAGCCTCATTGCTCGGCGGGGCGCCGGCTACCGGAATCAACAACCGTTGGCCGGCGTACACACGCTCGCCGTGGATGCCGTTGGCCAGCGCAATTCGTGTCCAGGGAAGGTTGTAACGCAAACCGATGGTGAACAGGGTCTCGCCGCGTTGGACAATGTGATACACAGGCTCGCCGGGCGTGGCGCTGGCGGCGGGCTGCGGCTGGACGCTCTCCGCCGGCGCTGCGGATGCCGGTGAGGCGGCACTGCCCGGAATGACCAGCGTCTGACCGGCGTAGATTCTGGTGCTGGTCAGGCCGTTGGCGCGCATCAGGTCATTGACGGTGACGCCGTAACGCAAGCTGATGCGAAAGAGGTTCTCGCCCGGCTGCACGACATGTACCCGACCCTGCGCCCAGGCCGTGCCCGTCAGGCAGACCGCCAGGGCAAGGGCTATCGGCAGCGCAAGCCAACGCCCGACAGAGAACGATGCAACTCGAACTTCCCACCGGCACATCATGTTGACCTCCGAGGAAATGCACTCGACCGAGAATGCGAGCCAATCGTCATCGAACTCATTAGACACGCTTCACAATGAGCATGATCCGCTACATATTGCCACATGACAGTTTTTGATAGCCACAACACATCCGTACTTGGGGCGGTTATGCTCTATTGTGAAGCTTATCTATTCTGCTCAACGCCTGAAGTAATTCGACACGAAGAACCAGACGTTTGCCGGGCGCTCAGCCAGGCGGCGCATGAAGTAGGGATACCAGTGCGTACCATAGGGCACGTAGGCACGCACGGCAAATCCTTCCTTCACCAGCTGTTCCTGCAGCTCACGCCGCACGCCGTACAACATCTGGAACTCGAAGCGCTCGCGTGGGATGCCCTTCTCTGCTGCATACGCTTTGGCAGCGGCAATCATCTTCTCGTCGTGGGTGGCCAGAGCTGCCGGCGCCGGGATTTTGCCGGAGGCATCGTTGGGGCCGGGCGCGCTGCGGTCTAGCAAGAGCTTTGACAGTTTGATGAAGTTCGCATCCACATCTGCCTTGCGCGGGAAGGCTTTGTCCGGCGGCTCCTTATAGGCGCCCTTGCACAGGCGGATGCGGACGCCGGCCTCGGTCAGCGCAATCAGGTCTTTCTCGCTGCGATAGAGGTAGGCCTGCAACACCGTGCCGATGGCGTCGAATTCGCGACGCAGCTCGCCGACGAGGCGGAGCGTCCGGTCGGTGTGAGAGGTGCTCTCCATGTCCACGCAGACGAAGTTGCCAAGGGCCTGCGCCTTTTCCACTACGCGGCGCACGTTCCGCAGGCAAAAGTCGTAATCCAGGTCTAGCCCCAGCTGGGTGAGCTTGAGGGAGATGTGCGAGCGGCAGCCGCTACGGGTCAGCTCATCCAGCGTGCATAGGTACTGGTCGGCGGCACGTATTGCTTCATCACGGTTCGTGACGCTCTCGCCGAGGAAGTCGGTGGTGGCGGTGATGCCTTCGGCGTTGAGCACCCGGATGGCGCGGATGGCGTCGCCAACCGTCTCACCGGCGACGAAGCGGGCGACCATTTGGCGCGCCGGCGGGAAGCCGGTGATGAAAGCTTGGGCTGAACGGGAATGGGAGAGGAAGAGGAAGAATTCGCGCAGCATGGCGGCGAAGAGAATGAGATTGGAGACTAGAGATTGGGGCGTTTGCCAATCTCCCGGGACATACTTTCCTACTGTACCGGAAGAGGACGAAATCGCAAAGCGCGCAGTGAGCGAGGCTGTCGGCCCGTTTTTACTCAGCTGTAACCTGAGAGCAATCGAACGTGGTCACTCGCCGTGCAGCAGTTCCGCCGCCCGCCGCGTGCCCCGGTTTTATGCGCTTACGCTTGGTGGGTGCAAAAGCGCTTGCGTCCATGCCAGATGCCGGGTTCCGGTTGCGCGGCGTGAAGAGCAGTGTCGGGGAGGGACATGGGGAGAGTAGAGGATAGAAAGTAGAGAGTGGAGATTACTTTCTACTCTCTACTTTCTACCCTTTATTCCTGTATCGGCTTGAAGCCTTCGCCTAGGGCTTCGTGTGCCTGACCGATGACGACGAAGGCCTGTGGGTCGGCTTCCTTGATGATGACTTTGAGCTGGCTGATCTCCGAACGGCTAACGGCGATAAGCAGGATATGGCGCATCTCGCCGGAGTACATCCCCGTCCCCGTCCAGCCGGTGACGCCACGCTGCATTTCTCTGAGCACACGCTCCGCAATCGGCTGAGGGCGAGCGGTGATGATGGTGGCAACACGCACGATGCCCACGCCCTCCGCGGCGGCTTCGGCCGCCAGGCCGGAGATGTAGAGCGCAACCACGGCGTACAGCGCGTGCGCCCAGCCAAAGGTTAGTCCGGCGGAGAGGACGATGGCCGTGTCCGTCAGTAGATAGCTCTGACTGAGCGGGATACCACGCCACTTGCCGAGGAAACGGGCGAGGATGTCAGTGCCACCGGTGGTGCCCTGCGCACGGAAGACCAGTCCCATTCCCAGTCCGCCCAGCACACCGCCATAGAGCGCATTGAGGAAAAGGTCGCCGGTCAGGCCGGTTTTGGGGAGATAGGCCGCCAGCGCGTCCACCAGAGCAGAATAGACAACGACGGTAAAGATGGTGCGAATCATGAAGCGCCGCCCGCCCAGATAGCGCCAGCCGAGGATGAACAGCGGCAGGTTCATCACTGCCACCATCACGCCGATAGGCCAGCCGGTGTAAGCGTTGATAATTTGAGCCAGGCCGCTTACGCCGCCGGCAGCCAGCTGCGCGGGGATCAGGAACAAGTCCATCGCCAGCGCCTGGATGAGGCAGCCGAGGGTGATTAGCCCGTAATCGCGGAGGCGGGGGAGCATGGAGCTATCGGTCTAGGCGCGGTCTGCGCCGGAGAAGCAGAGTCGAACGGCATGGCGTCGGCAGCAGAGCTTTAGGCCGCAACAGGAGCAGAAGGGAGATAAGACTTCACGCTCCGCGGTGAGAGCGTAACAGAATAGCAGGTTATTTCGTCTCTGAAGCCAATCGGGGCTGGCCGGTTTGGCAAAGGCGAAAGGGCGCAGCGACTCTCACTCTTTGCGTCTTTGCAGTCTTCGCCGTGCAGTTATTCGGTAAGTTCGTCGCCGGGTTGTTGATTGACGATGGGACAAGGCTGTTACTTATTCGCTTTGGACTTGCCGGCGGCCTTGGCCGGCTTGTCAGACCTAACTTTGGGCAGAGCCGACCGGCTTGCCGCGCCGTTGGCTTTGACTTTCTCGGCCTTTGGCCCGCGCGCCGGTTTTGCGCCGGGTACCTTGGCAGACTCCGGCAGCCGAAATGGCGCAAGCAGTGGCACCAGGCGCGTTACCACCTCGCCGGGCTTGAGCGTCACCACGCTTGAGCCGCGCGCCGGCCGCTTCTTGCGACCGACAGCCTCGAACTTGATGACCTTAGCGACATCTTTGTTTGTGACCACGATGACGCGGTCCTCTGCTGTGCCCACACATAGGCCGACCAGCTTCTGTTTGCCGGCCAGGTCGGTGGCGGTAACACCCACGCCGTAACGGCCCTGCGTCGGGAACTCCTTCAGCGCGGTACGCTTGCCCATGCCTTCGTTGGTGAGCAAAAAGACCTCGGCCTTCTCACGCACCACCTCCAGGCCGATGACCTTATCATCCGCACCGCCCGGCTTGATGCCCATGACGCCGGCAGCGGCCAGGCCCATCGGGCGCACTTCGCCCTCGCGGAAGCGGATGCTGCGACCCGCCGAGGTGACGAGCAGCACCTCGTTATTGCCGTTCGTCAGGCGCGCGCCCACCAGCCCGTCATCCTCGGCCACGTTCATTACGTTGAACACCTGCGCGGTCGCGCCGGGCAGATCGGCCACCGACGTTTTCTTGACCATGCCGTTCGCAGAAGCCATCATCAGATAACAGCCAATCTCATTTCCACCATTTCCCTCTCCCTCGTTTCTTCCTCGCCCTGCTTCGGCCAGCTTCACCATGTCTGCATTTACGGCCACCGCGGCCACCACGCGGGCGTTGGCGTCCAGCGCGCACACGCTCGACCAGGGCGCGCCGTCCGCCGGGTTCTCGCGCTCGGGAATGGAAAAAACGGGCAGTGAGGCAGCGCGGCCTTTGAGTGTGATGAGGTACAAGATGTCGCGCGTGTTGGCCGCCAGCACCGCCAGCGGCGGCGCCTCGAAAGTGCGAGGCGGTTTGGCGTCCGGCGTACGGGAGATCAGGCCATTGGCCAGCACCGTCACCCAGACTTGCTGGTCGGGCAACAAGTCGGCGGTGGTCAGCGCGGCAGTTTCACCATTCGGGGCGGCGTCGCTGCGCTTGACGATGCGCGTGCGGCGCGGGTCGGCGAACTTTTGCTTGACGCTGCGCAGCTCTTCGGCAATCAGCTCGCGCATCAACTTGGGCGAGGCCAGCAGCTTTTCGAGCTGTTTGATAAGCGCCAGCTTCTCCTTGTACTCGGCCTCAATCTTTTCGCGCTCCAGCCGTGCCAGCCGCTTGAGGGGCATCTCTAGGATGGCGTTAGCCTGCAACTCGCTGAGCTTGAAGTGCTTGATGAGCTTGGCGCGCGCTTCATCGGTATCGCGCGAGGCGCGGATGATCTGGATAACCTCGTCCAGATGTTTGAGGGCAATGAGTAGCCCTTCGAGGATGTGGGCGCGCTCGCGGGCGCGGGCCAGGTCGAACTCGCTGCGACGCCTAACCACTTCCAGCCGATGGTCGAGAAAGACGCGCAGCGCCTGCTTGAGGGTGAGCGTGCGTGGCTCACCGTTGACCAGCGCCAGCGTGATGATGCTGAACGTGCCTTGCAGCGGCGTGCGCTTGTACAGCTCCCGGATGATGGCGTTCGGCTCGGCAGTCTTGGCCAGCTCAATGACCACGCGCATGCCCTGCCGGTCGCTTTCATCGCGCAGGTCGGCGATGCCCTCAAGCGTCCCTTCGCGTACCAAGTCGGCGATGCGCTCGATAAGCGCGCTCTTGTTCGTCTGAAAAGGTAGCTCGGAGATGATCAGACGGCTGCGGCCCCGGCCCATGTCCTCCACATGCATCTTGGCTTGCACGGTAATGCGGCCGCGCCCCGTGCTGTAGGCCTGGCGCAGGCCCTCGCCGTCGTCGAGGATTAGGCCGCCGGTGGGGAAATCCGGCCCCTTGATGTAGCGCATCAGGTCGGGTGTGCCCACATCGTCCAGCTTTTGCCAGTGCTCCAGCATGTAGATGAGCGCATCGCAGACCTCGCCCAGATTGTGTGGCGGGATGGAGGTAGCCATGCCGACGGCGATGCCGCTGGCGCCGTTGACGAGCAGGTTGGGGATGGCCGCCGGCAGCACGCTCGGTTCGGTCAGCGTATCGTCAAAGTTCGGTGCGAAGTCCACCGTGTTCTTCTCAATGTCGGCCAATAGCTCCATGGCCGTGCGATGCAGGCGGGCTTCGGTGTAACGCATGGCTGCCGGCGCATCGCCGTCCACCGAGCCGAAGTTGCCCTGCCCGTCCACCAGCAAGTAGCGCATCGAAAAATCCTGTGCCATACGCGCCATCGCCTCATACACCGAGGCATCGCCGTGCGGATGGTACTTGCCCAGCACCTCGCCAACGATGCGGGCCGACTTCCGATAGGCCGCGTCGGGACGCAGGCCCATCTCGTGCATGGCATAAAGGATGCGACGCTGGACGGGCTTGAGGCCGTCGCGGGCGTCGGGCAGGGCGCGCGCCACAATGACCGACATAGCGTACGACAGGTACGCCGTCTGCATCTCGCTATCAATGTTGATTTTGCGGACCAGGCCAATTTCCATATCCGACCTCGAAGTCGCAAGGCGATGGGAAAAGCGCCGGCAGGCCATCCTTTCGGCGGCGCAAATGATTTTTTCACCGTCTCATAGCGCGGCGGAATAATACGGTCATTGCAAGGGCGAGTCAAATGAATGCCAACAATCCCTGCCTGAAAAGTCGGAAGAAGCCGCATAAAATAATTAAAGGTGATGCGCCGGCAGTGCGGCGTGCGTTTGTGTTGTGTACAACCGATCTGTTACCGCCGGATTGGCCGGGCGCATGTTGTCTGGTAGCCTATCCCGGCAAGTATGTTCGAGCAAAACCCTGAATTCCCGCCCCTCCCGCAATACATGGCAGGCCGCCCATTCGGTCTGGACTCGGAGGGACGACCGATCCGAGACGTTTCAAGCGAGATTCTCGGCGCCGTCTGGAGGACGCTCCAGGACTGTGTGGCCGAACAAGTCGAGGTCACCCTAAGCCCGAACCTCTCTAAGAGTGAGCGAGATAAGCAACTTGAGGCGGCACGAAATGCGGCGCTTCAGCGGTTGCTGGATGAGGTCAACGCCGCCATCCCGGAGGCACGTTATCACGTCAGCGCAGAGCAGCTTCGGCAGCGTGGCTATTTCTCTTATGAGTTCGCCACGTATTTCTATGAAGCGGCTGTCCGACAAGCCGGCAGCGCGGACTTTTTCCGGCGTTGCGGGCAGGCCTACTATTCGCCCCTGATCAAATTGCTGATCCGACCGCTGGCTCTGCCGGATGTGGTGCGTATGCTGCCACGGCTGGCCCGAATCTTGACCGATTCCAAGATGGAAACGGTGCAGGTATCTGACGGGGCCGCGATTGTCCGCTGGCATGTGCCGCCGAAGGTCAGCGCTTTTCCGGCGCCGCTGGCGCGCCGCTACGTGTATTACAGCGCTCTCATGCATGTCGGGGTGTTTAGCGCCATGCCGGTGATTCAGGCGGGGTTGCCGCCGGCCCGGATTCGGCTGAGCCATCATTTGACCGAGCAGGGCGAGTACGTCGAATATCAGGGCTTTTGGGAGATGCCTGCTCGCGACGGGTTGTGGCTACTTCTCATCGCCAACGCTGCCTCACTCGCATTGCTCGCTTATTTCTTCGCCCGATTGCCCGGTTGGGAAGTGGCCGGTCCGGTGGCGCTGTTGCCGTCTTTGTCCGGCCTCCTATATCAACAGCTGCGCTCTGTGGAGCGTGAACGTGCTCGTCATCTCCAGACGCTTCATCAGCAGAGCCGGTTGCTGGAAGCGCAGTTTACAGACCTGCAGAAGACAAATGCCGACCTGCAACTGGCAAACGCTCAACTGAAACAGAAGCTGGATGAGCTGGCAACCCTTCAGGAGATTATCCAAACCATCGGTGCTACTGCCGGCCAGGATGAGCTGTTGGATGCGGCACTGGAAGTGGCCCGCCGGCGCCTGGGCTTCGATCGCGCCCTGATCAAGTTTGTGGACGAGCACCTACAACGCTTCTGGGGAGGCCGGCTGGCCGGCGCCTCCCCGGAAATGATAGCTTATGTGGCTGCGCTCAATCTTCCCAGCAACCCGGACGGCCCGTTTACTCGGGCTCTCACCACCCGCCGGGTTATCCATGTTCGTTCTGCCGATGAATTGCGTGGCGAAGTCGCCGTAAAGACGGCCCGGGCGCTGGGTGCTTCTGAGTTTCTGGTCATCCCTCTGCTCGTCGGCGAGCGCGCCTTGGGGGTATTGGCGGTGGATAACGCCATCTCCGGCCGGCCCTTGCCCTTCTACTCGCCTGATTTCTGGTTGAGCGTTGGCCATCAGATCGCCCAGGCCCTCGACCGTGCCCAGCTGTATCAAACGCTGGAGCAGAAGGTTCAGCAGCGCACCGCCGAGCTGACCGAACTCAATAACCGGTTGCGCTTCTCCGATGACATCCTCAATCGGGTAAGCGCGCTGGTTGTTGTCTTCAACTATGACATGCAAATCGTTTACGTAAGCCCGTCCGTGACGACCATCCTAGGCTATCAGCCGGAGGAGTTGCTCGGCGAAGGCTTGTGGGAACGAATCTATCTCAGCCCGGAAGCCGGTCGGCAGCGTCGGGCGCAATTGCACGAGCGGCTCCGGCAAGGCTTTGTGGACGACGGCGGCGCCTACGAGCTGGCGCACCGGCATCGTAACGGTGAAATCCGTTGGTTGTTGTGGGAACGCTCGGTGACCTCATCGAAACTGGTCATCAGCTCCGGTCAGGACATCACCGAACGCAAGCGCGCGGAACAACGGCTGATGATTCGTAGCCGGTTGATGGAGGCAGCCTCTCGATCTCTGCAGACAGAACTTGTGCTTCAGGCCCTGTGTCGGGTTTTGGTGGAAACGTTGCAGGTTTCGCGCGCCGGCGCAGCCTTGCTGTCGGAGGACGGCACACATCTGCATGTGGTGGCCGAGTATGCCCCCCACGGCGGTGCATCCGGGATCGGCACGCGCCTGCCGGCCACGCCCGATAGCCCGGCTTCACATTTTGTTATCAAGCACGCGCAATCACTGGCCATCGCCGATGCGCAGCACGATCCGCGAATGCAGGGCGCACAGGAGTTGATGAAGCGGCTGGGGATCCAGTCCATCCTGATCACGCCGCTGCTTGTCCGGGGGCGTGTCATCGGCACCCTCGGCTTGGATTCTTTCCAGCCGCGCACGTTCACTCCAGAGGAGATCCAAATAGTGGAAGAGGCGGCGCTGTCCATCGCCCATGTGTTGGACAATGCTCGCTTGTTCGAACAAACCCAAAAGCGCGCTCGTGAACTGGATGTGCTAAACCGGATCGGCCAGGTCATGTCGTCCGCCGAGCCTCTGGCAACCCGGCTGCAATCGGTCGGCCCGCTGATTTGCGAAGTGTTCGGGGTTGATACCGGCGCCATTCATCTATTGGACCCGGCAACAGGCTCTATCCAGACACCGTTCTGCTTCCGTGATGGCAAGATCGTTCCGGAATCGACGAGACCGCTGGGGCGCGGCCTGGTGGCTGCCGTGATCCGCACCCGCCAGCCCCTCAAATACGACCGTGTGCCCGATGACTATCTGGCCGACTTGGGCGAGGCCGGGTCGCAACAAACGTGGCTGGGTGCGCCGATCTTCGCCGATGACTCCATCCTCGGCGTTGTCAGCGTTCAGGGCTTCCCTCCCTATGAGTTGGCAGAAACGGACGTGCGCCTGCTTGGCACCATCGCCGCCAACTTGGGTCCGGCGATTCAAAACGCGCGCCTGCTGGAGCAAATGCAGCGACGTGTACGGGAGCTATCGCTGCTCGACAAGGTGCGGACGGCGCTCAATCAGGAACTGAGCTTGGCAGCTTTCTTCCGCACGGTCGTCAATGCCGTGGCCGACACGTTCGGTTACACCCACGTCAGCGTCTACCTGCTCCAGGGCGATGAGCTGGTGTTGCAAAGTCAGGTCGGTTATACCCGCTGGATTGATCGTCTCCCGATCACACGCGGCGTGATGGGACGGGTGGCGCGCACCGGGAAAGCTGTGCTATTGCCTGATGTGCGTAAAGATGAAGATTTTATCGGGATGGAAGAAGGCCTCGTCTCAGAAGTCGCCGTCCCGCTACTCGACGAGAGCGAAATCGTCGGCGTCCTGAACGTTGAAAGCTCGGGGGAGGCCCGGCTGGGTAAAGAGGATTTGCGGATCATTGAGGCGGTCGCTGCGCATGCCAGCCTGGCATTTCGGAATGCGCGCCTGTATGCCGCCTTACAACAAGAGTTGGCCGTCCGCCGGCGCGCTGAAGCGGCCGAGCGGCGGCGCGCTCAGGAGATGGAAGCGCTTTACGCTACCATCACCGATCTGTCCGCCGAGCTTGACCTGCCACGCCTCCTGAACTCGATCCTGCTCCGCGCAGTGCGGCTGTTGGGCGCCGATATGGGTGAGCTGGCCCTTTACGATGAAGCGCGCCGTGAGCTGGTCATCGTCGCCAATTACAACATGGACAAAGATTATCGGGGCACGCGCTTGGCGCTGGGGGAAGGTGCTATGGGGCGGGTTGCACAGACGCGCCGGCCGCTGATGATTGAATCTTACCAATCCTGGCCGGGGCGGTCGCCGCAGTATGCCGGCATGGCCGATAATTCTGTCCTGCTGATCCCCTTGCTTTCCGGTCATAAATTACTTGGCGTCCTCGGCATCGGCTCGTTGGATCTGCAGCGACGCTACACCCACGATGACATTCGGCTGGTGAACCTCTTCGGTCAGCAGGCGGTCATTGCTATCGAGAATGCTCAACTCTACGAGCAGGCCGTCAACGCCGTCAAGCGCCGCACGACCCTGTATCGCGCCAGCCAGGAAATCAACGCCCGAATCGAGACCGAGCACATTTGCACGGCGATCCATCAGGCAATAGCCCAGGTAATGCCGGCAGATATGTTGGTGATTGCGCGACTGGTAGATGAACGACAGACCATCTTCTACGAGTATTTGTATGAGCGCGGACGGCGTTGGCCTGAGGCGCGCGTCCCTCTCTCCGAGCCGAGCCTGGCACGCTACATCATCACCACCGGCCAGACGTTGCGGATTGAGAACACCGAAGACGAGGACTTCCTCGCCCTGACCGGAGCTGTTGGCTTCGGCGACAGCCCTAATTTGCCGTGTGCGGGAATCGCCGTGCCGATGCGCTCAGGCGGGCAAGTTCTAGGCATGATTTCGGTGCAAAGCCCCCTCCCGACGAGCTATACCGCCGAAGATGCGGAACTGCTGGAAACCCTGGCGGCCTACGCGGCCACGGCGTTTGAGAACGCCCGGTTGTATGAGCAGGCACTGAACGCCGCCGAGCGGCGCGCCAACTTGTATCGTGCCACCCAGGAACTCAGCGCCAGCATAACTCAGGAGGAAGTGTGCACGGCCATCCACCGCACGCTTGAGCAGATCATGCTGGTCGAAGCGGTGGCGATTGCGCTATTGCACGAGCCGGAGCAGATTGTCGAGGAAATTTACCGGTTCGACCGAGGCCAGCGCCTCCCCGGAAAGCGTTATCCACTCGGAAGCGGCCTGTCCGGCCATATTATGATGAAGCGCTGGCAGACGGTACGGCTTGAGCAAGGCACGCTCACTTCCGACGAGGAGACAGGCGAACGAACCGGCGACGGTACCGAAGATACCGTTGCCTCGACGTTGATTGCCCCACTGCTTTGGGGCGGCAAGCCTATCGGTTTCGTCGCCGTGCAGAGTTACGCTCCTAGAGCTTACACGGAGGAAGACCGGGTTCTATTTGAGCTGCTCGTGGCGCATGCGGCAGTTGTGCTCGAGAAAGCACGTCTTTATCAACAGATGGCGAACGCTGCCGAGCGGCGTGCCATGCTCCTTCGCGCCAGCCGGGAAATCAGCGCCAGTATGGATCGGGAACAGGTATGCCAGGCCGTCCATCGTGCCGTGGCGCAAGTCATGTCGGCCGATTTCGTTCTCATCTCTACGCCCGTGCCCGGCCGATCGGAGAACGAAGTCATCTACGCGACCAACCCGACCGGGCGTGTGCCGAACCGGCGTTTCCCTGCCGGTGTGGGAGTCTCCGGCTATGTCATTGCGACGGGCGAGGCAGTCCGCTTCGACCGGTATGACCCTGAACGCCTCGCTGCGCTGCAATCTGTCAACCTTAGTGGACAGGCAGAGTTGGAGCCGCAGTCCATCATTGCGGTGCCGATGCGAGCCGGCGACTCCATCGTCGGCGCGCTCAGCGTGCAGAGCCTGCGACCGCAAGCCTATACAGACGAAGACGTTGAGCTGCTTCAGCTCTTGGCCGCGCACGCTGCCGCCGCCTTTGAAAATGCCCGGCTGTATACCAACGCGCGCCTGGCCGCCGAGCGGCGCGAAGCGCTTTACCGCGCCGGCCACGCCATCAACGCTTCAACAGACCGTGACCAGATTTGCCGCGCCATTCACCAGGCTCTGGCACAGGTCATGTCTGTTCACTTTATTGCCATTGCTGTCCTAACGCCAGACCGGCGTGAACTGGAAGACCTTTACATGGTGGGCCGCTCCGGGGAGCGCCGCCCATACAGTCGCCGTCCGGCAAACGCCGGCCTGCTTGGCTATGTGTGCTCCACCGGCGAGACGCTAATGCTCTTTGACTATGACGATGCCACTCTCGATCGGTATGGCGCGTTGCGCTTCGATCCGCCGGGGCGGTCGCTGCTGGCTGCGCCCATGCGCCTGGGCGAAACCATCGTCGGCGCGCTCACCATTCAAAGCGATCTACCGAATGCCTACACTGCCGATGACCGTGAACTGCTGCATCTCCTGATGGCTCAGGCGGCCATCGCCTTTGAAAACGCCCGTCTGCTGGACGAAGCGCGCCAGCGCGCGGCAGAAACCGAGACGCTGCGCCAGGCCGGCGCTGTGGTTGCCGCTACCCTGAACCGCAATGAAGCCATCCGGCGCATTTTGCGCGAGCTGCAGCGAGTTGTTCCGCATGACAGCGCCTCGGTGCAGCTACTGCGTGACGGCTACCTCGAAATTGTGGGTGGGCATGGCTGGGAAGAAGAAGAGTTAGATAAGTTGGTCGTCGGACTGCGCTTCCCGATACCGGGCGAGAACCCCAACACCCGTGTTATTGAAACCGGCCAGCCGGTGATCCTAGACGATGCGCCGAACCAATACCGAAGTTTTCGTGAATTGCGGGCTGCGCGCTTTGTCCGCTCCTGGCTGGGTGTGCCGCTCATTCTGCGCGACCAGGTGATCGGTATGCTGGCGCTGGACAGCCGGCAGCCGGGCTACTTCACACCGCGCCACGTCGAGCTGATTTCGGCCTTTGCCGCCCAGGTGGCTGTAGCTATCGAAAATACACGGCTGTTTGAAGAAGCGCAGCAGGCGCGCCTCGCTGCCGAACAAGCCAGCCAGGCCAAGAGTGTTTTCCTGGCCAACATGAGTCACGAAATCCGCACGCCCATGAACGGCGTGATCGGCATGACCAGCCTGCTGAGCGAGACACCGCTGACGGATCAGCAGCGCGAGTTTGTCGAGACGATCCGCGCCAGCGGCGAGGCTTTGCTCGCCATCATCAATGACATTCTGGACTTCTCTAAGATCGAGTCTGGTAAGCTGGAGCTGGAAAGCGAACCCTTCGATCTGCGTCAGTGTGTGGAGGCGGCACTCGATGTGGTGGCGCTGAAGGCGGCCGATAAGCGCCTGGAACTGGTCGCGTTGATTGAGCCGGGTACTCCGAGCCGCGTTGTCGGCGACGCGCTACGACTGCGGCAGATTCTTGTGAATTTGCTTAGCAACGCGGTCAAGTTCACCGACGCCGGCGAGGTGGTGCTGGACGTCAAAGCCGAAGGCTATGGTTTCTGGCTCGATGAGTCAGACCGGCGGTTCAAGTTGCACTGCGCGGTGCGTGACACCGGCCTCGGCATCCCCTCTGAACATCAGAGCCGTCTGTTCCAATCCTTTAGCCAGGTGGATCCCTCGATTACGCGCCGCTACGGCGGCAGCGGCCTCGGCCTGGCGATTTGTCGCGCTCTGACGGAGCAGATGGGCGGGCGTATCTGGGTGGAGAGCACCGGCATACCCGGCCAGGGTGCGACTTTTCATGCCCTGGTGGAAGTCGCCGATGATCCCACGCCGTCAGCAGATGACTACTACGGCCTGGAAGACCGGCATGGGGAAAGCGTACAACTGCTGATCCCGAATACGGCCGTCCGCAAGGCGCTCGCCTGGATGATACAGAGCTTTGGTTTACAGCCAAAGCTCGCCGAGCCGGGAACGCTCCCGGCGGATTGGCTGGAAGCAGGGGCATTGATTGTGGACAGTTCCTGGCCGGACAGCATCGCCGTGTTGAGAAACTGGCAGAGCCACGCCCGCTATCGGCGTCGCGCCATTTACCTGCATTGGTTGACGGGTGACCCGCCGCCTGAGACCGCACTGCCGCTTGTGCCTCTAGTTAAGCCGGTCAAAGCCGGGGCTTTGCTCGAAGCCTTGCGACTTGCTTTCGGGGCAGTGCGAGAGGCGACCGACGCTTCGGCAGCCTTGCGACCAGAGCCTGTGGCCGGCCCGGCGCAGGCCGAAGACGTTTCTCCAGAACCTCCGCAGCCGGCCCGTATCCTTGTGGTCGAAGATAACGATGTCAATCGTCATATCATTTTGCTCATGCTGAAGCAGCTTGGGTACGCAGCCGAGATTGCCGTCAATGGCCGGGAGGCCTTGCAGGCTGTTCAACGTCAGCCATTTGACCTTATCTTCATGGATGTGCAGATGCCGGAGATGGACGGCCTGGAAGCGACCCGCCGGATTCGGGCAGAGCTGCCGCCGAATGCCCAGCCCTATATTGTGGCCCTCACGGCCAACGCTTTGCTTAGCGACCGCGAACATTGTCTGGCCGCCGGTATGAACGACTATCTGTCCAAGCCGTTTCAACTGGCGGACATCGGCGCAGTTTTGCGCCGTTTGGGATTCTGCACCGCTGCATGTACCTCCATCGAGCCGGTGACGCAACCGCCGGAACCGAACGGCGGACTATCTAGCCGCCTCAAGCGCCTGCAGGCCGAGATCGGTGTGTCGGAGGTTCAGAAAATCATTGAGAGCTTTCTATTAAGGACATCGGAGCTACTTGTACAGCTCCAGGGCGCCGTTGACCGGCAGGATGCGAAAAGCCTCCAACAAACGGCTCACAGCCTGAAGGGCAGCGCCGCGAACCTCGGCCTTATGGAGCTTCAGGAAGTTGCCGACCGTATTGAGCGGGCAGGGCAGACCGAGAAATGGGAGAACGTCCCGGAGATGCTGGTGGAACTGAGCCGGTGTTTTGAGAGCGCCCGGACAAGACTCGAAGCAGAAATTGCGCCGGCCAGGTCGCCAGACGTAACGTCGTGGGTGGGAGAGAGCAACTAGCAACTGAAGACCCTAACCCAGTGTGCACGCAAAGGTTGTCAGGGAAGGTGCCGCCCCTTCGCCCTTCGGCGGGCTTCGCTCGGCGAAGCCACGCTCAGGATGGCCTGCGCAGCGGGCATCCTGAGCGGACGCTGAGCGAAGCCGAAGCGGCAGTCGAAGGACGCCCGCCTCTCCCCTGAGCGCGCTCATCGGAGCGAAGCCGAAGGGTCAAGGTGCAGCTGACATGTTTTGCGTGCACACCACCGCATTCCGCTCTTGACAGAAAACGCGATGCCTTTATAATCTCAGGATGCCAACCTTCCACTGACAAGCGCTTGATGAAGCTTTCCATCAGGCGCTTATTTTGCTGTTCCTCGCCAACCGTACTTGTTCCACCGGAGAGCATGATGACCGATCGAGGTAGTCTTAGTGAGACACGAACTTTTCGTGCCCTGCGAATCAGCCTGGCCTCGCCTGAGCAAATCAGATCCTGGTCCTACGGCGAGGTGACTAAGCCGGAGACCATCAACTACCGTCGTCTACGCCCGGAGAAGGATGGCTTGTTCGACGAAGCCATCTTCGGCCCGACTCGCGACTGGCAGTGTTACTGCGGCAAGTACAAGAACATCCGCTATAAAGGCATCATCTGCGATAAGTGCGGCGTTGAGGTCACGCGCTCCTCGGTGCGTCGCGAGCGCATGGGTCATATCGAGCTGGCCGCGCCGATTGCCCACGTCTGGTACACGCGGCGCGTGCCGTCGTATCTTGGCCTGCTGCTGGATGTGTCTCGTCGCAACCTTGATCGGGTGTTGTACTTTGCTCAGTACGTGGTGACGCATGTGGACGAGGACGCTCGGCAAAAGGCGCTCAAGCGGCTGGAAGAGGAGCTGGGCCGTGAAGAGAAACGCCGTCAGGAGGAAATCAAGCAAAGCATTGACGCCATCAAGCATCAGCGCGACAAAAAGCTGGCCGAACTGGAAGCCAAACGCGAAGCAGCCAAAGAGAAGTACGAGAGCGACGCCGCCGAGAAGATTGACCCGGTAATGAAGGAGGCGCAGAAGCTGGAACGCACCCTGACCGAGAAAATTGACACCACGATCCGGGTGCCGATTGTCTTCTCCTACACCGGCGAGGTCATCGCCGATAAAGGCGAGACCATTTCTCGCAAGCACATCACTGCGCTCACGCGCATGGTGCAGGCTTACGTGGGCAAGATTGAAGACGAACTCAAGGAAAAGCGCGACCGTGCATTGGAGCGCATCAAGGAAGATATTGAGAAAATCAAGGCCGAGACGGAAGATGCGATCGTCAAGCTACGCCTGGAGGTAGAAACGGGCGACGACACGCTCAAGGATAAAGGCTCCCTTGAACGCGATGAATTGCTCAGCTTGCAGCCCATGATGTTCTTGGGCGAAAGCAAGTACCGTGAACTGAAACAGAAATACGGGCAGGTCTTTAAGGCCGATATGGGCGCCGAAGCGTTCCTGGAGCTGCTCAAGTCCATGGACTTGGACAAGACCTCCAAGGAGCTGTGGAATGAAATCCGCTCCACCAAGAGCAAGCAGAAGCGCAAAAAAGCGCTCAAGCGGCTCAAGGTGGTGGAAGCCCTACGTCGTTCGGGCAATCGCCCGGAGTGGATGATCCTGACCGTCCTGCCCGTCATCCCGC
>JAVQXV010000289.1:0-3401 GCA_033577755.1 Anaerolineales bacterium
TTGTGGCTATCCAGGTCGGGGTCAAGGCTTAGGAAAGAGCTGTCGCCGATGTAGGTGATCAAATCGCGTACGTTCGTTGCCAATTCGGTATGACGTAACCGGGCAGCCTGTGGCGAGAACTGGAGCGGCTGGCTTTGCAGACCTGACCACTTATACCTCAGACCGGATAGCCATGTGTCAGTTTGGAATATCGTGCCATACTGTCGGTCTAATTCGGCAAGGGCAGCTAAGTCGGCATCAACGGCGCTCCGCGCGTCAAGCAACTGCTGTTCGGTCAGGCGGCCTGCAGCGTATTCGGCCAACGCTTCCTGATGCAATTGCAAATTAACGAGCAGACTTTGCAGCGGCGCCACATAGCGAACACCGTACAGCTCGCGGTTGCCATATTTGTCAATGCGGTCGTACAGCTCGACGGAGAACACGCCGATGACGACGAGCAGCGGCGCGATGAACAGCGCACTAACGAGCAGGAATTTGCGTGCAAAGCTGAGTTGGCTCAGCAACTGCTGGTTGAGCACTGAGATCGTCAGGCCGGTAGCAATAACGGTCAGAACGCCGACGATGATGGCTGCGGAGCCGAGTACGTTAATGTCAACCAGGCCGATGGGATTAGGCAGGTAGTCGGTCGTCGGCAGAAACTTAGCCGCGCGCATCCCGGCGTAGTGCAGGCCGGCAATCGCGCCGCCCAACACAATGGCGCCGGCAGTTTTCCCTAGCTGCCCGTTCGGTGTGACGTCGGTGCGGGAGCCCACGTGCAGCCAGAACGCAATACTCGAGCCGACTATGGCGATCACCATCGAGAGCGCCAGCCAGGCCGGGTCGTAGCTAACCGCTGCCCGGAAGCGCAAAGCAACCATGCTCATGTGGTACGTGCCGGCAATAGCTCCGCCCAAGACCAGGCCGGCCAGGCCGATCTGCCCAAGGCGTACTTCGGCCCGGCCGATGAGCCAGACAGCTAATGCCGCACCGGCAATTGCCGGCAGCAGCGATGCCAACACGGTGAGCACGTCATACTGTACCGGCACGGACAGCTGAAAGGCCAGCATGCCGATGAACTGCATAGACCAGATGCCGTTGCCGAGTACGACAGCACTGCCGGCCAGCCAGAAATAACGCTCTCGACCTCGAATTCCCAGCATACGCCAGGCCAGTTCAAGCGCAGCATATGCTGTCAGCATGGCTATTGCGACGGATAGCGCAACCAGCCAGGGATTGTGACCGTAGGACAGGAAAGGCGCAGAAGTGTCCGTTACCATAATGGTCTCTCTCTAATTCTGCGATGTCACAGCGTTAGTCAGCGATGCCGCGTGTCCATTTGTCGGAGCCAGACGCACCTGTGTGTGCACGCCACCTAGGGCGCGGCCCACTTCACGCGCCGCTATCTGAAGCGCCTCGTCCACGGTTGTGGTGGATTGAATCTTCTGGCTAATGGCGTTCACCAGCGCTTCCAATTCGGCCCGGCGTTGCGCCTGCCGGTAGGAGCGGGCGTTTTGCAGCGCGATGGCGGTCTGGTTCGCAATCGCCTGGAGCAGGTCGGCGTCGTCCTGTGTCAGCCCGCCGACGACGTTGTGCTGGACATCGAGCACACCCAGTACTTCATCGCCGATGGCGATGGGCACGGCGACCTCGGCCTTCGTCTCCGGCAGCAGCGGGTTAGGCAGCCAGCCGGGGTCGCGGGCGGTTTCGGGCACGAGCACGATCTGATTGGTCTCGGCGGCACGGCCGACCAAGCCTTTGCCGCGCGGCAGCTTGTGGCCGCGTGCCAGCATCAATGCGCCGGCCTCGCCCGTGCCGCCCATCATCACCAGATTTTCGCGCGTCTCGTCGAACAGATAAATGTGTGCGTGGTAATAGCCGAACGCGCGCTGTACCTGCTCAACGACCTGCTTCACCAGCTCGGCGGGGTCAAGGAGGGTGGAAAGCCGCCGGCTGACTTCAGCGCTGGTCGCCAGGGCGCGCGTGCGGTCGGCCACGCGCTGTTCCAGGCCTTCGAGCGTTTCGCGCAGCCGTGCGGTCATTACGTTGAAGGCCGTCGCCAGCGCGCCGATCTCGTCGCCGCTGTCCACCGGCGCCTGCGCCTTCAGGTCGCCGGCGGAGACGCGGGCGGCCACGGCGGTCAAACGGGCAAGTGGGCGCGTCAGCAACTGAGCGACCACCACCGCCGTCAGGCCGGCAATCAGCAGAGCGGCGACTGTGATGAGGAAGTTGACGCGCATGGTCACGGCCATTGGCTCCAGAGCCTCGTTCTTCTCCTGGGAGACGACCACGTACCAGCCCAGACCGGCGATGGCATCCCTCTCATCGCCGGCAAGGCCTGCCTCTAGGCGGGAGCGAATGCGCGCAGAGCTGGATAACGCCTCTTCTCCATCGTGTTCGATCTCAAGGAATGGCTCCGATGACGCAATCAACCGCTGCAAATCTAACTTCGCCTCTTTCTCTAGTTTGAGCTTGAGGCTGCCGTCGGCGGCTTCGTGCAACTTCAGCCCACCTCCGCCTTCGAAGTAAATCTCGGCGCGGCCCGTCTTGCCGAGGCGCGCGCTCGCCAAATCATCCACAAATTGGTCGAGGTCGAGCAGAGTCAGCGCCACGCCAACGATCTGCTCGCGCTCGTGAGCGGGCACGGCAACGGCAATGCCGAATCGGGGGCCACCGAAACCCTGCTCAATCAGGCCGATGAAGATTCCGCGTGAGGAGGCCGTTTGCCACCAAGCCTCGTCACCGTGATAGTAGCGTTCGACGGCCTGGGTGGATGCGACCGTGGCGCCGTGTTGGTCGGTGACCAGGAACAGTTCGGATTGCGGGAAACGCCTGCGAAGTTCGTTGAGTTCGCCGGCCAATGGATGGTTGAGCACCTGAAGGACAAGCGGGTCGTCCGGCCGGCCTGCCTTCACGGCCCGGTGCCAGCGCTCATCGGCGGCGCGCAGGGCCTCGGCGCTTTGTGTGTTAGTGCGGCTGGCCTCTTCCAGCCCGTCCTGCAGAAACTTGTTGAGCGCCAGCGCGCGCAGCACATCCGCCCGCAGGCCGATTTGGTTGCCGATGGCCGTTGCCAGGTTCTCGGCCAGCGCGGCCAGGCTGTTGCCTACCTGGGCGCGAGTTTGGGAGGCGGTGAGTTGGATGCGGATAATGGACTGGACGCCGACTGTCAGCGCCACCACGGTGACGGCGCTTATCAACAGCTTGGTGCGTAGGCTATAGTTCGGGAAGCGGCGCACGATCTCCCATCCCAGTATCAGCACCACGCCGGTGGTGATGGCAGGTAACATCTGGTGGATCGGCGAGAGGGGCCGAGGCCACGGCCAGAAGTAGTCTCCCAACCCGGCGATGATGCCTGCCCCCACCCCTAGGCCGACGGCCCAAGGAACCTGTCGTGGCGGCAGGGTCTGACCGGCGACGACGGCAAC
>JAVQXV010000290.1:0-3341 GCA_033577755.1 Anaerolineales bacterium
GAGCGATGTGCTGTCCGGGAACACATACCTGTCCGGCAAAGCCTATATCGGAACCCTGATTCCCTTACACTCTTAAGAAGTACTGTAACGAACCACTTTGAAATGTCTCAATGGCGATATGCGCGCCAGGAAAGCCGGTAACAAAGCGATATGGGTGGAAAGGCAACGCTTCAACCAGCGGAGGCCGAGTTGAAACAGGCTCAGTTCGCGTTGCGGGCCGGGGTCAATCATCCGGCGCGCCGCTTCGCCCTGCGCCAAAACATGCTCGCCCAGCTCATGGCACCAGAGCTTGGCAATGGCCAAAGCCAGCAACAGCCGTTCCAGGCGCTCTGCGTGCTGCAAGCGCGTATGAGCCATGTCGAAGCCGCCGGACTTATCATCGCGGAACCCTTCTTCGGTGTGCATGCGCCGAGCATATTCCCGCAGGCGCGCGCGTGCGGCGGGCTGGCTGGAGATTATCGCCAGCAATTCGGGCGGGTTCTTGGCATCACCTGTCGTCCAGGTCACCGTCAGATTGGTCAACAGCTTGCCGTCCTGGGTCAAGCGGACGTTTTGGTCATAGCGGCGATGTCCCGGTCGTACGCCCAGCGCTTCAATCGAGCCATACCAACCGTTATCCAGGGTGACATACGTGTTGTTCGCAACCCGAATGGCATAATCCCAGTTGATTTTCAGGCACAATTCAGCCCAATCCCTGTCTCGAAACCCGCGGTCGGCCAGGAAAACCACCCGCTTGACGCGCCCCTTCAAAAAGTTCGCCACGCGCGTCAACATGGTTTCCAGTTTCTCTCTTTGGGTCAACCCCTTCCCCGACAACACCACCCACCCCAGCGGAATGGCACGCCCGGCGTGGGCCAAGGACAAGCGAAAGATTTGCCAGCGGTCGCCAAACACCATCACCCCATCCAGTATCACGGTCGCCGTCACCGCTCGCCAATCCTGCAACGCTCGTTCCAAGACCGGCCGATAAAACTCCCACACGTCCACACGCAAGTTCTTCAGCCAGCGCCGAATGGTCGTCACCCGCGACTCCGCTTTGGCGTCGCCGGGGATATGCAGCGCAATCTGGCTCAAGGCAATCGACCGGGCCTGCAAAATTCCTACCACGATCCAGACCCAGTTGGTCAGATGGGAAATATGGTCTACATTCACCAGGGGACGCAGGGTGTGGATCAAGCGGGTGTACAATTCTTGGCTGCTGCTCATGGCATTAGCTCCTTGGGTTACAAGATAACCTAATTATGCCAAGTTCCCTGAGCAGCAGTACTGTTTTCTTAATAGGACTTACGCAGTTGGCGGGGGTTGCCGCCACATCTGGCGGACTTCCGGCGGATATGACCGCCACATCTATGGAAGCGCGGGCGCAACTGCGTAACTCCTATCTTAAATGTGTAAGGGAATCAGATCGGAACCTATTACTTCCTAGGCGGCAGCGCCGATGAGTACATCCTGCTGGGCAATGTCATCACCGGCAGCGTGACGGCCAACACTCGCCTGGCTGCCGATAGCGTGCTCTTCGAGCGCGCGCCGGGCGATGTGTATCTGCCCCTGATCGCTCGCCAACCAACCCCTACTCCGACACTGACACCAACAGTTACCCGAACTCCTACGTCAACACGCACGCCAACCTTGGGGTCCACCCCGACGCACACACGCACACGAACGCCCACTCCTACACGGTGTGTGGGGCAATGTCCGCAGGGCTACCCCGGGCCGGGTCAGGGCAGCGTGCCGATGATCGGGCCACTACCGCCCTAGTTCACTACCCCGCCGGAGGGCTATCCCGGTGTGTCCACGCCTACGCTCGAACCGACGCAGACGGTTACACCCGGCCCGACTGCTACGCCTACTGCATCGCGGCTGGCGACGAACACACGGACACCGCGACCGACACGCACGTCGCGACCATAGTGAGTGCGCAGTCTGGAGCAGGCCCGTTGCAGAAATGATGGCGGCTGTGCCGCCGAACAAGCGCATGCACCGGACACGCTGCGCTCCCCTTCGCTACGCTCAGGGTCGCTTCGCGTGCCGGTGATGCGCGCCGTTCGGCGGCTTACTTGCAACGACTTTGCCCCATCGAAGGAAAGGTCACAATGAAACATATCCGAATATCATTGTTCTTGTTTCTTTGCTTATTTCTCAGTGGTTGCTGCCCGATTGGAAAGAATTGTGAGCCAGCAAATAGCCAGGTATATGCTGGTGATATAAGCATTACGCTACTTGCATCCCAAAGCTGGTACCCAAGCAATTCGGTCATTAAACTCAAGCTGTCAATTCAAAATCACTCCCAAAAAACTATAGACCTTCAACGCCTCGATGGCCCTGTTGTAGACATTGTTTATTCATCCGATCCCACTCAGCGTTGGTCAGCACAACCTGACTTAGCTGTTGACATCCATACACTTACCTTACAACCAGGCGAAACGTACAGCATCGAATGGGAGTTCTTAGCTA
The DNA here is from genome assembly GCA_033577755.1 of Anaerolineales bacterium. Classification (GTDB taxonomy): domain Bacteria; phylum Chloroflexota; class Anaerolineae; order Anaerolineales; family UBA6663; genus JANWXR01. The sequence goes on from JAVQXV010000290.1 coordinate 2,455, forward strand.
CGCGTGATGATGTTTACGGTTTCTATGGCATGCTCTGGATATGGGAGCAGGAAAGCCGCACAGGGCTAACGGTCTTAGTTGGCAACGTTGACCATTGAAACGTTCTGCGGCAGAGGAAGTTTCCATGTGCCAAGCCAAGAAAACTCTTCAAGCAAGCATCCTGCTGGTTGTAGGAATGCTGGCCTTTGTTTCGCTCGCATGGTCGTCAACCTCAAGCTCGGTTGCCAAGAACGCACAGCCGGAACTTCGGCCCTGGCAACAGTCGATTCAGAAAATTAACGCGGCGCGCGAACGTGGAGAGATCTCCACTGACGCTGCCGCGCTGTATAGATTAACAGCTATCCAAGACCCACACCAGTTACCGTAAAAATTCCAACCAGACAGTTTTGATGTCAACCAGCCCTTACCCACCGACGGGATGATGGAATTGGCTGAAAAACTAGAAGCACTCTTTGCCGACAAAGCGCACTGGCAAGCGACAACCTTTCAGACTATCAACGAGGCCTTGTTAGCTGTGCCGCACGAACAAACGCTTGCGGCGAATACAAACCTCATCTGGTATACGCCGCATTTTGCGATTCATTGGTCAGATACCGGTCCCAATGCGCCTCCTTACCCCAACCCCAGTGACTATGTCAAAGTAGTTTCGGATACTCTTGAGTCAGCTTGGAACGCTTTGTCGGCCTATGGGTACACAATGCCCAATCCCAGTGATTTCGGGGGACAGCCGCGGTTCAACGTTTACATCGTGCGTGATGTTACTGCGTGCAACATTATTCCCATCTCTGCTGCTGGACTGTCCCTGCCTGGAAACATCCAACTGACCAACAATTATTCTTATACCCTGCCTTCCGCTAGCACACCGGTCACATACAGCGTGGCCCTGC
>JAVQXV010000291.1:0-3334 GCA_033577755.1 Anaerolineales bacterium
TGCGCGCCGCCGCCGCGCCGGAGAGCATCGCCATCGGCACGCCGCCGCCCGGATGGACGGTGCCCCCGGCGAAGTACAGCCCGGGTACCTCGCGCGACCGGTTGGGCGGGCGGCGAAAGGCGGCCAGCCGGTCGTTGGACGACGCGCCGTATAACGCGCCGCGCCGCGCGCCGGTCAGCCGCTCGAGGTCTATCGGCGTCAGCATTTTCTCCACCACAATTCGCCCGCGGATGTCTATGCCGCGCTGCGCCAGAGTCGCCAGCACGTGGTCACGATACTCGCCCGCGCGCTGCGCCCAGTCAAAGCGGGGGCCGAGTGGCGGAGCGTTGACAAGGACGAACCAGTTCTCGCAACCCGGTGGCGCATGAGCGGGGTCGCGCTTGCCGGTGATGGCGACGTACACGGTCGGGTCGCCGGGCGGCAGGCCGCGCGTGAAGATGTCATCGAATTCGCGGGCGTAATCGGCGCAGAAGAAGATGTTGTGATGGGCAAGCTGCGGATGCTCACCGCGCACGCCGAGCAGGAGGATGAAACCGGAGATGGACGGTTCGGCCTCGGTCAGCGAGCGCAGGGTGCGCGCCGGGACTGCCTTTGCCGGCAGCAGTTTTGCGTAGGTGTTGGCGACATCCACATTGGAAAGGACATAGCGCGCAGGAATGAAGTCTCCCGCCACCATCACGCCCGCCGCGCGCCCACTTTGTACTACAATCTGCTCCACGCGCGCGCCCGTCCGAATCTCAACACCCTGCTCATATGCCAGCCGGCTCAAGGCGCGGGCGATGGCATAGACGCCGCCCTGCGGATACCACACGCCGCCCGTTAGCTCGACGTGAGCGATGACGTTGAGCGTCGCCGGCGCGAGGTAGGGGCTGGCGCCGACGTACGTTGCGAAGCGCCCAAGCAGTTGCCGCAGGTGCGGCGAGCGGACGAAGCTGCAAATGGCCTGATGCATCGTGCGCCAGCCATCCACATGGATCCAATCCCACACCGGCACTTGCCGGAAGGTGCGCAGCGAGACCGGCTCGCCGTAGATAAAGGCCGGGCCGGTGATTCGGTGCAGCCGCGCCGCGTAGCTCAGGTAGGCCAGGTAGCCCTCCACGTCGCGCGGCTCGAGCTGCTCGATTTGCTCGGCCATGCGCTGCAGGTCGCGCGTGGCATCCAGCATCACACCGTCCGGGTAGAAGTAGCGCGTTAGCGGCTCGACGGGGAGCAGGGTGAGATAGTCCTCGAGGCGACGGCCCGCCGCCCGGAACAGGTCCTCGAAGACGTGGCGCATGGTGATGACCGAGGGCCCGGTGTCCCAGCGGAAGCCGGCCGCGGTCACCTCGCCCATCTTGCCGCCCAGCTGCGCGTTCTGCTCGAGGAGGAGCACGCGCTGCCCGGCGGCCGCCAGGCGGATGGCGGCGCTCAGCCCGCCCACGCCCGCGCCGATGATGACCGTGTCGTAGCTCATCTGCCGTTCACCGCAAAGAGTTCGCGGAGTGGGAGTCCACGCTCTGCGCTCTCGGCGGCTCCGCAGTGAAAACCCGTCCCTTCCAGCGCGGGCCGCCGGTGAAGTGCCAGTGGAGAGATCGCGCGGCGATGACCGTCATCAGCGCGACCGAGGCCGGCATGAACAGCGCATCGCGGACTCGCTGGCCGGTGACGGCGGCGCTGAGCGCGCGCACGCCAACGCCGAGGCTGACGAGCGCGAGCGGGAAGACGACCGCCGACGAAGAACCGCCGACCGCTGCGACGAGGAGCCAGGCCCAGGGGAAGACGAAAACGAGCCAGTGAAAGAGAGTAGAAAGTAGAAGAAGAAAGGGCCGGTTGCCGTGGCCGGCGAGCAGGTTCTTGGCGAAGCCGTCGCGCACTTCGTCCCAGCTCCGGTACATGCGGCAGGTAATCAGACCGTGACCGTCGGCCATGCGCAGGCGCAGGCCCGCGCCCTTGATTCGCGCCGCCAGCGCCACGTCTTCCACGATGTTGCTGCGCACCGCCGCATGCCCGCCGATCCGCGCATAGGCTTCACGGCGGAAGAGCAGGCACTGGCCCATCGCCGCCGAGAAGGCGCGCCACGGCAGGTGGTGCACCGCCAGGATGGGCAGGTAGGCGATGATGGCCAGCGCCATCAACGGCACGACCAGGCGCTCGCCCCAGGTCTCGGTTCGTTGCGTCGGCCAGACGGTGAGCAGGTCGGCGTTGAGCTGCGCTTGCAGACGCAGCAGCGCCGCCAGCGCGCCAGGCTGCCATTCCACGTCGGCGTCCGTGAACAAAAGAAAGTCGGAAGTCGCGGCCTCAGCGAGTTGATGGCAGGCCCAGTTCTTGCCGAGCCAGCCGGTAGGCAGCGGCTTGCCGGTGAGGATGCGCACGCGCGGGTCGCCCTGCGCCGCCTGCAGCGCCAGCGCGCCGGTGCCGTCCGTCGAGCCGTCGTCCAGGATGAGCAGCTCGAACCTGTCATAGTCCTGCGCCAGCAATGCGCGCACCGTCCGGGCGATGACGGCGGACTCGTTGCGGGCGGGGATCAGGATGGAGACTGGAGATTGGAGATTGCCGGCGGCTGACCGCGGATTGCCTAAGCGCGGGAAGAAGAACGTATTGAGAGTCGCCGTAAAGGTAAGAACGGTCAGGACAGCAAAAACGGCGAATGCAATAACGAACATGACATGACACCTGACACTTGGCACCTGACACCTGTCTCAAATCCAGCGCAAGAGCTTGCGGGCCAAAGTCAATTTCAGGAAGGGTCGCTGCAACAAGTCAGCGCGGTACTTCCAAATCAGCAGGAGAACGTTGAGCAACCAGAGGCTGAGGAAGGCCGGTTCGGGTCGGTAGTTGAGCAGGTGCAGGCCGAAGCAGAGCAGGGCGAAGAGCAGCGCCCAGCCCGAGGGGCCGGTTGTGAGAAACCAGATGCCGAGCAAAACGCCGAGCACGATGGGCGCCTCCGGCCCGGTCAGCCCCGCCCAAATGCCGAAGGTGGTCGCCACCGCCTTGCCGCCGCGCCCGCGCAGGAACGGCGAGAAGGCGTGGCCGAGCACAGGCGCCAGCGCGACCGGGACCAATCTCCAATCCCTAATCTCTATTCCCCAGTACGCAATCCCTACGGGAATCGCGCCCTTGAAGCCATCCAGCAGCAGCGCCGCTACGCCTGCCCACCTCCCCCCGGCCTTGAACACGTTGGTCGAGCCGGGATTACCGTCGCCATACTCGCGGATGTTTTTACCGAGCGCCAGCCGGCCGAGCAGCGGAGAGTAGGGGATGCTGCCGCTGAGAAAGCCGATCAGAGTCCAAATCAGCGTGTCCACGTAGATATGAAAGGGTGAAGAGGGCGACCACCTGCCCTATTGCCCTCTAT
>JAVQXV010000024.1:0-27075 GCA_033577755.1 Anaerolineales bacterium
GAGATTAGAGATTAGAGATTAGAGATTAGAGATTCTCCAGTCTTCAGTCTTCAGTCTTCAGCCTTCAACCTTCAACCTCCATCTCTGCGCGAATCTCATCGGGCGTTTCCAGAGCCAACAACCGTAAGGCTTTTTCGCGGGCTACATTCACATCGAGCGCCCGGATGATTTGCTTGGCGCGCGGGATGGCCGGCGCAGCCATGCTCAGCTCGGTGACGCCCAGCCCGATGAGCAGCGGGATGGCGCGCGGGTCGCCGCCCATCTCGCCGCACACGCCCGCCCACTTGCCCGCCGCCTGCGCCGCCTCCGCCGTCTGCCGGATCAGCTCCAGCACCGCCGGCTGAAAACCATCCGCCAGCTTCGCCACCCTTGCGTTGCCGCGCTCTGCGGCCAGCGTGTACTGCGTCAGGTCGTTGGTGCCGAGGGAGAAGAAATCCACCTCTTCGGCGAACCGGCGCGCGCGCAGTGCAGCCGCGGGGATCTCGACCATGATCCCGGTCTCGAGGCGGTCGGGCGTGGGCAGGCCGCGCGCTCGCACCTCGGCGCAGGCCTCGGCAAGCAGCGCCTTTGCCGCGCGGAACTCGGCGAGTGTGGCAATCATCGGGAACATCACTTTGACCGGGTACTCGGCAGCCACGCGCACGATGGCGCGCAACTGCTGCTTGAAGAACTCTGGGTTGTCCAGACACATGCGAATGGCGCGCCAGCCGAGGAAGGGATTCTCCTCGCGCCCCATGTCCACATAAGGCAACGGCTTATCGCCGCCGACATCCAGCGTGCGGATGATGACAGGCCGGTCTTTGCCCATCACTTCGCAAGCGGCGCGATAGGCAGCATATTGCTCGTCCTCCTCCGGCGCGGTCGTGCGGTCGAGGAAGAGGAACTCGGTGCGGAACAGGCCCACGCCCTCGGCGCCGGCTTCGAGGGCGGCGCGCGCATCTTTGACCGAGCCGATGTTGGCAACGACCTCGATGCGGCGACCATCGCGTGTGATAGCAAAGGCCATGCTCTCCAGGCGGGCTTTGTCGGCAGCAGCACGGGCCGCTTCGCGCTTCCGCGCATACTCCGCCGCCAACGCGGGTTCGGGTGCAACAATCAGCGCACCCGCGTCCCCATCCAGGATCAGTTCCGTCCCTTCGGCGATCTCCAGCACGCCCTCGCCTAGTGCGACCACTGCGGGCAGGCCGAGGCTACGCGCGAGGATGGCGCTGTGCGAAGTTGGGCCACCGAGCGCGGTGGCGATGCCATGCACCAGGCCCGGATCGAGGGCAGCTGTATCGGCGGGAGCGAGGTCGCGCGCGAGCAGGATGCCGGGCGCGCTAAGGGTGGGCGCAAGCGAGACGCCGAGCAGTTCGGCTACGACCTGCCGCCCCACCTCTTCGACATCGGCAGCGCGGATGCGCAGATACTCATCGTCCAGCGCGCGATATTGCTCGGCCACAGTCCGCGCAGCAGACTGCCAGGCGAAGGCGGCGTTGCGCCGTTCCTCGAAGATTAGCCGGCGGGCCGGCTCGCGCAATGCGTCGTCATCCAAGAAGAGCAGGTGCGCCTCGAAAATCTCCGCCGTCTGCCGGTCGGCGCGGCGCTGCACGTCGGCCAACGTTTTCTGAATGGCGGCGCGCGTGCGCTCGAGGGCGGCCAGCAGCGCGTCCCATTCACGAGCCGGGTCATCAATGAAGTGTTCAGGTGCTTCTACCGTGGGGGTCACGAAGCAGCGCGCCGGGCCGAGCGCGATGCCGGGGGAAGCGGGCAGGCCCTGGAACGAGGCCCGTCCGCCGACGACTGACGACAGACGTTGGTCTGTAATAGGCGGACGGCGCTCGGCGGTTTGCAGTCGTGCCTCCACTTCCGGCTCATCGCCGAAATTCTCGTCGGCCAGCTGCTTGAGCGCGGCGAGCGCGGCCTCGGCCTGTGGGCCGGTTGCGGTGATGGTGATGGTGTGGCCCTGGCGCACGCCGAGCGTGGCGACGGCGTTGATGCTCTTGGCGCTGGCCGGGCCGCGCCCGGTGGTGACGTTGGTCACTCGTACCTCGGCGTCGAAACGGGCCGCCGTTTGTACGAAGCGCGCTGCCGGTCGGGCGTGCAGGCCAAGGCGGTTGTGAACCACGAGGGTCAGGATTGAAGGCGGAAGGTTGGAAGGTGGGGCTTCGACCTGCAAGCTCTCGCTTTCGGCCTTGTGCTGCGGCGCAAGCTGGGCAACTTTGGGCAGCAAGCCGGCGCGCGCTTCGGCGGCCACCTGCGCCAGCGGGCTGCCCAGCCGGGCCTGCACGGCAGCGGCGACGGCGCCTTCCACCAGCGGCGCTTCGCAGAGCAGGATGCGTTCGCGCTGTTCCACCGGTAGCAGGTCGAGCGCCATCTCGGCGCTGAGGATGGCGCTGCCCAGGTCCATCAAAACCAAAACGCCATCGTCGGAGTACGTTTCGGCGATGGCGTTGGTAATCAGGCCGACATCGGTGCCCAGAGGACGGTCGGGCGCATCCACGCCGCCGGCAGGTGCGATGCGCACTTCGGGGGCCATGGCGCGCGCCAGCTCGGCGGCGCCTTCGGCTAACTTTGCGCTGTGGGAGACGATGACGATTCCGACCACTGAGTTGTCTCTCGCCAGATCGCGAAATGCGCCAAGTGGCGTTTAGCAGACCCGGCGCGCTTGGCGAGAGGCTATGGCTTTTCGATCGCGGCGACGAGTTCGCGGCAGAAGGCCGGGATGTCGGCGACGACGCGGCCCCAGACGATTTGGCCCTCGCGGAAGGCCGGCTCATCGGCCCAGACGGCGCCGGCGTTGATCAGGTCGTCCTTGATGCCGAGCGAGCCGGTGGCGCGGCTGCCGCGCGGGATGATGCCGGCGGAGATGCCCACCAGCCCGGCATGGCAGATCAGCCCGATAATCTTGCCCTGCGCGTACACATCACGCACCAGCTTCTTGATGGCGTCGTAGCGCCGCAGCTTATCAGGCGCCCAGCCGCCGGGCACGACCAGCGCATCGAAGTCATCGGCGCTGACGGCGGAAGCGGCCACGTCGCTGGTGGCGGTGAGCGCGTTCTTGCCGCGCACCGTCTTCTTCGACTCCAGGCCGACGACGGTGACGTGCGCGCCCTCTTCTTGCAGGCGCATCACCGTCACCCAGAATTCTAGGTCTTCAAACCCCTCTTCGAGCAAAACGGCGACACGTTTTCCTTGCAGACGCATAAGGGTCTTGTAGAAAGTAGAAAGTGGAAAGTGGAAAGTGGAAAGTACGAATCTACTTTCTACTCCCTACTTTCTACTCTCCACTTTCTACTGCCAAACATTCCGGACACTCGGCAACTTCGATCACTGTTTCAAGCGACTCGCAGGTGATAGCCTCTACCGGCCCCGGCGCGAAGCCGACGGCGCCGCAGGCGCAAGCGTACCAGCGGCTGCGGGCGTTGCGATAGGGGACGCGCGGCGCATCGAGGTGCACTTCTTCCACACCCATGCCCCAACGCGCATTGGTGATGAGCCGACGGCAACCACAGGCGAGCAGCTTCTCGGCGTACTCGCGATAGTGTCGGCAGTGCCTCATCAGCAACACGCCGACCGTGATGCCGGGCGGGAACGGCCATGTCAGGGCATCGGCGCAGATGACTTCGAGATTGCCGTTTCCTCTTCTCTCAACAGGAGATAGGGTTAGGAGATGAGGGATGACAGCCCGATTTCTCTCCACCGCGATCACCCGCCGCACCTGCTGCGCTGCCAGCCGCGCGAAGCGCAGGTCGCCGGCGCCGATGTCGAGCACCACGTCGTCGGGTCGCAGGAAGCTCAGCGCCGTCTCATAGGTATCCGCGTCATACGGCGCCCAGGCGGCCTCCCAGTCCACGTTTTCCGTCCGTTCCCGGTCAGCCTGCCGGGTAGGTCACAATCGCCCAGGTCAGCCAGAAGCCGTACAGCACGGTCGCAATCCCGATGATCCACAACGCCCGATCAATCCACTTCTCGGTCGCTTCGCTCAATTGCAGGTCGAACAGGATGGCGCGGACGCCCAGCAGCGCGTGCGGCGTTACCACCATCAGGAACAGCACCTCCAGCGTCAGGATAAGCGGGTTGCCGATGTATTCCTGCACCTGTTGAAAGTTGCGCAGCCCGCCTTCCACCACGAAGTGATGGGCGATAAAGTGCAGGCCCAGCAACGCCAGCAAAGCGATGCCGGTGACTGCCTGTACGACCCAGGCAAGGTTGCCCAGTCCCCTCGTGGCGCGCGCTTCGACGTCAAGAGTTTTCTGCATGCCGGCCTCGCTACTTGGTGAAGATTAGGAACGCGCCCACGGCTGTGCACACCGCCGCCAGTGCCATCAGCCCGATGAACAGCGCCTTCTGTGCCCCCACCGCCACGCCGAATCCGTTAAGCGTAATGCGGATGCCGTTCAACCCATGAATCAGCATGCCCACCAGCAGGATCACGTCCAGCGTCAGGAAGGCCGGGCTTTTGGCAATGGCAATGAACGAGTCCCAGGCGGACGGCCCCCGTGTCAGCGTGCTCAACACGGCCAGGTGCAGGTACAGATATATCACTAAACCGATACCGGTGATGCGGTTGAGGACATAGGCATACATGCCCAGATTGCGCCGGCGCACGTCGGCCCATTGCCAGATGCGGCGCGGGCGCGAGGGCGCGGCAACTTCGGATTGTGTAGTCATCGGCGTGCTCCCATCCCGAATAACGTTTTGACCTTGTGAATGATTAGCTCGCGGCGCAGGGCCATGATGGCCTCCGCCGGGCGGACGTTCTGCGGGCAGGCCTCAGTGCACTCCCAGGCGCTATGACAACGCCAGACGCCGTGCTCGCCGTCGGCCAGCGCCAGCAAGAGCGACTTCTTTTGCGCGTCATCAGTTGTCTGGAGGGCACGGTGGATGCCGGCCAGCCCTGCCGGCCCAAAGAACTTGTCGGTGGCGGCCATGGTCGGGCAGGCGCTGATGCAGATGCCGCACTCGATGCAGTTCTCGAACCGGTTGTACGGGCGCGCCTCCAGGCCACCGCTCTCGTTGAATACCTCGACCGGCTGGTAGCGCGCGCCGTCGAGCGTGGCCTCCGCCGGGCGGGTGATGACCAGTCCGGAGGCGATCTGCTTCTGGAAGAAGCCGGCCACGTCCACCACCAGGTCGCCCACCAGCGGGAAGTTGCGCAGCGGCTCGATGGTGATTTCACTTCGGCCACGCAGGGCTTCCTTCACAGGGACGATGCAGGGCAGCTTCTCGTAGCCGTTGATGCGCACCGCGCAGGTGCCACACGAAGCGTGATGGCAGGCGTGCCGGTACATCAGCGTGGTGTCCTGTCGCCAGACCATCTCGATGACGTCAATCACGTTAGCGTCGTCCGGCACGGTCACGCGGTAGGTCTCGAAGCGCGGCTCGCCGCCGGCTTTGTAACGGAACATGCGGACGGGGACTTCAATCGCCATGAGGATTATGAGAGCTGACCGCCGCAGATGGGCCGCAGTCTGCCGTCTCCGGTCGGCGGTCAGTTGTAGAAATACCGGTACGACAGCAGCGGCGTCTCCTTGGTACGGCATTCGACGCTTATGCCCAGCTTCTGGCCGACGATGTCGGTGACCTTCTCGGCCATGGCGCGCGCCGTGGTGGTCTTGCCGCCGGAGATGGTGACGAAGCCTTCGACGCCGTCATACTTGTGGTCGAAGCACTCGAAGGTGCGGGAGATCTCGCGCTCATCGGCGTTGGCCTTGCGGATGAGCGGGCGGGCCGCCGCGCCCACGCCACGCGTCACCGTGTGCTCGATCGCCGGGATCAGCTCCTTGCCCTTCGCAATCATCATCTGGATATGGTCGGGCGGGATGTCAATCTGGTCGGGATCGAGGATAGTCCAAGAGGTGGTGCCGATGATGGAGGTGGTGCGCTGCGGCACGACGATGTCGCCGTCGGACGGCTTGTTCATGCGGTTAATGACCATGTTGTTCAGGCGGCGGTTGACGGTGACCATCACGCCGGCGGTCGGCGCAACCGGCACGTCCACGCCGCCCATCCGCGCAATCTCGCCCGCCCACGGTCCGGTGGCGTTCACCACGATGTCTGCGCCGATGACTTCGGTTTTGCCCGTGCGATGATCCACCACTTTGACGCCGGTGATGCTGCTACCCGAGCGAATCAGGTCGGTGACTTCCGTGAAGGTGCGGACGACGGCGCCGTTCTTCTTAGCCGTCGCCAGGAAGGCCAGGCAGAAACGCCACGGCTCAAAGACGCCATCGGGCACCTGCACCGCGGCCAGCAGCTTCGGGTTGAGGAACGGCTCCAGCTCCAGCGCCCGTTTGACCGGGATTTCGCGGAAGGGGATGTGGCATTCCTCGCAGCCGGCGATGAATTTTTCCTTGAAGGCCAAGTCTTCTTCCGTGAGAGCGACGAACAGGCCATCGTTCAGCTCCAGCGCGTCCGGCATGATGCGGCGCAGGATGAGGTTTTCGTCTATGCACTCAATAGCCGACTCCTGGTCTTTGACGCAGTAGCGCCCGCCGGAGTGCAGCAGGCAGTGATTGCGGCCTGTGGTCTGGTTGGCGATTTCACCGCGTTCCAGGACGGTGACGCGGTAGCCACGCAGCGCCAGGTCGTGGGCGGTGGCCGCGCCGGTAGAGCCGGCGCCGATGACGATGACATGAGGGGCGCTCATACCATCCGCTTCCTTTCCAATCCAATCCAAAGGGCTGTGGCTTAATCCTACCGTACCTGCGCGCAATCTGTTGAGTGATGTTTATGGAAAATGTTGATGAGGTTCGTCATGGTGTTGCGGTGCCCGGGTCTCGTCCGTTGGCGCAAAGAAGCCCGGCCCCGTTGCCGGGCAACCGGGCTTCTCCTTACAGACGCATTCGGCCTTTGGGTAAGCGGCGCAGACCTTCGGGGCCTGAGCGGGCTCTACTCCACCCAGTCGAAGGTGCGGGTGACGGCCTTCTTCCAGCCGGCGTACAGCTTCTCGCGCTTCTCGGCGTCCATGCGTGGATGCCACTCGTGATCCTTGCCCCAGTTGGCGCGCAGATCCTCAACGGCGTTCCAGAAGCCGACGGCGAGGCCGGCGGCATAGGCTGCGCCGAGGGAAGTGGTCTCGGCCACCGTCGGACGGATGACGGGCACGCCGAGGATGTCGGCCTGGAACTGCATCAGGGTGTCGTTGAACACCATGCCGCCGTCCACCTTGAGCGCGGTCAGGTTGACGCCGGAGTCTTTGTTCATGGCATCAAGCACTTCGCGCGTCTGATAGGCAGTGGCCTCCAGCGCAGCGCGGGCGATGTGGCCCTTATTGATGTAGCGTGTCAGGCCGACGATAACTCCACGCGCGTCGCTCCTCCAGTATGGCGCGAACAGGCCGGAGAAGGCGGGCACGAAGTAGATGCCGCCGCTGTCCTCGACCGTGTTGGCCAGCTGCTCAATGTCGGCCGACTTTTCAATCAGGCCGAGGTTATCGCGCAGCCACTGCACCAGCGCGCCGGTGATGGCGATGGAGCCTTCCAGCGCGTAAACGGCCTTGTGGTCGCCGATCTTATAGGCCAGCGTAGTGAGCAGGCCGTTCTTGCTCTGGACGGGCTTGGTGCCGGTGTTGAGCAGCATGAAGCAGCCGGTGCCGTAGGTGTTCTTGGCTTCGCCGACGCTGAAGCAGGTCTGGCCGAAGAGCGCGGCCTGCTGGTCGCCCAGGTCGCCGGCCACCGGCACGCCCGCCAGCGCCCCGGTCGCCGTGCCGTACACCTCGCTCGAGGGCCGGATGGCCGGAAGCATGGCGCGCGGCACGCCCATGATTTTGAGAATCTCATCGTCCCAGTCCAGCGTGTTGAGGTTCATCAACATAGTGCGGCTGGCGTTGGAGACGTCGGTGACGTGCACGCCGCCGTTGGGGCCGCCGGTCAGGTTCCAGATGATCCAGGTGTCAATGTTGCCGAAGAGTACCTCGCCGTTCTCGGCCTTTGCGCGCACGCCTTCCACGTTGTCGAGGATCCATTTGATCTTGGGGCCGGAGAAGTAGGTGGCCAGAGGCAGACCAACCTTGGGACGGAAGCGGTCCTGGCCACCGGTCTTGGCCAGTTCGTTGCAGATTTGGTCGGTGCGGGTGTCCTGCCAGACGATGGCGTTGTACACCGGCTTGCCGGTGGCCTTGTCCCAGACCACGGTGGTCTCGCGCTGGTTGGTGACGCCGACGGCGGCCAAGTCTTTGGCCGAGAGGCCGGCCTTGGCGAGCGCACCGTTGATGACTTCCTGGGTGCGCGCCCAGATCTCCATCGGGTTGTGCTCCACCCAGCCGGGCTTAGGATAAATCTGTTCGTGTTCCTTCTGGTCTACGCTGATAACCTTGCCGCCGTGATCGAAGATCATGAAGCGGGTGCTGGTGGTGCCCTGGTCAATAGCAGCTACGTATTTGGTCATAGGCTTTCTCCTTTCCTTTGCATCTCATTTTTAGAGCCTGATGGTCAGAGCCTGAGGGCCGTGGGTGAAGCGAGTGGGCACATGACCCTCGGGCAGGGTTTACTCCACCCAGTCGAAGGTGCGGGTGACGGCCTTCTTCCAGCCCTTGTAAAGCTTCTCGCGCTGCGCGGGCTTCATCTGTGGATGCCACTCGTGGTCTTTGCCCCAGTTGGCGCGCAGGTCTTCGACCTTTTCCCAATAGCCGACGGCGAGGCCGGCAGCGTAGGCGGCGCCGAGGGAGGTGGTCTCGGCCACCGTCGGGCGGATGACGGGCACACCGAGGATGTCGGCCTGGAACTGCATCAGGGTGTTGTTGAACACCATGCCGCCGTCCACCTTGAGAGCCTTGAGCTTGACGCCGGAGTCTTTGTTCATGGCATCAAGCACTTCACGCGTCTGATAGGCGGTGGCCTCCAGGGCGGCGCGGGCGATGTGGCCCTTGTTCACATAGCGTGTCAGGCCGACGATAACTCCACGCGCGTCGCTCCTCCAGTATGGCGCGAACAGGCCGGAGAAGGCGGGCACGAAGTAGATGCCGCCGCTGTCCTCGACCGTGTTGGCCAGCTGCTCAATGTCGGCCGACTTTTCAATCAGGCCGAGGTTATCGCGCAGCCACTGCACCAGCGCGCCGGTGATGGCGATGGAGCCTTCCAGCGCGTAAACGGCCTTGTGGTCGCCGATCTTATAGGCCAGCGTAGTGAGCAGGCCGTTCTTGCTCTGGACGGGCTTGGTGCCGGTGTTGAGCAGCATGAAGCAGCCGGTGCCGTAGGTGTTCTTGGCTTCGCCGACGCTGAAGCAGGTCTGGCCGAAGAGCGCGGCCTGCTGGTCGCCCAGGTCGCCGGCCACCGGCACGCCCGCCAGCGCCCCGGTCGCCGTGCCGTACACCTCGCTCGAGGGCCGGATGGCCGGAAGCATGGCGCGCGGCACGCCCATGATTTTGAGAATCTCATCGTCCCAGTCCAGCGTGTTGAGGTTCATCAACATAGTGCGGCTGGCGTTGGAGACGTCGGTGACGTGCACGCCGCCGTTGGGGCCGCCGGTCAGGTTCCAGATGATCCAGGTGTCAATGTTGCCGAAGAGTACCTCGCCCTTGGCGGCGCGTGCTTTGACGCCCTTGATGTTGTCGAGGATCCACCTGATTTTGGGGCCGGAGAAGTAAGTGGCCAGCGGCAGGCCGACCTTTTTGCGGAAGCGGTCCTGGCCGCCGGTCTTGGCCAGCTTATTGCAGATGTCGGCGGTGCGGGTGTCTTGCCAGACGATGGCGTTGTACACCGGCTCGCCGGTGGCCTTGTCCCAGACCACGGTGGTCTCACGCTGGTTGGTGACGCCGACGGCGGCCAAGTCTTTGGCCGAGAGGCCGGCCTTGGCGAGCGCACCGTTGATGACTTCCTGGGTGCGCGCCCAGATCTCCATCGGGTTGTGCTCCACCCAGCCGGGCTTAGGATAAATCTGTTCGTGTTCCTTCTGGTCTACGCTGATAACCTTGCCGCCGTGATCGAAGATCATGAAGCGGGTGCTGGTGGTGCCCTGGTCAACAGCGCCTACATACTTAGTCATGCGAGACTCTCCTTTTCAGAAGTCATTCGTCAGCGGTGGTGAGTGATGATGAATGACTAATGAGGGATGATTCTAGGACGTTGCCCATGTATTGGCGGCTGTCTGAAGCATAATTGTGGACGAGGCTGCGCCCGGGTCCAAGTGACCGGCGCTGCGCTCGCCCAGATAGCTGGCGCGGCCCTTCTTGGCGACCATGGGGATGGTCGCGTCGCGGCCCTGCGCTGCTGCCTCCGCCGCCTTTTGCAGCGCGACGCCGGTTGATGCGCCGTTGGCCACCGACTCTTTGAGTGCATTGAGCGCCGGCGTTAGCGCATCCACCATCGTTTTGTCGCCCAAGTTGGCCTTGCCGCGCATAACCACGCCGTTCACGCCGGCCTCGAACGTCGCCACCCAGTCGGTCAGCGAGAGCTCCATCTTGCCGGCAGACGCCGTACCCATCTGCATGAACATGGTGCCGTACAGCGGGCCGGCGGCGCCGCCTACGGTGGAGACCAGCGTCATGCCGACGGTTTTGAAGATGGTGCCGATGTCCTTATCGGCTACACTCTGGACCTTGGCCAGCGACGTTTGTAAGCCGCGGTGCATGTTCGCACCGTGGTCGGCGTCACCGATGGCCGCGTCGAGTTGGGTCAGATAGTCCTTTTGTGCTTCGATTTCTGCGGCAAAGGCCTTAAGCCAATCAAGCACGGCGTCGCGAGAGATCGTCATAGTCGTTTGGTCTTCCAGTCGAGTAGTTCGGATGGTTGAGTGGTCAGAGGGCCACGTCGTCGGAGGGTCGAGTGGTCGGATGGTCGGTTGGGTGCACGCAACGCATGTCAGCCGCACCTTGAGCGGACGCTGAGCGAAACCGAAGCGGCAGTCGAAGGGGGCGGCACGTTCCCTGACAACCTTTGCGTGCACACAGTCAGTTTGCCCGTATGCCGGCGCAACTCATTGACCAAAACAACCACTCGACCACGTGACCACGCGACTAAATGCCCCAGCGTAAAGCGGGCGTCTTCACCGGCGCATCCCAGAGCTTGGTGAGTTCATCATCCAGCTTGACGAGGGTGACCGAGCAGCCGGCCATCTCCAGGGAGGTGATGTACGAGCCGACCAGGCTGCGGGTGACCTTGATGCCCTGGCCGCTGAGGATTTTGTTGACTTCGTTGTACATCAGGTACAGCTCGATGAGCGGTGTGCCGCCCATGCCGTTCAGGAAGAGCAGGACTTCATCGCCGGACTTGAAGGGCAGGTCCTCGACGATGGGCTTGACGAGCATCTCGGCAATCTCGGCGGCGGGGGCGAGCTTCATGCGTTGCCGGCCCGGCTCGCCGTGAATGCCGATGCCGATCTCCATTTCATCTTCCGGCAGGTCAAAGGTCGGCTTGCCGGCGTGCGGCACGGTGCAGGAGGTGAGGGCCATGCCCATGCTGCGGCCCATGGCGTTCACCTTGCGGCAGACTTCGGCGACCTCCTTGAGAGGGCGGCGCTGTTCGGCGGCGGCGCCCGTCATCTTCTCGGCGATGACGGTGGTGCCCACGCCGCGGCGCCCGGCGGTGTAGAGCGAGTCCTGCACGGCCACATCGTCGTTGATGACCACGGACTCGACCTCGATGCCCTCCGAGCGCGCCAGGTCGGCGGCCATCTCGAAGTTCATCACGTCGCCGGTGTAATTCTTGACGATGTGCAGCACGCCCGCGCCGCCGTTCACGGCCTTGGTGGCGGCCAGCATCTGGTCAGGAGTGGGGGAGGTGAACACGGCACCGGGGCAGGCCGCGTCCAGCATCCCGTAGCCGACGAAGCCGCCGTGCATCGGCTCGTGGCCGGAGCCGCCGCCGGAGATCACGCCGACCTTACCCTTGACCGGAGCGTCCAAGCGCACAACGAAGTTCGGGTCGAACTCGACACGCAGAATATCGGCATGGGCAGCAGCCAAGCCGCGTAACGACTCAACCACAACATCTTCCGGTTTGTTGATAAGCTTTTTCATAATGGGGTCTCTCCTTTGTCCAATCTCCAACGCGGATGTGTACTTTCTTCGTCTATGTTTGGACCGCAGGCTAAACGTTGCGTTTAGCCTGCGGTCGGGCAAAGGTCAGCAGTTAGAAAACGAACGCTAACAGGAGGCCGGCCAGCAAACCGCCAATGGCCGGGCCAACCACCGGAATCCATGCGTATGCCCAGTCGCTGTCGCCCTTGCCGGCGATAGGCAGGACGGCGTGTGCGATGCGCGGCCCAAGGTCACGGGCCGGGTTGATGGCATAGCCCGTCGGGCCGCCGAGCGAAAGACCGATGCCCCACACCAGACCGGCCACCAGGAAGGGACCGACGCCGGTTGCTATGCTAATACCACTGACCGGGGTCGAGACCTGGAAGATGGCCGCAACACCCAACACCAGCACCATCGTCCCAATCACCTCGGTGATCAGGTTGGTGACGGTGTTCCGGATAGCCGGGCCGGTGGAGAACACTGCCAGCTTGAGGCCTGCATCTTTGGTCTCTTCCCAGTGCGGCAGGTAGGCCAGCCAGACGATCACTGCGCCGATGAACGCCCCGATGAACTGCGCAGGCCAGTAGAGCGCCAGCTGATCGGGCGTCACACCGCCGGTCACCAGAAAGGCCAGGGTCACGGCCGGGTTAATGTGCGCTCCGGCGCTACCGAACGCCTGGGCCGTGAAGACACCGACCATGACGGCGAACGCCCAGCCTGTGGTGATTACAATCCAGCCGGCGTTCTGGCCTTTGGACTTTGTGAGCAAAACGTTAGCGACGACGCCGTCACCCAGGATGATGAGCATCATGGTGCCCAACAATTCGCCGAGAAAGATGTTCATTGTGAGACCTCCGGAGTTGAGAGTTGGATGGATTCGAGATAAAGGGGTTTAAGAACGGGGAAAAGAGATGTTCTTCTATCGAGCGCGAGACACCTCCGTAACGCATCAGCCCGCCGAGCCTTTCCGGTCTGCGGACCAATACAACGAAACATCGCTGTGGCCTTTTTGCATCCGGCGGCGAACAACGATGCTTCAACACTGGCTTGTATTCGGTCGTCTTGTATTCGGTTGTGTTGAGTGACAGGAAGAAGGCCAATTCATCTTGAACTATGCCTCGCTAAATGAGCCGAGGGGAATTGGCCAACGCACGATGTTAGCTTAACGGGGTAGGACGTTTAGGTCAAAATAAAGCCGGGATTTTGTTTCATGCTGAAACAAAATCCCGGCCCGATGTGTTTCTAAATGAAACGGAGTCCTTGTTAGGTTATTAGGTCGTCTGTTGATAGCCGATGCTCTTTGAGCTTTCGCCAGAGGGTCGTCCGGCCAATACCTAATACCGCCGCAGCCTTAGTCATATTTCCGTTAGTTGCCCGAAACGCTGAGATTATGGCAAGTTTTTCTGCCTCTACCATGCTGCGTACCGGCTCGGTCAGTGGGCTGGTTTTGCCTTGCCGGATGTAGCGCCGCTCGCGGATGGCCATCGGCAGATGGGCAGGCGAAATCGGTTCGCCATCACAGGCCAGGGCAGCCCGTTCTAACACCGACTCCAGCTCACGAATGTTGCCCGGCCAGGGGTAGGCCAGTAGCGCTTCGCGGGTCTCCGGCAGCAGCCGAACGACGAATCCAATCTGGGCGGTGAGGCGCTCCAGGATGCGGTCAATCAGCAGGGGGATGTCTTCAGTGCGTTCCCGTAGCGGTGGCAACGTGATAACAAAGGAGCTAAGCCGGAAAAGCAGGTCGGAGCGAAAACTGCCTTCGGCAACGCGCTCCTCTAGTGAGTGGTGGCTGGCGGCGATGATGCGCACGTCCACCGGGATGACACGCTTGCCGCCCAGTCGGATCACATCGCCGGCCTCAATGATACGCAGCAGAGCGGCCTGCATGTCCAGCGGTAGCGCATCCACCTCATCCAGAAACAGCGTTCCCCCGTGCGCCAGCTCGAACTTGCTTGGCTGTCCGGTGGGCATGTTGAATGCGCCGGCCTCGTAGCCGAGGAACTCGCCCAGCACCAGGTCGCGCGGCACGGCGCGGCAGTTCACGGCCAGGAAGGGGCCTTCGGCGCGGCGGCTGCTGTTATGAATGGCGCGCGCCAGCACGTTCTTGCCGGTGCCGGCCTCGCCGAGGATGAGCACACAGGCCTTGGCGTCTGCTGCTGCCAGCGCCTGGCGCCGCACCCGCTTGGTCGCCGTGCTCTGGCTGACCAGGTCATCCAGCGTGCGTCGCGCCTGCGCACCCACCAGCCGGTGCACCAGTTGATGCACACGCTCGATCTGGCGCAGCGTAAGAATATAGTTGATGGGAGCACCATCGGGCTGAGGGCGACTGAAGCGCAGGCTGGCCAGACAGGCTCGTGAACCTTCGGCCAGCGCAAAGGTCACTTCGGCTTCGGTGACTTCTTCGCCGTTCGCCGCCGCCCGGGCTAAGACTTCCGGCAAAGTCAGGTGATCGCTCAAGGGCCGGCCCATTACGGTCGCAGGCCTCAGGCCGAGCAGTTTGGCCGCTTGCTCGTTGAGATGAGAGATGCGACCTTCCGCATCCCAAACCAGTACCGCATCGGATGAAGCGTCGAGCGTCGCGTAGAGTTCCGAGGCGCGGGCGTTCGCTTCGGCGGTCAGGGCCTCGGCATGGAGTTGATTTTCGATGGCACGCGCGGCGGCGACGACCATACCGATGGCGTAGGGACTGTAGCGGTCAGCGGTAGTCAACAAGCCGACTGCACCCTGGGCATGACCGTCCAGTGCGAAGATCGGTGCGGCGACGGTGCTCAGGCCATGAAAGTAGCTCAGGAAATGTTCGGCACCGGTGATTGCCGCCGGGCTGCTATCCAGCAAGGCCGACGAAAAGGCGATGGTGCCCAGCCCGCCCTCGTGCAAGAAGACACCACGGCGGATGCCCAGTTGCATCATTAGTTCGATCATCGGCGCATCGCCGACATAGTCCAACAGACAGGTGGTGCTGTCCACCAGCGCCAGCATCACTCCGCTGGTTTCGAGGAACTGGTACACGTCTTCGAGGATGGGCCGGGCGAGGGCCAACAGGTTTCGGCGCTGGCGCAAGGTCAGGGCCAGCACATCATCGTTCAGCGCCGACCAGCGCGGCGGAGAGTGCGGATTGAGGCGCGGCGCGCATCGTTGCCATGATTGCGTCACCAGAGGGCTAAGGTCGGCGGCCAGCACGCCCGTGGTGGTGAATTGCGTCCACGCCTGCTTGAGTCGATCAAGGTCGGGAAACGGCTGGAGGAACGGTTGCATAGAGTTGTGCGACAAAGAGCTGTGCGGCAACCGGAAGTGTAGCCCTGGGCAAGAAATCGGTCAATTACAGGCCGGCGGTTGAAGAAACGGCTAGTTGGTGGGTGATGACTGCTATCGCGGCGGATTCGGCTGCCATGAGTATAATCCCGTCGGCGAAGCCTTTGCTATGCCTTATCTTTGCATTCACGCTCATTTTTATCAGCCACCGCGAGAGAACCCATGGACCGACGAGATTGACCGCGAGCTGACGGCTGCGCCTTTTCACAACTGGAACGAACGCATCAACGAGGAGTGTTACCGTGCCAACGCCTTCGCCCGCGTGCTGGCCGACGACGGGCGCGTCGTGGATATCCTCAATAACTACGAATACATCTCGTTCAACGTTGGGCCGACGCTGCTCTCCTGGCTGCGCACTTACGCCCCCGATGTGTATGACCGCATCCGTGAGGGCGACGCCGCCGGCCGCAGGCGGTGGGGCCACGGCAACGCCATCGCCCAGGTGTACAACCACGTCATCCTGCCGCTGGCAACGCGGCGCGACAAGGTGACGCAGGTGAAGTGGGGGCTGGCCGACTTTCGCTACCATTTTGGCCGCGAGGCTGAAGCCATCTGGCTGGCCGAGACGGCAGTGGATGAAGAGACGCTGGAGGTGCTGGCCGAGGCCGGCATGCGCTTTGTCATCCTGGCGCCGCGACAGGCCGCGCGCATTCGTCCGCTCTACGGCGGCGAGTGGCAGGACGTCTCCGATGGCAGCATTGACCCCTCGCGCGCCTACCTGTGCCGGCTGCGCAACGGGCGCAGCCTGGCCTGCTTCTTCTACGACGGGGCGCTGGCCCACAGCGTTAGCTTCGGCGATGCGTTGGTTAGCAGTGCCGCCTTTGTGCAACGGTTGCGCGCCGCCGTGGACGAGCGTCGCAGCCACATGCAGCTCATCCACTTCGCCACCGATGGCGAGACCTTTGGTCATCACAAAAAGCATGCCGAGCGCACACTGATCTATGCCGTTACACATGAAGCTCCACGTGCCGGCTTTACCCTAATCAACTACGCTGCTTATCTCGACATCGCGCCGCCGGAGTGGGAGGTGCAAATCCGGCCGAACACTTCCTGGAGCTGTGCGCATGGAATAGGCCGATGGAAAGAGGATTGTGGCTGCCATACCGGGCGCGTGCCCGGTGGCCATCAGCGCTGGCGCGCGCCGCTGCGGGCTGCGCTCGACCGGCTGCGCGACTCGCTGGCGCTCATTTACGAGCGCGAAGGTCGCGGGCTGCTCGGCCCGGATGTGTGGGCGGCGCGCGACGCTTACGGGGAGCTGCTGGCACAACGCACGCCGGAGCGGGCCGACGCCTTCCTGACGCGCCTCAACCGGCGCGCTCTCTCGAACGAAGAGCGCGAGCGTGCGCTGACGCTGCTGGAGATGCAGAAGCACGCGCTCTTCATGTACACCAGCTGCGGCTGGTTCTTCGACGACATCTCCGGCCATGAGACGGTGCAGGTGCTCAAGTATGCGGCGCGCGCTATTGACCTGGCGACGCGCTTCGCAACCAACGACCTGACCGCGCAGCTGCTGGCCGACCTGGAAAAGGCCGAGAGTAACCTGTCACAGTATCGTCATGGCGCCGAAGTCTACCGGCAGCTGGTGCTGCCCGTCGCCGTTCAGCCGGAGCAGGTGGCCGCCGGCCACGCCATCGCCGCGCTTGTCCACCCGTTCCCCATTCGCTACCGCCGTCACGGCTATCGTATTGAGCAGACCGCAAACACGACGCTCATAATCGGCGAGAACGTGCTGGTGTGCGGCCACATTCAATTGACCGGCGAGTTCACTCAACAGCAATCCGGTTGGGCGTATGCCGCGCTGCACTTGGGGGGGTACAACTTCGCCGCTTCGCTGGTTGCGTGTGATGACCCACAGGATGGGCGCAAGGTGTGTGGCCTGCTGCAAGATCAGCCGGCGAACATCACCTCTGCCGAACTAATGCGTACCCTCAAGGTCGCGCTCGGCCCGACGTTCTACGGACTGGGCGATTTGCCACCCTCCGACCG
Source organism: Anaerolineales bacterium (assembly GCA_033577755.1). Classification (GTDB taxonomy): domain Bacteria; phylum Chloroflexota; class Anaerolineae; order Anaerolineales; family UBA6663; genus JANWXR01. The sequence continues at coordinate 17,237 of JAVQXV010000024.1, forward strand.
TCGGCGCCTGCTGCGTGTGCTCGATAAGGACAAACTCGAATCGCTGGCCTCCTCGTACCAACAGATTTACCGCGAGCATCTGGGGACGATCACCGCCCTGACCGAGGCGCACATGCCGGTACCGCCGGAACTGCGCATGGCCGCAGAATTCACGCTCAGCCATCAACTGGCGCAGGCTGCCGTTGACCTGGCGCGTATGCCCACCGGCCCGGCAGAGGCTAATCTGGCCGGCATGTTGGAGCTGGCGCAGCGCACCGGCATTGAGCTGAATCGCGGTGAGGCAATCCGCACGCTGGAGCAGGCCGTTGTAGATGGCGTCAAAGCCGTCGTCCGTGACAGCAGTCTGTTCGTGGACGGCCTGCTGGCCGAGCGTTGCGCGCACCTGAGCAACCTGCTTGCTGCTTCCGACCGTCTCGGCTTCGAGATTCGCCCTGCTCGTGCCCAGGAGTTGTTGCTCGATTACCTGCGCGCCCGGGCGACGCACACGCCGCGCGATCGCCTCGAGCCGGCGCTGCAACTCGCCGCGCAGCTGCGCATCTCAGATCAGGCGGTTGTATTCAGCAACCGATGATTGAAGACCGACGATTGAGTGCACTGAAAAAGATCATGGTTGAAACGCTTGGTCGCTACATATGCCGCTTTGGTTGCAATCTCGACGCCATACCATCTATGGTGGCTTTTGTGCCTGAAAAGTAGTTTTTTTCAGTGCACTCACTACCGAATCTCTTTCAGCAAGCACCTACCTCGGCCATAGCCCGCGCCAGCTGTCCGAGGACATCCCCGGCCAGCACACCGGCCGTCGTCCCCATCTCCGCCGCCGCCAATTCGCCCGCGCGGCCATGCAGATACGCCCCGGCCACCGCCGCTTCGTAAGCCGGTAGGCCTTGCGCCCGCAAACCCACGATTGCCCCGGCCAACACGTCGCCTGTCCCGGCGCGCGCCAGCGCCGCGGTCGCAAACGGCTGCACGGTCGCCCGTCCATCAGGGGCAGCAACGACCGTGAACGCGCCTTTGAGCACCATCACGTGACCCCACTCCGCTGCGAACTTCTGCGCCTGACCGATTCGGTCAGATTGCAAAACGTTCTTATCCACGCCGGTCAGCGCCGCCATCTCGCCGGGATGCGGCGTAAGCACGCTGTTGGCCGGCAACGCGCGCGGCCAATTGGGGAGCTGCGCGAGCAGGCGCAGGCCATCGGCATCCACTACCAGCGGCGGCAGGTTCCCGTGCTCCAGCAGGCGGCGCACAAAAGCGCCGGTCGTTTTCTCCAATCCGAAGCCGCAACCAAACAGCAGCGCGGTGTAGTTCGATAGCTCTGCCCGGAGCCGGTCGGCGGCAGGCTCGGCGATGAACCCGCGCTCTTCCGGCAACACCAGCCAGGTGGCCTCCGGCAACTGCGCGGCGACGATGGGATGAATCGTCTGCGGCAGCGCCAGGGTCACTAGCCCCGCGCCGAGGCGATACGCAGCCGCGCCCGCAAGGTAGGCCGCGCCCGTGAATTTGACCGAGCCGGCCACAATCAACGCGCGCCCGAAGGTGCCCTTGTGTGCGTCGCGCGGGCGTTTAGGCAGCAACGCCTTGACGGTCTCCGGCGTCGCCAGCTCCACGCGAACGGCCTTCCACTCCGGCAGGTCGGTGGGGATGCCGATGTCGGCAACGAGCAGCTCGCCGCGCGCCTCCGCGCCGGGGAAGGCGAAGTGGCCACGCTTAGCGGCGGCGAAGGTGACGGTCAGGTCGGCAGAGAGGGTTAACGGGTCGAGCGCGCCGGTGTCGCAGTCCAGGCCAGAGGGGCAATCCACCGCAACGACGAAGGGGCGTGGTTCGCGTTCGCGTAGCGCCAGCCCGGCCTGACGCAACAAATCGGCGGAAGGGCCGGCCAGCGGAAAACGCACGCCCGTGCCGAAGACGGCGTCAATCACCACCGTCGCGCCGCCGAGCAGGTTGCGCAGCACGCGCCAGCGCTGGTCGTTCTCGGCATCCACTACGAAGACGCTCTTCTCGCGCAGCCGCTTGATTTTGAAGTCGCTCTCATCGGGCGCCTGCGCCAGATACACGGCCACGCGCGCGCCCGCGTTCGAGAGATAGTGTGCGGCCACCAGGCCATCGCCACCGTTGTTGCCCTTGCCGCACAGCGCCACGATCTTATGCTGCTCAAGGTCGTCGCCCAGGCGCGCCAGCACGGCCTCAGCCACGGCGCGGCCGGCGTTGTCCATCAACTGCGCGAAGGTGACGCCGGCGCGGTCGGCGGCGGCATCCAGCGCTTTCATCTCGGCGACGGTGACGATTTTGGTCATGCCCGGTTTCGATAGATAAAAAATCGGCGGTGAAGGTGCACGGCCTGAAGAGTTCAGAGCTGGCGAGTTGTAGCGCGACGCGGTCGGCGGAGGATGCCCTGCGACCAGTACCACTCTAGCGTCTGCCGAGCGCCCTCCTCGAACGGCGTTGGAGAAAAGCCCAGCTCGGTGCGCGCCTTGTCGGAAGAGACATGCCAGTCCTGAAACACGTAAGAAGCCAGGCTGATAGGATAGTACGGCTCGCGGCCTGTGCGTTCGGCACATGCGGTGAGCCAGCGCGCCAGGTGCAGCATCAGCTTAGAAGGGACGTTCAGGCGCCAAGGGGAGATGCCTGCCAGCCGGCTGATGATGTCGTTCGCTTCCCGATGCGTCAGCGACTCGCCGCAGACGTTGTAGATTTCGCCGGGGCGCGCCAACCGGAGGGCGGCCACGATGGCGCGGGCCACGTCCGGCACGAAGGCCGGAAAGGTAAGCCGCCGGCCGTTCTCCACCTGGATGCGCAGGCCCCTGAGCGGGTCTTCAAAGAACAGGCGATTGAAGGCATATCGGCCCCACGGCCCGTAGAACGCACCGGGGCGTAGCACCACGGCGGGCAAGTTCGCGCCGCGTACAAACATATTAACAAGGTTCTCCGCGTCAAGTTTGCTGCGCTGATAGGGGTCGGCCGGCCGGCATTTCACCGTCTCATCAATCACTATACCGGGCGGATGTTCGCCGACGACGGCAATAGTGGAGATATGAATCAGTTTTTCGACTTCGAAGCGGCGCGCCGCCTCGACCACGTGCGCCGTGCCCTGCACGTTAACGCGCTCGAAGTCCTCTTGACGGCCCCAAAAGCGAAACAGGCCGGCGGCATGCACGCCATAGCGGCAGCCGGCAACGGCCTGCTGGACTTTGGCCGGGTCGAGCACATCACCGATGACCAATTCGACGTTGGGATGCGCCAGATGGTGCGTATCGCTGGTTTCGCGCACCAACGCCCGTACGCGGAACCCTTCCGCCAAAAGTTGGGGCACAAGATGATGACCGAGGAAACCGGTGGCGCCGGTGACGAAGACAAGGTCGTTGCTCATCGCGGCAATGATACTACGATGAGCCTTTGGCCGTCCGCATACTTCTTGCAACGTGTGCACGCAAAACATGTCAGCCGCACCCTGAGCGGACGCTGAGCGAAGCGAAGCGGTAGTCGAAGGAGCGGCACGTTCCCTGACAACCTTTGCATGCACACCTTGCAAAAAAGAGCTTTCAGCTAAGAATGACGGCGGCTGACAAGAAACGAGGCGACGGCCAACGCGACGGCGGCCAGTCCGATCGTGCCGAGCGCCAGACCGACCCGCTTTCGATCCAACTTCGGCAGCCTCAGCTCTTCGGCTTTGGGCAGGGCCAGCGGCAGGGGCTCGCCAGCCAAAAACTCCTTCACCGGCTCCAGACGCTGGCGCAGGTTGGCGCCGAAGGCCAGGCGCATCACGGCGGCCACGGCGGCATAGTGGCCGGGCTTGCGGAAGATGGTCGCCACGTCCCAGGCCAACGGCGGGTCGCCGACGAGCACGGCGTGCGAGTAGGTAAATTGCAGCAGCCCCTCCTTGCCGTGAATGCGTCCAAAGCCGGACTCCTTAACGCCGCCGAACGGCAGCATCGGTACGGCAAACTGACAGATGGTGTCGTTGATGAGCACCGAGCCAACTTCCAGCTCGCGCGCCACGCGTCGGGCGCGGTCGTGGTTGTTGCTCCAGACCGAAGCGCCCAGTCCGTAGCGGCTGTCGTTCGCCAGCCGGACCGCTTCATCCTCATCCTTCACCTTCATAATCGGCAGCAGTGGGCCGAAGGTCTCCTCCTGCATCAGGAGCATGTCATGGTTCACGTCCACCAGCAGGGTCGGCTCGACGAACATTCCGCGCAGGCCGCCGCCGTGGAGCAGGCGCGCACCTTTGGCCAGCGCATCATCCAAGTGGCGCCGAATAGTCTGAATCTGACGTGGGTCGGACATCGGCCCAAAGTGGTGCGGGTTGTCCTTCTCCGGCGAGTAACCATAGGTCAGCTCTTTGGTATAGCGCAGCGCCTCGCTGACGAACTCGTCGTAAACGTCCTCGACAACGTACACCCGCTCAACGGACATACACGTCTGGCCGGTGTTGAAGTACGCGCCCCACACCGCCCACCTGGCGGCGGCGCTCACGTCGGCGTCCTCCAAAACGATGAGTGGGTCTTTGCCGCCCAACTCGCAGGTCACCGGGATGAGGTGCTCGGCGGCGGTGCGCATCACGGCGCGGCCTGTCGGCGTGGAGCCGGTAAGGAAGATGAAATCGGGCCGGGCCTGCACCATGGCCGCGCCCACCTGAGCATCGCCGTGGATCACGCGCACGAACGGGGCCAGCTCCGGCACGCGCCGGAAGAGCTGCTCCATCAGCACGCCGACCGCGCCGGTGACCTCAGACGGCTTGAGGACGACGGTGTTGCCCGCCAGCAGCGCCGCCAGCGTCGGGGGCATGGCGAGGGCGAACGGATAGTTCCACGGCGCGATCACGCCGACCACGCCGTAGGGACGCCGCTCGATGTAAGGCTGCTTGAAAAGATAGAGGCCGCGCGGCACCGGCTCCGGCTTCAGCCAATCCGCCGCATGCCGGCAGTACTGGTGCAGCAGGTCCGCGACCATGAAGACCTCGATCAGCGCATCCTGACGCGACTTGCCGGTGTCTTGATTGATCACAGCGGAGATTTCGTCGCGTGCGTCAATCATCACTTCCTGAAAGCGATTGAGGAGGCGTGCCCGCTCCGCCACGGAGACATTGCGCCACCAACGCGCCGCCGCGCGCATATCGCCGACTGCCCGGCGGGCCTCCTCCGGCGAAGTCATCGCAATCTGACCAAAGTTTTCACCGGTTGCCGGGTTTACAAAGGCGAGGATGCGTTGCTCGGCCATACGGCCAATCATGCCCTAGCCGGAGGGGTCTGTCAATTCAGAGTGTAGTCGAGTGTGCACGCACAGGTTGTCAGTGGCAGCCGCATCCTGAGCGGAGCAGGCCGCTTTTGCCCGCGCAGTCGAAGGAGCGGCTGACATGTTTTGTGAGCACACTGTAGTCGAAGGGGTAGCCAATAATCGAAAATGCACCCCTGACTAAGGCAATCCAAGTGGGGGATTATCTGCCGGCGAGTGCGCGTCAATCGCAGGCTTTGAACCGAGTCGGGTTGCACATTAGGCTCTTTTGCAGGAAACTTAATCTACTCTTGAACTAGCTTAGGTAGCTTGCTATGAGCAACGAATATCCTGCACTCAAACGTATGCCGAAAATCCTCCTAATCGAAGATGAAGCGACCGTGCGCGACACGCTCGCCCTCAACCTACGCAACGACAACCATGAGGTCATCGTGGCCGGCGACGGCGCCGAGGGGTTGCGCCTGGCACGCGAACAGTCACCCGACCTTATCATCCTCGACCTGATGCTCCCGGAGCTAGACGGCCTCTCCGTCTGCCGGATGCTGCGGCGAGACTCGAACGTGCCCATCATCATGCTCACGGCGCGCGGCACGGAGATGGACCGCATCAACGGCCTGGAGACCGGCGCCGATGACTACGTGGTCAAGCCCTTCAGCCTAGGTGAATTGCTGGCCCGCGTGCGCGCCTTGTTGCGCCGTGCCAAGGCCGATAACCGCGCCATCGCCACCAAGCTCACCTCCGGTGAACTCACCCTGGACTTGATTGCCCGGCGTGCCTACCGTAATCAGAGCGAACTGAAGCTTACTCACCGTGAATTCGACTTGCTGGCCGAGCTGATGCGTAACAAGGGCGCCGTCCTCTCGCGTGACCTGCTGCTCAACCGTGTCTGGGGCTACGACTACGTAGGTGACAGCCACACGGTGGATGTCCACATCCGCTGGCTCCGTGAGAAAATTGAAGAAGACCCATCCGCGCCCAAGCGCATCACCACCGTGCGCGGCGTCGGGTACCGGTTCGAGAATTAGAACGCCCCGGCGAGGGGGTGATGAACCAAACAAAGTTCGCCTCTGGCGAGTCACACAATGCACTTCATGTAACCGGGGCTACACCATACGCTATACGCCATACGCTATACGCCATACCTATCATGGACCTCCCCTGGCTGATTGCCCTCTTCGCTCTCTTTGCCGCACTGGCCTGCGCCTATCTGTGGAGAAGAGAACGTGCGCATTCGCTAAAGCTCGAAAGTGAACGTCACGCAGCCGAACGCGCCTTTCGCGACGCTGACGCCGATGCCCGCAAGCGCGCCGAATACCTCAACGCCCACTTCGCGGCGGACTCCGATGCCGTGATGCTCATCGCGCCCGATCGAACGATCATCCAGTTGAACGACTCGGCGCGCACCCTATTCGGCGAGTGGGCGAAGCCCGGACAGACGTTGATGACGGCCACACGCTCCGTCGAGCTGGACGAGATGGCCGCCCATGTGCTGGCCGGCGGCGAGGACAACGACCGCCAAATCATGATTAACAACCTGCCTCATCGCGTGCGCGCCGTCACCGCCGGGCCTTACGGGCTGGCCATCGAGCTGAAGGACCTGAGCGAGCTGCAACGGCTCGGCCGCGCCCGACGCGATTTCATCGCCAACATCTCCCACGAGCTGCGCACGCCGCTGACCTCTATCCGCCTGGTGGTCGAAAGCTTGCTCACGGGCGCCGCGCGCGATCCCGCCACGACGCAAGGGTTGCTGCAAAAAATCAACACCGAAGTGCGTGCGCTAGAGCAAATGGCACAGGAGCTACTCGATTTGGCGCAGATCGAGTCGGGGCAAGCCATCGTTAAGCTGCTGCCTACACCGGTGGATCAAATTGTATATGACGCTATCGAACGGCTTAGGCCGCAGGCCGAGCACAAGTCGTTGCGCCTGCACGTGAACGTGCCGCCCGACCTCATCGCGCTGGCCGACGCCGACCTGGTCAATCGCGCGTTAGGCAACCTGCTGCACAACGCCATCAAGTTCACCCCACCACACGGTGAAATCTGCGTGCAGGCCCGAGCGGTGGCCGGCGACACCATTGAAATCAGCGTCTCGGATACCGGTCCCGGCATCCCGCCGCAAGACCTGCCGCGCGTCTTCGAGCGCTTTTTCCGCGGCGACCGTGCCCGTCGCAACGAAGGCCCCGGAGGCACCGGACTGGGTCTGGCCATCGCCAAGCACGTCGTCGAGGCGCACGGCGGCACCATTCGCGTGGAAAGCGCCGGCGTGCCCGGCAAGGGCGCAACGTTCTACTTCACTCTGCTCTCCGGCACGATTACGCCCTGACCCCAGAATGCGCCTTGCGCCGGCCCTCATCGCCGGAAATAGGGGGGAAGCAACGCCGCAGAAAATGCGATACGATAGGAGAAATTCGTGCAATCTCTTTGAGTGGAGCGGTGAGCGGCATCTTCAACCTCGACTACGCCGAATACGCCAACGGCGAATGGAAGCACCTGCCGGGCGCGGTGACCGAAGAGGCCCCGTTGCGCCTCCACGTCAATGGGCGCGAGTGGGCGACCATCATGTGCACGCCGCGCGAACAGGATGAGCTGGCGCTCGGCTTCCTGCGCGCCGAGGGCGTGATCCGAGGGCTGGACGACGTGCGCCGCATCGTCGTCTGCCCCAGTGGGACGTGCGTGGAGGTGTGGCTGAAGCACGACGCGGAACCGCCCGAACCGGGCAGGCGCGTGATCACTTCCGGGTGCGGCGGCGGCCTGACCTTTAGCGACCTGAGCGCCCGTTCCGCACCGCTCAACTCAACCGCCAAAATCACGCCGGAGCAGCTCTTTGCGCGGATGCACGACCTGTATCGGGCGGCGCGGCTGTACGCCATAACCAAGGGCATCCACACCTCTGCCCTAACCGATGGCGAGCGCCTACTGCTAACCGCCGAAGACGTGGGCCGGCACAACACCCTTGACCGGCTGTGGGGCAAAGCCATGAAGCAGAGCATTGCCACCGAGGGCCTTATCCTCCTCGCCACCGGACGCATCAGTTCGGAGATGCTGAGCAAGGCAGCACGGATGGGCCTACCCATTGTCGCCTCGCGCACCTCGCCCACCAGCCTCTCGGTCAGGCTGGGCCGCGCCTGGAACATCACCGTGATCGGCTACGTGCGCCGCAACTCACTGCGCGTCTATTCCGCGCCGGAGCGCATCATCATGACCGCCGCTCAGGTGACGTTGCTCTAACCCTTCCCGCTCATCTCCATCAAGCAAACAAACCCAGCAATAGCAGCCCATGCCCGACAAGGTTGGCAATCGCCGCCGCCGGCAAGGTTTGGCGTATCGAATTTTTGGTCAATAGCGCCAGTGCGGTTCCCTCCACCACCACAAACAGAGGGAATGATGCGCCCCAGACCGCAAGATACAGAAGCCAAAGCCTAGGCTCAAAAATTCCAAAGAGCGTGATCCAAGCCCCGATGCAAAAAGGCAGCCCAATTAGCCCTGAGGCAAGATTCATGACCAGTGAATATCTCAAGATGCGGTCCCCAAAACCTAAAAAAATCAGAATCACTGCTTCGCCGAGCGTCGCAAGCAGCAGAAAAACGGCTACCCAGAGGGCACAGCCATAGAGCAATCCTTCACCAAAGCCGGAAACCATCAACGCCTCGGAGGCTATAAGCTGACCTCAGAGATAGTACATCCGGCGCACGACCCTATGCAACTCCTACGAAAGTGAGGGTGAGTGTACTGAAAAAAGGTCATGATTGAAACGCTTGGCCGCCACATATGCCGCTTTGGTTGTAATCTCAACGCCATATATGGTGGCTTTTGCGCCCGGAAAGTGGTTTTTTCAGTGGACTCGAGGGTGCATTTCTATTTTTTGGCCGGGCCGCACCCTGAGCGGAGGCCCGCTGCTTTTGCGAGCCGTGGCTTCGCAGTCGCGAAGCACATCGAAGGGGCGGCCAATAATCTGAAATACACCCGAAAGCGACGGGCAAGGAGACATTCCGCAACTATCGTTTAGGTCTGGGCATGGCCCAAGAACGGTGACCTTAACAGAGTTTGGTTCCGGCATGATAGCAGCTTAATCGCTTGCCGATACCTTTCCTTGTATGAGAAAGAATCAAAGCCTTCCACTGCGCCGAGAGACTCGCCCCGGACTATGCGGCGCGGGGTGCGGCCCGCAAATCTGCCGGTCGCCCTGCCGCTCGGCACGCAGCAGGCCTTAATGGGCATAGCCGCCCTCAAAGCGCATCGGTCGCAACGCTCAGAAATGCTGCTACTGCTGGGCGAAGGGCAATGCCTTCGCCCAACTTCCCGAGAAGCTACGCGCTCAAACGAATGCGTAGCTTTGTTCTGACGCGATGGCTTCCAGTGTTCAATTTTTTTTAAACATGGATTGACCACGCCTTAAGCCCGATCACCTAACCTTGTCAGCCGAAGCATCCGCACACAAAAACATACCAAGGAGTTGAGAAAGATGAGCATCAGGAAAGATGACGACATCATCCTGTCCGGCAACGGCATGGGTGAGACCTTCCAGGAGGTCCTAGAGCGGCGCATCAACCGCCGGGATTTCCTCAAGACCGTCGGCCTGACGATTGCGGCGACCGCTGTGGCGCAGGTTG
>JAVQXV010000292.1:0-3261 GCA_033577755.1 Anaerolineales bacterium
ACCCCTTCACCCACTTCAAGGTGAGCGACCGGCCGGCAGGCGCAACTGCAATCTGCGCGCTGGTGGCCAACCCCGACCACAGCATCCGGCCCGGCAGCGACAACTGCTTACCTCTGCCCTAGCCCCTCGCCCATTTCCCCTCACTTGCAACTCACGGGCCATGCCCAACCCTGAACGTCAACCCCTCACCCTTGCCTTTGGCGGCGGCGGCGTCAAGAGCGTCGCCTGCGCCGGCGTGCTGGCCGTGCTGGAGGAAGCCGGCCTGCCCATCGGCCCCATCGTCGGAGTCAGCGGTGGTGGGCTGGTGGCGCTCCTATACGGCGCGGGCTACTCGCCGCTGCACATCCGCAAAATCTTCGACGACATCGAGCTGCTGGACGTATGGGAGCCGGACCCGGAGCGCAAGGCAGTATTCGGCGCGACGCGACTGCGCGCCCGCCTGGAACAGTACGTGGGCCGGCGCACCTTCGCCGACCTCAAACATCCCGTTATGGCGACGGCGATGGACTTGCACACGGAGCGTCCCGTACGACTAGACTCTGGCCTGCTGGTGGACGCCGCCCAGGCCACGATGGCGATCCCCGGATTGTTTCGCGGCGTGGAGCGCGACGGGCAACTGCTGGTGGACGGCGGCATGGTCAGCCCGCTGCCGCTGGCCGAGGCGCGTGCCCTGGGCGGGCCGGTCGTGGCGGTGGACGTGCTCTGGCACCGTTCGCCGGACGAGTTCAATCACCTCTTCGAGGGTCGCGGGCCGATGCGTTACGCCGGCATTCTCACTCGGCGGCTGGGCCTGGGCGAGATCCTCAATCAGGGCTATCACGCTGCCGCCATCATGACGCGCCGCCTGAGCGAGTACACGCTGCAACTCCACCCGCCCGACCTGCTGCTGCGCCCGGAGACGGGGCGTGTGGGCCTGTTCGCCTTTGACCTGGCCGGCTATGCCTACGAGATGGGCGTGGCCGCCGCGCGCGCTGCGCTGCCGCAGCTGGAGGCGCTCACCCAGCCGCGCCGGCCCTCGGTCTGGAAGCGCATCGCGACGCGCACGCGCGAGTTTTGGAACCGGCACATCCGGCGAAGGAGAAAGCACGGCGCGTGAGGCGTTGAGCCGGGATGGCTATAATCGGGGCGCCGGCTACACCCGTGGCCGTCGCCATCTCTCGGAGGTCATTCAGAAAACAAGCTCTGCCGGGTTCGGCGGGAAAGACGCACACCGATAGAATGAACGGACACGGACTCTTGCAGGAAAGCTCTAGGCTATCCATACCATCCGTGTCCAACCCCCGCTATGACCGGGAGAGCCGGAAAACGCCATGCTCTTTGAAAACAAAATCGCCGTCGTCACCGGCTCGGGGCGCGGCATCGGCCGAGCCATCGCGCTCAAGCTCGCCGCCGAAGGCGCAGATGTGGTCGTCAACTTCTTCCGCAACCGGGCGCCCGCCGAAGCCACTGCTGAGGCCATCCGCGCGCTGGGCCGGCGCGCGCTCGTGGTCAAAGCCGATATGGGCACGCCCGAAGGCATCGAGGCGCTGTTTGCGGAGACCGAGCGCGAGTTCGGCGGCGCGGACATCCTCATCAACAACGCGGCCTCCGGCTACAACCGGCCGGTGATGGAGCAGAAAATCAAAGGCTGGGACTGGACGATGAACATCAATGCGCGGGCAGCACTGTTTGCCGCGCAGCGGGCCGCGCCGGGCATGGCCGCGCGCGGCGGCGGCCGCATCGTCAACCTTACCAGCCCCGGCTCGTTCCGCGTTCTGCCGGAGTACGTAGTAGTGGGCGCGAGCAAGGCTGCGCTCGAAGCGGTGACCCGCTATCTGGCGGTGGAGCTGGCCCCGATGAAGATTGTGGTGAACGCGGTCTCGCCCGGCGTTGTGGCCACCGATGCGCTCAAACACTTCGCAACCATGCGCGGCGGCGATGTGCTCGAAAGAGCTGCACGCGCAACGCCCGCAGGCCGGCTGGTCACCCCGGAAGATGTGGCCGGCGTCGTCGCCTTCCTCTGCTCCCCCGCCGCCGAGATGATTCGCGGCCAGGTCATCCTCATAGACGGCGGCGCCACACTGCCGATGCAGGGCGTGCTGGGGGAAGAGTCATAAGTCTTCCGAATAATGACTGATGACTGAAGACTACCCTACCACAATCTCCCCGCCGCCGCTCTCCACCGAGCCGATGACCCAGCCCTCTTCGCCGGCGGCGCGCAACTCCGCCAGTACAACTTCGACCTGCTCCGGCGGGACGGCCATGAGCAGCCCGCCCGAAGTCTGCGGGTCGAAGAGCAAATGCTGCTCCCACTCCGCCAGCGCGCGCTCGAACGTCACCCACGGCCTATAGAACTCGGCGTTGCGGCCCGCGCCGCCGGGAAAAATCCACTTCTCGGCATACTGGCGCGCGCCGGGCAGCCAGGGCAGCGCCTCCCACGCAATCCGTAGCTTCACCTGAGAGAGATGTGCCAGCTCATGCGCGTGGCCGAGGAAGCCGTAGCCGGTGATGTCGGTGAGGGCGTGCGCGTGAGCGGCTTGCGCGGCGCGGGAAGCCGCCCGGTTGAGTCGCAGCATGGAGCTGATGGCGGCCTCGATGTGTGCGGCCTCGGCCTTGCCCTGCTTGTTGGCGGTGGTAATCGTGCCCGTGCCCAGTGGCTTGGTGAGGAGAAGCCGGTCGCCGGGACGCGCGCCGCCCTTCGTCAGCAGGCAGTCGGGATGGACAAGGCCGATTACGGCCAACCCATACTTCGGCTCCTTGTCGGTGACGGTGTGGCCGCCGGCGATGACGGCCCCTGCCTCGCGTACCTTCTCCGCACCGCCGCGCAAGATCTCGGAGACAAGCTCCGCCGGCATATCGTCGGGCACGGCCAGCAGGTTGAGGGCAAGGAGCGGCTCGCCGCCCATGGCATACACGTCGGAGAGGGCATTGGCTGCCGCAATCGCGCCGTAGGGATACGGCTCATCTACCACCGGCGGGAAGAAGTCCGTGGTAGCGATGATGGCCTGCTCCGCGTTCAAACGGTACACGGCAGCGTCGTCCGGCGCGGCGAGGCCGACGAGCAGGTCTGGATAATCCGCGGCGAGGAAAGTGCTGGCGAGCGGGCGCAACACGTGCGCCAGGGCCTCCGGCCCAAGCTTGCCTGCTCAACCCGCGCACGAAGCAAGCGAAGTTAATCTAATGAAGCGTCCGGTCGTCATAGAAAACGGATGCAACGGATTGGGAGCGGATGAAACGGAGAAGGACACCGGCCATACCATCCGTCCCATCCGTTTCATCCGT
>JAVQXV010000293.1:0-3259 GCA_033577755.1 Anaerolineales bacterium
GCGCAGGCCGTTGCCACCATCAAGGAGACCGGCCTGCTGGAGTTCGTCATCATCCCGCCCGGCCAGCTGCCGCCGCCGGATGGGACCGAAATCCGCACTTACTGCCCGGACGTCACGCGGGTGGACTGCGGCAACCCGACCAAATCGCTGCCGCCCGCCGACGCCACTGCGCCGACCACCGATACCGTCTCTGCCGGCCCGGTCTATGTGACGCTGATGACGGGCGCAGCCCTGAGCGAAGCGGTTGTTTCGCCCAATCCCACGACCGGTCAGCCGGAGATTGCCTTCCGCCTAGGCAGCGAGGGCGCGCGCATCTTCGCCGAGCACACCAGCGCGAACGTTGGCAATTACCTGGCGATTGTGCTGGATAAGAAAATCATCTCGGCCCCGCGCATCGAGAGCGCCATCACCGGCGGCGAGGGCGTGATCAACGGCAACTTCACCCTTGAGAGCGCCAATGCTTTGGCCCTGCAGCTGCGCTACGGCGCGCTGCCCGTCCCGCTCAAGGTGCTGGAGAGCCGCGTGGTCGGGCCGTCGCTGGGCGAGGACTCGCTCAGCCGCAGCCTGGTCGCGGGGGCCATCGGCATGACCATCGTCGTGATGTTCATGATCCTTTACTATCGCCTGCCGGGCGTGGTGGCCGTGCTGGCCATCCTGACGTATGCGCTGATTACGCTGGCCCTGTTCAAACTGATCCCGGTGACGCTCAGCCTAGCCGGCATCGCCGGCTTCCTGCTGAGCACGGGCAGCGCGCTGGACGCCAACATCCTGATCTTCGAGCGTTTGAAGGAAGAGCTGCGCAACGGGCGCTCGCTGCGCAGCGCGCTGGAGCCGGCCTGGCGGCGCGCCTGGCCGTCCATCCGCGATTCGAACATCGCCACGGTCATCATCTGCGGCATCCTCTACTGGTTCGGCTCGGCGTTCGGCGCCAGCATCGTGCAGGGCTTTGCCGTCACGCTGTTCATCGGCGTGCTCATCAGCCTGTTCACGGCGCTGTTCGTCACGCGCACCTTCCTCTCCGCCGTGGTGGAGTGGTTCAACGTCGCCGACCGGCCCGCGTTGTTCGGCGTCTGAGGGGCAGGAGGTCAAGATGGATATCCTTGGGAAGCGTTACTGGTACTTTGCGCTCTCCGCTCTGCTGATCCTGCCGGGGATGATTGCGCTGGCCGTCTGGGGCCTGCCGCTGGCCATTGACTTCACCGGCGGCTCACTGCTGGAAGTATCGTTCAACTCCGGCAGAGCGCCTGCGCCGGCGCAGGTAACCGCGCTCTATGAACAGGAGCTGGGCATCACCAACACGCGCGTCCAGACCGTCGGCGCGGACCGCATCATCGTGCGCTCGCCGTTCCTGGATGACGAGACGCGCGCCCGCGTGATCGAGACGATGGAGCGGCGCTTCAACGATACGGTGACCCTCCAGCGCTTCGACAGCGTCGGCCCGACCATCGGGCAGGAGGTGGCGGCGCGGGCGGCGCTGGCGGTCACGGTCGCTGCGCTGCTGGTGGTCGTCTACGTCTACTTCGCCTTCCGCGGCCTGGCTCACTCATTGCGCTACGGCGTCTGCGCCATTATTGCCATGATTCATGACGTGGCGATTGTGATGAGCCTGGCCGCCATTGGCGGGCACTTCTTCGGCTGGCAAATCGACTCGCTCTTCCTGACAGCAATGCTGACGGTGGTGGGCTTCTCGGTGCAAGACAAAATTGTGGTCTTCGACCGCATCCGCGAGAACAGCGGCATCTACCGGCGATTGCCGTTCGAGACGCTCGTCAATCACTCCATCGTGCAGACGCTCCAGCGCTCAATCAACACGCAGCTGATGACGGTGCAGTTCCTGCTGCTGGCGCTGGCGCTGTTCGGCGGCATTACCCTGCGCGAGTTCGCCATCACGCTGGTGGTAGGGCTGCTCTCCGGTACCTACTCGTCTATCTTCATCGCCGCGCCCGTGCTGGTAGTCTGGGAGAACCGTGAGTGGCTGAACTGGTTCCGCCCGCAGCGCGCGGAGCTAACTGCGTAGCGTGGACGGCTTCAGAAAAACGAACAGGCCGGGCACAAGCGCCCGGCCTGCCTATTCTTCACAAGATGTAGCGCCGCCTAGCGACGGATGAGGGGCAGGTAGAGGAAGGCGGTGGGGGTGAAGGCGATGCCTGAAAGCGAGAATTGGTTGTCCGGTCCCGCTCCGGCGACCGGCTCGCAGGTGCCGCGCGTAGCCCAAACATTCGTGCAGCCGGGCAGTGTTGCCGTCTTGTAAGCAGCCGGGTTAGAACCAGCAACCAAGCTGCGTGTTTTCCAAAACCAGACCACCGTAGGGCTGTTGGATTGTGATTGTACGGACAGCCAGTATGGCGTCCCGCTGGCAGGCAGCACGGCGGGCGTGGGCAAAGTGAGAATAAAGTTGCCGCCTGTGCCGCCAATATTGGCAGTTTGGGAGTAGATTAGGTTTCCGGGTAAGTTGTTCACAGTGTTGTAGAACTCAACCAAAACCGAATTAGGGGCTGCGCCGACAATCTCGCCTCGAACTTCAATGCTGTTGACGATGAACCATGCCGGTCCCGGCACAAGGAAGTCATCGGCCCCCTGCGTATACGTCGGGAAGGTGCCTGTGACTCGTGTGGAGCTAACACCCTCCTGACTGGTTGCCGCAATCTGGTTGTAAAGTACCGTTTGCGGGTTTACTGCCTCCTCATGCGCCCTCACCCCAACTTGACTGCCTGAAGCGAACATAACTACCAGTCCAAAAGCAAGCATTACGTGTTTCAGAAATTTCAGCCACATAGAATGCCCTCCGGCAAGAAGGAAACAAGGTTCAACGTAGTGATAAGCACTTGAAGAATCAGTTTTTACTGCCTTCACCAACTTCAAGATAGATCGCTATCGGAAACGATTATTCTTCACATTTTACCTTCACAATCTCTCTTCTACCCTCCGAAGAACTACGGACTCCCCAGCCACCACGCCGCTATTGAACGACCGCAAAGATAGACGGCCATTCCGCCCAGCACCAGAAACGGCCCGTAGGCAAAGGGGGTGTGCGGATTATAACGCCCGCGCAGGAGCTGCACGCCCAGCAAGCCCAGGCTGAACATCCCCGCCGTGAAGATGCCGATGATCACCGCCGGCAGCACGCCTGACCAGCCCACCGCCAGCCCCACCAGCCCGGCCAGGTTTACATCTCCTCCGCCGAAGGCAATCTCCTCCAGCGGCCGGCCGCGCCGGCGGGCGACGACCCACATATACGCCTGCCCGAACAGGAACATCA
>JAVQXV010000025.1:0-26602 GCA_033577755.1 Anaerolineales bacterium
CGTATTGCGTATTCCGTAATCCGTATTCCGTGAAACGCACCACCACGTAATACGCAATATGCAATACGCAATACGCAATACGAACTACGAGATACGCTCTTCCCTCATCCCATAACCTTCCGTATCACTTCAATCTCGAACACTGCGCCGTACTCGGCGTCGGCGGTGATATTCCAATCGAACTTTTCCTTGAACCGGCGCACCACGGCAGGCGATGGCTGGACGCGACGCGCTATGCCCTCGACCACGTGCGGGTTCGTCCCGTCCTCCAGCGCCAGCATGACGTATGGGTTGGCCTGCAAGTTTCGGGCCTTGACGCTGTTGGGTGAGGTGCAGATGTACCAACGGCCGGCCTCGACCACAAACCAGATGGGCACTAGATGCGGGCGGCCATCGGGCCGGACGGTTGCCAGCCAGACGTTGCGCTCGGTATGGAGTCGCGGGTCATCGCCAACCGTGTTGCTCACATCGAAAATTATACTCCGCCGTCGGCGCAGTCAGTGTAAGGAGTGCCGCATTAGAGAGGCATATGCACCTGTCCCTGCCCGATTGGGCAGAAACGAAAAACGCCGCCGGCGATGTTACCGCCGTCTGCGGCGTTTTCCTCGAGGGGTTGTGACGGGAATTTTCGCTACGGCAGGATAGTCCCGGCCGGCCGGTCGTTCACCAGCACCACGTATTCCCGGCCCGGCGGCAGGTTGCCCAGCGAGACGCTATGCTCGAAGTCCTGCAGCACCTGCGCGCAGGTCACGTTCGGATCCACCACCGAATATACTTCCACTTCGATGTTGCCGGCGGCATCCGGCGGGCTGACGGCGATGCGCAGCTGATGGCACGGCGTCGGCAATGTTCCCTTCACTCGGATGCGGTATTGCGGCGGGAAGGTTTCGAGCGTCAGCACCTCATAGCTATCCACAAAAGCCGGGCCGCGGCTGAGGGCGGCATCGCCCGCGCGCGGAGCCGAAGGGTCGTCAGGCTCAGCAACAGGCTGCGGCGAGGCGCCGGCATCCGGTCTGGACACGGCCTCGTCGGGCGAGGCGGTGGGGATGTCCTTGACGCCGCTATCCGCAGGTAGCGTGGCCGGAGCGCAAGCGGCCAGCAGCGCAGCGGTCAGTAGTAAGAAGGTGATCGTCTTCCTGAGCATGGTGCCTCCTCAAATACTCCTGTTCTCCCGGACGCCCGGCCCGGCGGAAAAGTTCAGGCGTGCAACGTCCGGGCCGATTACAATATTACTCGATGCCGGTGGAACCTGTCTTCCTGCGTGGATACCTTTCGCCTCAGAACGTGGATCGGTTGCAGCGATTCTTTCGTTTCCTGTTCTCAATCTTTGCTGACCTGCGAGTGACCGGGCTGGAGCGGCTGCCGCCCGGCCCATGCCTGGTCTGCGCCAACCACCTCAGCCGCTTCGACGCGCCGCTGCTCTTCGCTCTGTTGCGCGGGCGCGCCCTTACGGCCTTCGCCGCCGACACCTACCGCCGGCACCCGTTCTTCCGCCGCGTCATCGAGTCCATTGACACGATTTGGGTGCATCGCGGGGCGATCGGGCCGGCCACCTTCAAGGCCGCCTTGCAGGCGCTGCGCGAAGGCCGCACCCTGGGCATTGCGCCGGAGGGGACGCGCAGCCCAACGCATTCCCTGCAGCCCGCCAAACCGGGCGCGGCGGCGCTGGCCGTGGCTGCGCAGGTCCCCATCGTGCCGGTTGCCGTCACCAACACCGAACAGCTGGCCCGGGCGATTACGCGCCTGCGCTCGCCCTTCCTGGGGCGCGTGCCCATCACCGTGACGGTCGGCTTGCCCTTCACCCTTCCGCCGATCGAGCACGGCGCGCGCGTCACCCGGCTGGAGGAGTACACCGACGAAATTATGTGCCGTATCGCCGCCCTGCTGCCGGAGCGGTATCGCGGTGTCTATGCCGACCATCCCCGCCTCCACGAGCTGCTGGCTGCCGCAACCGAGTCCTAGCGCCGGCGTAATAGAGTTGAAACTCGATGACGCTTGCGGAGAAGGACACCGTGAAACGTTTGCTCATCAGCATCGCGGCGCTGGCCGTGGCCGCGCTGGCCTGCGATATCTCCCTGCCCAACATTCCGCGTCTGCAAACCATCCCCACCGAGACGCTCGTCGTAGCCGAGCCGCTGCCCGACGGCGAAACCGCCGAAGTCGAATTGCGGCTGGGCGCCGGCGAACTGACCCTGTCCGGCGGTGGCGAGGGACTGATCGGCGGCGAGATTCGGTACAACGTGGCCGAATGGAAACCGACCGTCACCCGCGACGGCAACCGAGTGCACATTGAGCAGGACCGCATGGACAGCGGCAGCTTCGGCATCATCGAGGGTGACGTCCTCAATGAATGGAACCTGAAGCTGGGCAACGTGCCGCTGAAACTGAAGATTGACGCCGGTGCGTACCGCGGCGAGCTGGACCTGAGCGGCGTGCCGCTGCGCCGGCTCGACATCGCCGACGGCGCCGGCACCAGCACGGTCAAGTTCGAATCGGTGAACCCGGAAGAGATGACCGAGTTGCGCTACACCACCGCCGCCTCCACCGTCACACTCGAAGGTTTGGCCAACGCCAACTTCGCCACAATGCGCTTCGATGGCGGCGCGGGCACGTACACCCTTGACTTCTCCGGCGAGCTGCAACGTGACGCGACGGTCACCATCACGGCGGGCATCTGCACGCTCAAGATCATCATCCCGGAGGGGACGCCGGCCAAAATCAACCGCTCCGGCGCGCTGACCACGGTAAACACCGAAGGCCGCTGGTCGGTGGACGGCGACACCTACGAGAAGTCAGGGAACGGCCCGATGTTGACCATTAACGTGGAGCTAGACGCAGGGACGCTAACGCTGGTGAACAAGTAGTCAGGTAGTCGTGTGGTCGAGGGGTCAGGGGTAGATAGAACGCGCGCGGCGCAGATATGCCGAGGTGGACGCGACAGACACGAGCCGCCCGGAAACTTGGGCGGCTTCTTTTGGCTTACTCGAACAGGTCACGCACCGGGCAGGCGAAGCCCGGCAGCACGTCGCCACCATCGAGGAGTTCATCTGCGGACAGAGTATCCACGCGGCCCTCGGCGCGAAACACAAAGACCTGGCGTGACCTGGGATACAGCACCCACACCAGCCGCGCTCCCGCGTGCAACCAGTCGGCCACTTTGCTCTGTACGTCCTGGGCAGTATCACCGGGCGACACCACTTCTACGGCCAGGTCAGGTGCGCCGTCGAAGTACGTCTCGGGCAGGCCGCCCGGCGGCACTCGCGCCGCGGCGATGAAGGCAGCATCCGGCGCGCGGACGGTATCGGGGTTACGCTCCAGAACAAAGCCGGTTTCAGCGCCTACTACTTCGCCCAGTTGCCTGGCCGCTACGTGCTGCCCAAGCAACAGCGCCGCCCGCGCCGCCACTTTGCCGTGCAATGATCCGCCCGGAGACATCGTCCGCAACTCCCCTTCGACCAACTCGAAGCGTTCGCCCAGCCCGGTTGGCAGGCGCAGCAAATCTTCGGCGGTCGAAACCAATCGCTCAACGGCGGGCATCTCAGCCTCCGTTCGCTGCGTGTTCGGGCACGGCGCCGGCCCGGCCGTTGCCGTACAGCTTACGGTGCACCACGCTCAGGGCGCGCACCTGCTCTTCCGCTCTATAAGAGGAGCGCACCAGCGGCCCGCTCTCCACCCACTTGAAGCCCAGGCCGAGCGCGTACTCCTTCAGTTCGCGGAACTCGTCCGGCGTGTAATAGCGCTCGATGGGCAGGTGCCTGCGCGAGGGCTGAAGATACTGGCCGATTGTCAGAATGTCCACGCCCCAGGAGCGCAGGTCGGCGATGGTGGCCTTGAGTTCGTCCATCGTCTCGCCCAGCCCGACCATCAGGCCGCTCTTGGTCAGCACCTCGGCGTCGAGCTGTTTGGCGTTGGAGAGCGTAGCCTTCGCCCACTCATACCGGTCTTGCGGCTGGACCTTTTTGAACAGCCGCGGCACGGTCTCGACGTTGTGGTTGAGGATTTCGGGCCGCGCGTCCATGACGATCTTGAGCGCCTCGCGGCTGCCCTTGAAGTCCGGGATGAGGACCTCGATGGAGCAGCCGGGCTGCAGCTCGCGGATGCGGCGGATGACCATGGCGAAGATGGGCGCGCCGCCGTCCTTGCGCTCGTCGCGGTTGACGCTGGTGATGACGGCGTGGCGCAGGTTCATGGCCTTCACCGCCTGCGCCACGCGCTCCGGCTCGCCCCAGTCGAGGGGAGCGGGGCGGCCATGCTTGATGTCGCAGAAGCCGCAGCTGCGCGTGCACACGTCGCCCATCATCAGGAAGGTGGCCGTGCCCTTGCCCCAGCACTCGCCGATGTTCGGGCACATGGCCTCCTCGCAGACGGTGTGCAGCGCCTTGGCGCGCATCAGGTCTTTGAGTCGCTCGTAGGTTTCGCCGCCGGGTGCGCGTACGCGGATCCACTCCGGGCGGCGCAGTGGGCGCGGGGCCTCCTGAATTTCTTCGGGATGGATCAACCGGTCACGGGTGGGAGCAGTGATGGGCATTACAGGACTCCGAGTTCCTTCAACACGGCCACGCTATTCGGCAGGTCACCCTTCTCATCCGGCCAGAGCCAGGCCACGCGCAGTTTGAAGTTCGGCAGGGCCAGTGAGTGGATGAAGCCGTCCACCGGCGCGACCTCCACCAGCGCCTCGCCCTGCCGCTGGTAGAACTGAGTCCCTGCCGGGCCGTAGGGGTCAATCAGCCACAACTCGCGCACGCCGGCCTGTTCGTACTGTTCGCGCTTCACGCCCCGGTCGTATTCAGCGGTGGAGCCGGAGAGGATTTCGATCACCAGATCGGGGGCTTCCGTAACTTCGTTCTCGGTGATGATGGATTGCCGTGCCCGGCTGACGAACAGGATATCCGGTTCATAGGTGTGGTGGGTCGAGATGCGCACCGCCGTGCGCGAGCCGAGCACCTGACCCAAATGAAAATAGTCTGCAAAAATCCGAAGGATGGAAAACAGAAAGCCTTGCAGGCGCTCGTGGGCGAAGGATGGCGGCGGCATGATAATCAATGCTCCCTCAATCAGTTCGGCCTTGCGGTCTTCAGGCGCGAGGCGCATGAAGTCGGCGTGCGTCCAGCGCGGCGGGGAGGTTTCCACCTTTTCCACCCGGCGCACGGGCGGGTTGACGAGTGCGGTCATGGCTCATGCTCCATTTTGCGCTGCCGGGATTCTACGCCACTTTGCCGGTTTTGTACGCTCGCCAAACCGGCGGGGCGTTGCGCCCACCTGTCGCTCCAACCCTGAGACGCTATAATCTGCGGCAATCCAAATCTGGGAGGCTCTCTATGAATTATCGTCGGCTGGGCAGTTCCGGCCTGAAGGTCAGCGAGTTGTCGTTCGGCTCGTGGGTGTCGTTCAAGAATCAGATGGGCGTGGAGATGGCGCAAGAGTGCATGAAGGCCGCCTACGATGCCGGCGTCAACTTCTTTGACAACGCCGAGGTGTACGCGCTGGGCGAGTCTGAGCGCATCATGGGCGAGGCGCTGAAGAAGCTGGGCTGGCGGCGCGCCAGTTACATCATCTCCACCAAGTTCTACTGGGGCCTGCACGACGGGCCGAACGAGAAGAACACCCTCAATCGCAAGTACCTGATGCAGGCAATAGACGGCTCGCTTAAGCGCTTGCAGCTGGACTATGTGGACCTCATCTTTTGCCACCGCCCCGACCCGGACACGCCCATCGAGGAGACGGTGCGCGCCATGAGCGACATCATCACGCAGGGCAAGGCGCTGTATTGGGGCACGAGCGAGTGGAGCGCCGACCAAATCACGGAGGCCTGGCACATCGCCGAGCGCTACGGCCTGCACAAGCCGCAGATGGAACAACCGCAATACAACCTGCTCTGGCGCGAGCGGGTGGAGAAGGAGTACGCGCGGCTGTATCGGGACATCGGCCTTGGCCTGACCACGTGGAGTCCGCTGGCCTCCGGCCTGTTGACGGGCAAGTACAACGACGGCATCCCCGCCGACAGCCGCGCCGCGCTCCCCGGCTACGAGTGGCTGCGCGAGCGGATGCAGAACCCGATCTCCCTCGAAAAGGTCAAGCGCCTGCAACCCATCGCCGCCGACCTGGGCTGCACGCTGGCGCAGTTGGCGCTGGCCTGGTGCCTGAAGAACCCGAACGTCAGCACCGTTATCACCGGCGCCAGCCGCGTCGCCCAGGTGCACGAAAACATGAAGGCGCTCGAGGTCGTGCCTCGCCTAACGCCGGACGTGCTGGCGCGGATTGATGAGGCGGTGAGGTAGAGATTGGAGATTGGAGATTGAAGACTAAAGACTGAAGACTGGCAACCTTTCAATCTCCAATCCAAAATCCAAAATCAAAAATCAAAACCCTCTCATGCTCCCAAAACTCATCTCCCTCAACCTCGGCCGGCCGGAGGTGGTGACGTACTTCGGCAAGGAGGTGCAGACGGGCGGGCGCAAGTCGCCGGTGGCGGAGGCCTTCCTGCGCCGCGTCGGCTTCGAGGGCGACGGCCAGGCCGACTTGAAGAATCACGGCGGGCCGGACAAGGCCGCCTGCGTGTACGCCTTCGACCATTATCCCTTCTGGGAGGCGCGGTTGGGCCGGCCACTGACGCCCGGCGCGTTCAGCGAGAACCTGACGACCGGCGGTTTACTCGAATCCGAGGTCTGCATCGGCGACGTGTTCCGCCTGGGCGGCGCGCGCGTGCAGGTGAGCCAACCGCGTCAGCCGTGCAGCAAGCTGGCGGGCCGCTTCAACCGCCGAGAATTGCCGGAAGAAATCCACGCCACCGGCTTCAGTGGCTTCTACGTGCGCGTGCTGGATGAGGGCCTGGTGCGCGCCGGAGATTCGATTGAATTGCTGGAGCGCGACCCGGCAGGGGTGACGGTGCAGTTCATCAACGAGCTGCTCTACCGGAAGCGCACCGATGCCGCAAGCTTCGAGCGCGCGCTATCTGTGGCGGCGCTCTCCGAAGCGGGCCGCGCTGCGCTGCTCAAGCGGCTGGCCACAAGCCGATAACGCTCGCCGCCCGCCAGCCCCAAAATCCGGTTCGGACTATAATCGCCGGCACGTTTCTCGCAGGGACACCCTGCGGGCGACGCCGGAGGCTGTATGCACCGTCCGACCGTTCGCGCTACGCTCGCTCTCCTGCTGGTTGCGGCCCTCGTCGCTGCGCCGAACGTTTGGCGCGCCCTGGCGCAGACGGCCACGCCCACACCGACGCCGACCTCCACCTCCGGCGTGGGCGCCATCGTCACCGTCGTCATCGTCACACTCACCCCGTCCAAAACGCCAACGCTGACCGCGACGCCGCGCGGCACCCGCCCCCCGACCCACACTGCCACCCTCGTCCCCGGCCCGGACACGTACACCGTGCAGCCCGGCGACTCGCTCGCCAAAATCGCGGAGAAGTTCGGCGTGCGGCTGTTCGACCTGGTCACGGTCAACAACCTGACGCTTGAGTCGCCGGTCTTCGTCGGCCAGATTCTGCGCATCCCGCCGCGCCCGCCTACGGCCACGGCGCCGCCGCTCACCGTGCCGCCCGGCTACACCACCTATCGCGTCAAGGAGGGCGACACTCTCCTGCCCCTCGCGCGCCAGTTCGGCGTCACCGTTTCGCAGCTGCGTTCGGCCAACAACCTGACCTCGGACACTATCTTCCCCGGCCAGGTGCTGCTCATCCCGCCGCCCAACACGCCCACCCGCACGCGCACGCCGCTGCCGCCCGATGCCATCACCTACGTCGTCCAGCCCGGCGACCAATTGCTGCGCATCGCCCGTCGCTTCGGCCTGACGCTCAGCCAGCTGCGCTCCGCCAACGGCCTGACCAGCGACACCATCACGCCGGGGCGCGTGCTCTTCATCCCCACGCCCATCCCCACCAACACACCGCGCCCGCCGACCAGCACGCCTACGGGCAACTACGTCGCCTACGTGGTGCAGCCCGGCGACCGGCTGCAGCGCATCGCCGTCTGGTACGGTGTGACCGTCTCCGCTATCCGCGCTGCCAACAACCTGTCAGGCGACACAATCAGCGTGGGCCGCACGCTCACCATCCCCAATCCCACGCGCTATCCGCTGCGTTACACCGTTGGGCCGAGCGACAACCTGACGCGCATCGCCGCGCGCTTCGAGACCACCGTTGAAGCCTTGCAGATTGCCAACGGCATGGGCAACAGCACCACGATTTTTGAGGGCCTGATCCTGATCGTCCCGGCCAAGCCTTGAGCGTGAGGGCCGCGAGGTGACCGCAGAACGCGGACGGCAGACCGCGGCGCTCCGCCGTCCGCCCGCATCCTTCACAACCGGTTGACTTTTGCCGCGTTCCGGTTACTATCTGGACAAACCCGCTCTTTTTCAAAAGGACAACCGCATATGAGCCAGCATAAGTTCCTGCTCGACGAGAGCAAGCTCCCCAAGGCGTGGTACAACATCAACGCCGACATGCCCGTTCCCCCGCAGCCCGTGCTACATCCCACCACTCTCCAGCCGGTCACCCCGGACTTCCTCGGCGTGCTCTTTCCCATGAGTCTCATTATGCAGGAGATCAGCACCGAGCGTTGGGTCGAAATTCCCGAACCGATTCGCGAGGTGTACAAAATGTGGCGACCCACGCCGATGTTCCGCGCCGTGCGCCTGGAGCGGATGCTCGACACGCCGGCTCACATTTACTACAAGTACGAAGGCGTCTCCCCGGTCGGCTCGCACAAGCCCAACACGGCGGTGGCCCAGGCCTGGTACAACAAGGAAGCCGGCACCAAGGCCCTCACCACCGAGACCGGCGCAGGCCAGTGGGGCAGCGCGCTGGCCATGGCCTGCAACTTCTTCGGCCTCGACCTCGAGGTCTACATGGTCAAGGTCTCGTACAACCAGAAGCCGTACCGGCGCGTCATCATGCAGAACTTTGGCGCGAAGGTGTATGCCAGCCCCACCAACCACACCCAGTACGGCCGCTCGGTGCTGGCCGAGAACCCCGACCACCCCGGCTCGCTGGGCGTGGCCATCTCCGAGGCGGTGGAGGCCGCCGCAACCAGCGGCGGGACGAAGAAGTACAGCCTCGGCTCGGTGCTCGGGCACGTGCTCATGCACCAGACCGTCATCGGCCTCGAGGCGCTGCAGCAGATGGAGATGGCCGGCGAGTATCCCGACATCGTCATCGGCTGCACGGGTGGCGGCAGCAACTTTGCCGGCTTCACCTTCCCCTTCCTGCACAAGAACTTCACCGAGGGCAAGAAGACGCGGGTCATCGCCGTTGAGCCGGCGTCATGTCCGTCGCTGACCAAGGGCAAGTACACGTTCGATTACGGCGACACGGCAGCCATGGCGCCGATCGTCAAGATGCACACGCTCGGCCACACCTTCATCCCGCCGGGGATTCATGCCGGCGGGCTGCGCTATCACGGCATGGCGCCGCTCGTGAGCGCGCTGGTGGATCACGGCGACATCGAAGCGCGGGCGGTCCGGCAACTGGAGACGTTCGAGGCCGGAGTGATGTTTGCGAAGGCGGAGGGCATTCTGCCGGCGCCGGAGGCCAACCATGCCATCCGGGCGGTGATTGACGAGGCGCTGCTCTGCAAACGCGACGGGGTGAAGAAGGTGATCGCCTTCAACCTGTGCGGGCACGGGCACTTTGATATGTCGGCGTATGACGCCTACCACAGCGGTCAGCTCGAAGACTACGACTACCCGCAGGAAGCGGTGGACGAGGCGATGAAGCACCTGCCGAAGGTGGTGTTGTAGAAAAGCGGGAAACGTGGGAAAGGCAAACGGCGCGACCATGGTAGTCGCGCCGTTTTGTTTTTGACTCCCTCTCGGTTTGAGTTGCGCCGCGCCACCGGCTTATGCTATGGCGTGCCGAAGACCTGCGTCCAGTAGTGGTGGAAGTTCACGTTGCCGGTGTCGTTGGCGAGGTAGTAGTAACCCACGCCGATTTCGCGCAGGTTGCAGTTGAGGATATTGGCGCTGTGGCCGGGACTTTTCATCCAGCCGTCCATGACGCCGGCGGGCGTGGGATAGCCGGCGGCGATGTTTTCTGCGGCGCGGGAAAAGCTGTAACCCTGTGCGCGCATCCGGTCCCGTAGCGAAGAACCGTTCGAGCCGGTATGGCCGAAGAAATCGTGCAGGGCCATGTCCTTACTGTGGAGCTGCGCCGCCGCCATCAGGCGGCTGTTGATGGTCAGCGGCGCGCAGCCTGCGGCCACACGATGTTGATTCGTGAGGGTGACCACCTCGGCAGCGAAGGGATGTACCCAAAAAACATCTCGCCCGATGAGCGGAAGGAAGACGCGGTGAGATGAGGTCGCCGTCGGGTCCTCTTCCTGTGCAGCCGCCGGCGCACCGGCCAGTGCCAGAACCATGACCAACAAGCTTGTTACCCAAAAACAGGCTTGTGAACGCATCAGCTTAGTTCCTCCGGCCTATATACTAGCAGGACGAAGACGCGCGTGGCGGAAGGCTTGGTTGGTCAGCGTTGGTCGGGGGTGGGGTGGACGGTGCGTCACCGGGTAAGGTGGACGGGGTCTGGCGCGGCGGCTGCGTTGGCCGAGGCGCTGTGATAGGGGGCGCAGCGGCCGGGGCCGGGCCGGGCGGCTTTATCTCCAAATCCGAAGGACGGCTAATCGGACAACCGTAGGGCGGGGTCATTCCGGGCTGGGGCGTCTGGTTTGCCAGCAAGGCGTTCACCGCGCGGTCTACATACAACACTTTGGGTTTGGGCTGTTCGCGGGTGGCATCGTCGAGGGCGCCGGTGTAACGTACTATCCCGCGCCGGTCTAATATAAAGAACTGCGGTGTAACCCGAGCACGGTAGGCGTTGGCCACGCTTTGGTCAAGGTCAAACAGCACGGGGTAACGCACGCCGCGCCGCTCGACCTCATGCAAGATTTCTTCCTCTTTCTCGGCAAAATTCGAAGCGATGCCGAGGATGCTGACCTTGAGCGGCGTCCACTTGAGCGAGCGATAGACGAGCAGCACGTCGGCGCGGCGGCTCCAGGCACACCCCGCCGACCAGAAATGCAGCACGACGATATGTCCGCGCAAATCGGTCAGGCTGAGGCGCGGGCCGTTGGCGGCGGGCAGAGAGAAATCGGGCGCGCGGCGGTTGAGCAGCTCGCTCATGGCAGCCACCAGGGGGAGTATCCACCGCTGACCAAACGGCGCGTGCTGCCATCGGTCAGGGTGATAAGCCAGATTTCGGGCGGTTGGGAGAGGTCGGTAGCATTAAGGCGCATATAGGCAATTCGCTGCTCGTCAAAACTCCAGGCAAAGGCGCTGTGGGCGAACTCCGGCTCATCGGTCAGTTGCCGGGCCTCCGAGCCGTCTGCGCGCATCACCCACAACTGGCGGCCCGGCGTCCAGGTCTCGGGCGTCAGGCCACGGCGGGCAAACGCCAGCCGGTCGCCGCTGAAAGAATACACCGGCGAGGCGTCTTCCACAACTCCAGCTCCGGTCAGATTGACGGCGGTGTTGGTGCTCACTTCCACGCGACGCAGATAGCTATAGAACCCGGCCACCTGCACCGTGACGGTTTCGGTCGCAACCGGCGATTCCGGCAGGGTGATAGCGTTCGCCTGCAGCACGATTTCGGGGAAGACCAGAAAGCGGCCATCGGGTGACCACGTGCCCATCTCGCCCGAGTCGTTGGGCACGAAGGTAGCGGCGCCTGTCGCCACGTCTTGTACGACGATTGCCCGGCGTACCGTATCGTAAAAGCTCAGGCGGCCATCCGGCGACCAGCGCGGCGTGTGCGCCGGGTTGGCCGGGTCGCCGATCGGCGCCGTCTGTCCGTTTGTCGGCGTTAGCACATAGATGCGCGGCTCACCGAAGGCGCGGTTGCCGGCAGCGTCGAGCGTGGGGGTCTGGCGCTCGTAGGCCAGACGGTGGCCATCAGGCGAGAAGGCCGGTGCACGGCACACGGCATCGGGGCAGGCCAGCAGCAGCTCGGCATTCGTGCCGTCCACGTCCACACGCTTGAGGTCGGCGCCGCCATCGGCGCGCACCGCCGAATAGGCTATCCAGCCGCCTTCGGGGTGAACGGCGAAGTCGTGGACGCCGTACGGCTCGGCAGTCAGCGGCTCGGCGGCGGCGCCCTCACCGATGGAGATTGCGGCCAGGTTGGGCGGTGCGCCGCTCAGGTAGGCGATTCGCTCACGCCCGATAGTGAACGTCCACTCCGTCCACTCGAACAGCGGTAGGCCGAGCCGGCTCTGTCCGCCGGTCAGGCTGGCGCGTACTTCACCGAGCAGTGGCCAGGAGCGTTCCGGCGTGAAGGTGAGCGTTTTACCCTCGACATCCCAGGCAAACGTGCCGGGCAGGGCCGGCTCCACCTTCAAGGCCGCCTCGACGGAGGCGGAGTCCATCGGTTGATTGAAGGTGACTTGCAAACGAACGCGCGGTGAAAGGTTCGTCGCGCCGGGGGAGGGGCGCAATTCTGTGACCTGTGGGCGGGCCAGCACGGCGGCCAGCGCCAGCCCGGCGAGGACGGCCGGTGCCGTCAGCAGGAGCAGGACCGGCCTGCGAGTTGGTCGAGACCGGCGCAGCCGGCGATACGACATGAAGCTCGCCCGGCTCAGGCTTCAGGCGGCCAGGCGCTTGGCGGCGCGCCGGATGACGGCCAGGACTTCCGCCGAATTATAGCCTTCTCCGGGAGGCGTCCGGTCGGTGGCGGCGAATTCCATAGCCCAGAGCACGTCCCAGACGGCGCGTGACTCTTCGTCCGAAGCATATGCGACGTTGCCGGCGCGCTCGGCGTCTTCATGAACACGGCGGAAGTCGCGCAGGAATTCATCTATCGTCAGTATGCCCGCCGCCGCCTGGCGGATGTACCAGCGCAACTGCTGAATGCCGGGTTCGGCGGGACACGTCGCAAAGCGGGGGTCGCCTTCGTGCATGAGACTCTCACCTTTGCCGGAAATCTACTGATGAGTCCACTGTAAAAAGGATGTTTCACCGCCGAGTCGCAGAGTACGCGGAGAAATAACTAGGGAAGAACTCTGTGGTCTCTGCGTTCTCTCTGCGGCGCGTTTTTTCAGTGCACTCACCGATAGTATTGTACCCTTGCGTGGTGTGAAGGTTCCTACGCCAAGCCAGACCCTGCTCTAACAGCGGACAAACAGACAGGCGACGCCTCGCAATAAGACGTCGCCTGCCGGTGACAGCCGGTCGGTGAAAAGGGATTAGGGGCGCTGGGCGAGCGGGACAAAGACCTCGCTCTGCGGGCCGATGTATTCTGCGCCGGGGCGGATGAGGGTGGCGTCCTGATACTGCTCGATGACGTGTGCCGTCCAGCCGGCGATGCGCGAGGTGGCGAAGATGCAGGTGTCTAGCTCGGTGGGGATGCCCAGGTAGTACAGCAGCGGAGCGGAGAAGAAATCCACGTTGGGATACAACTCACGGTGGCGCAGCACGGCGCGCTCCACGCTGAGGGCCATGTCCACGTACCGTTGGCCTTTGCCCTGCGCTTCTTCCATGCGGCTCGCCCATTCCAGCAGATGCCGGGCGCGCGGGTCGCCGGTCTTGTAGATGCGATGGCCGAAGCCCATGATTTTACGCTTGGCGGCGAAGGCGCGGTCTACAAACTCGTCCACTTTGTCTATCGTGCCGATCTCCAGCAGCATGTTCATGGTGGCTTCGGCAGCGCCGCCATGCAGGTTACCCTTGAGCGAGCCGAGGGCGGCGGTGACCGCGGCGTGTAGGTCGGCGTTGGTAGAGGCGGCCACGCGCGCGGTGAAGGTGGAAGCGTTGAGGGAGTGGTCGGCCAGCAGGACGAGGTACAGGTTCATCGCCTCGTTTTCGAGCTGCGACTGTTTTTCACCGTACATCATGTACAGGAAGTTCTCGGCGTGGTTGAGCTTGGGCCGGGGCGCCACCGGCTCCTTGCGCTTGCGCGCCCGGTAGATGGCGGCGACGATGGTCGGGAATTGGGCCACCAGCCGCAGGCCCTTGCGTCGCGTGGCTTCGAGTGAGATGTCTTCGGTCTCTTTATCGTAATAGGAGAGCATGGAGACGGCAGAGCGTAGCACGTCCATCGGCTTGACCTTGCGCGGCGCAGCGTAGATGTGCTCCATCACCTGAGTGGGCACTTTGCGCTTGGCGGCCAGCTCGGCCTGGAAGGCGGTCAGCTCGGCGGCGTTGGGCAAGCGGCCATAGAACAACAGATGGACGATCTCTTCGTAGAGGGTACGTCCGGCCAGATCGTGGATGTCATAGCCGCGATAGGTGAGGACGCCGTTGACGCCATCCACCGACGAGAGTGCCGTTTGTGCGGCAATGACACCGACTAGGCCTTTAGAGTAAGTCGAAGTGGGAGCGGCAGTCATAGGGGATTAGGTCTCCTTAGAAAAAACCGGCAACGGACACCCGTCGCCGGTCTGAGTGCGATTCACATGCGTCAGGGCCGACTTTCAGCGGGATTTTATCATCGGCGCGCAACGCAAGTCAAAGAAGCAGGTCATCGGTGTGCATGCAAAGGTTGTCAGGGAACGTGCCGCCCCTTCGTCCTTCGGCGGGCTTCGCGAAGCGAAGCCACGCTCAGGAGGTCCTGCGCGGCGGGCATCCTGAGCGAACGCTGAGCGAAGCCGAAGCGGTAATCGCCGGATGCCCGCCGCTCCCCTGAGCGCGCTCGGCGGAGCGAAGCCGAAGGGTCAGGGTGTGGCTGACAGGTTTTGCATGCACACGGTCATCGTGAATATTTGTGAGTGCACTGAGAAAACTATGATTTCACCGCGAAGCTGCGCATGAGCGCGGCGAAAAAAGACTTCGTCCTCCTTTTCCTTCGCGTTCTTGGCGCCTTCGTGGTTCAGATGGACTGTTTTTAGCAGGGTCGTTTAGGATTTGGCGGATTGTGGAAGTCCTACCACTTCTGCGATAATGCCGCCGATGTCTGTGACCGCCCTGCTGCACGATGCGGCCGGCAATCGCTGGCTGAGCTTTGGCGAGCCGCGCGCCTGTTTCAGCACACGACGGTTGGACGAGGTGCTGCCGCTCCTGCGCTGCGCCGAGAGCGAGGTCGAACGCGGCGCGTATCTGGCCGGCTTCATCAGTTACGAGGCCGCGCCCGCCTTCGACCCGGCGCTGGCCGCACACCCGCCCGGCGAGTTCCCGCTGATTTGGCTCGGCGTGTTCGACGCCGCGCAGGTGCAACCTCTGCCCGAGCTGCCGCCATTCTCCGGCGCCTTTCAGCTCGGCGAGTGGCAGGCGACGGTGAGCGAGGCCGAGTATGCCGAGGCCATCGCCCGCATCAAGGCCGAGATCGCCGCAGGTCGGACGTATCAGGTCAACTACACTTACCGCCTGCGTGCGCCGTTCAGCGGTGAGCCGAGGGCGCTGTTCGCGCAGCTGGCCGATGCTCAGCGCGCCGCCTATTCCGCTTACGTGGACATAGGCCGCTTCGTCCTGTGCTCGGCCTCGCCGGAGTTGTTCTTCGAGCGCACGGGCCGCACGGTGCGCGCCAAACCGATGAAGGGCACGGCGGCGCGCGGGCGCACGCTGGCCGAAGATGAAGCTCAAGCACGCCGGCTGCACCACGACCCCAAGAACCGCGCCGAGAACGTGATGATCGTGGACATGCTCCGCAACGACCTAGGCCGCGTGGCCGAGACCGGCAGCGTGCGCGTCCCGGCGCTGTTCGAGACCGAGCGCTATCCGACGGTCTGGCAGATGACCTCGACGGTGATAGCGGAGACGCGGGCCTCGCTGGCGCAACTGCTGGCGGCGCTGTTCCCGTGCGCGTCCGTCACCGGCGCACCCAAACGCAGCACCATGCACATCATCCGCGCCTTGGAGGCCACGCCGCGCCGCGCCTACTGCGGAGCCATCGGCTTTGTGCTGCCGGAAGGCCGGGCGCAGTTCAACGTCGCCATTCGCACGGTGCTGATTGACCGCGCGCTGGGTCAGGCCGAGTATGGCGTGGGCAGCGGCGTGGTGTGGGACAGCAACGCCGCCGATGAGTGGGCCGAGTGCCAGGTCAAGAGCCGCGTGCTGCGCGCCCGGCTGCCGGCGTTCGCGCTGCTCGAGTCGTTACGTTGGGAACCGGCGACCTCCTACTTTCTGCTCGACCGGCACCTGCGGCGTCTGCGCGACTCTGCCGTGTACTTCGGCTTTGCGCTGGACGAAGCGGCCGTGTGCGCTCGCCTGGAGGCGCTCGCCCAGACCCTGCCGCCCATCCCGCATAAGGTTCGATTGCGGGTGGAGCGGGATGGCGGCCTGCACGTCGAGGCCGCGCCTTTGAACGATGCCGGGAATGAGCCGGTGCGGCTTGCTCTTGCCCCTCGACCGGTGAACTCCTCCAACATCTTTCTCTTTCATAAGACGACGCACCGCCAGATGTACGACGAGGCGCGCGCTGCCCGGCCTGAAGCCGACGACGTGGTGTTGTGGAACGAGCGCGGCGAGCTTACCGAGGCCTGCCTGGCGAACTTGGCCGTGAAGCTGGACGGCGAGTGGTGGACGCCGCCGATGGAAGCGGGGCTGTTGCCCGGCGTGTACCGCGCCGAGCTGCTGGAAACGGGCTACCTGCGCGAGCGCGTCCTCTCGCCGGACGACCTGCAGCGCGCCGAGGCGCTGGCCGTCCTCAACTCCGTGCGCTTGTGGCGCGCGGCCACATTCACAACCGACTGATGACTTCCACGTCACAACAAACAAAGACGGACTGGAGATTGACCGTTATCCGCATTGGGGTAATTGTGGGTCTGCTGGCCCTCTCGGTGCTGTTCTACCTGTTTCGCGATCAGGTTCGGTTGCTGCAATACTTTGGTTACCCGGGCATTTTCCTCCTCAACCTGATTGCCAGCGCCTCCATCATCCTGCCTATTCCGGCCCTGCCGTTTGTCTTCGGCATGGCGGCGCTGGAAACGAGCGCGGGCGTCAAGGCCTTCAGCGTGTTCTGGCTGGGGGTGGCGGCGGCCATCGGCTCGTCCATCGGGGAACTGTCCGGCTACGCCGCCGGCTATAGCGGCCGCGCGGTCATCGAACGTTCACCGCTCTATGACCGGCTCCATGAGTGGACCGAGCGCTATGGAGTTGCCGTCATCGTCATCCTGGCCTTCATCCCCAACCCGCTGTTTGACATGGCCGGCATCGCCGCCGGGACTTTGCGGATGCCGCTGTGGAAGTTCTTTGTTGCGACTTTGGCGGGCAAGCTGGTCAAGATGTGGCTGGTGGCCTATGCCGGGGCCAATGCCATTGGCTGGGTCGCCCGGCTGATGGGCCTGCCGTAAAAGTGTGCACGCAAAATATGTCAACCGCACCTAACCCTTCGGCTTCGCTCCGCCGAGCGCGCTCAGGGGAGCGGCGGGCATTCGGCGATTACCGCTTCGGCTTCGCTCAGCGTCCGCTCAGGATGCCCGCCGCGCAGGACCTCCTGAGCGTGGCTTCGCTTCGCGAAGCCCGCCGAAGGACGAAGGGGCGGCACGTTCCCTGACAACCTTTGCGTGCATACACCGTAAAAACTCGGGGGTTCACAGGGGGAAAGATAAGCTATAATGACCCTACCATATGAATCCCGAAAGGAGCATACACCATGGCAAGCGTAACCTATGATCACGTGGACAAGAAGTTCGGTGACAATCATGTCCTCAAGGATTTGAACCTCGCCATTGACGATAAGGAATTCCTCGTTCTCGTCGGCCCATCCGGTTGTGGCAAGTCCACGGCGTTGCGCTGCCTGGCGGGTCTGGAAGAGATTACCAGCGGTCGCATTTTCATCGGCTCACGCGACGTGACGAATGTTGCGCCGAAGGACCGCGATATTGCTATGGTCTTCCAGTCGTATGCTCTCTACCCGCACATGAGCGTCTACGACAACATGGCTTTCGGTCTGAAGTTGCGCAAGATGCCCAAGGCCGAGATTGACCGCCGTGTCAAGGAAGCCGCCGAAATCCTCGGCATCAGCCATCTGCTCCAGCGCAAGCCCAAGCAGCTCTCCGGTGGCCAACGCCAGCGTGTAGCGGTGGGCCGCGCCATCGTCCGCGAGCCGGCGGTGTTCCTCTTCGACGAGCCGCTCTCCAACTTAGACGCCAAGCTACGCGTGCAGACCCGCGCCGAAATCTCCAAGCTGCATCAGCGACTCAAGACCACCTTTATCTACGTCACCCACGATCAGGTGGAAGCCATGACCATGGCCACCCGCATCGCGGTGATGAAGGACGGTGTTCTGCAACAGCTCGATACGCCCCAGAACCTCTACGAACGCCCCGGCAACGTCTTCGTCGCCGGCTTCATCGGCTCGCCAAGCATGAATTTCTTTGACGCCAAGCTGGTCAAGTCCGACGGCGGGCTGATGGTGGACTGCGGCGCGTTCGCCGTCAAGGTGCCGGATGAGAAGAGAAGCGTCTATCAGGACTACGTCGGCAAGCAAGTCATTCTGGGAATCCGCCCTGAGGACATCCACGACCCGCACTTCATGCCCGCCGGCATCCACGCCTCCCAGGTCGAGGCACTGGTGGAAGTAACCGAGTTGATGGGCAATGAGACCTACCTGTACCTGAAGGCGGGCGACAAGAGCTTTGTGGCACGCGTAGACCCACGCAATCGCTCGCGCGTCGGTGACCGAGTACCGGTAGCCCTCAATATGGACAACATGCATCTCTTCGATAAGCACACCGAGGTAGCCATTCGCTAAACCGGTAGAAAAGTCCCCGTTGATCGGCTAGTGCCTTGTTAGGCAAGATATTGTAATTTGGGTAGGTTCGCCATTGGTCGGTTCATATGCAATCGTAATCAGTTTTGATGGCGAAATGCTCGGTGTTGCGAAATATCAAAATCTAACCTAACAAGGCACTAGGAGACGCCCACAAGGCGTCTCTTTTTTTGTAGAGGCTTCAGACTGAAAGACCATCTTGCGCCGGGTCACCAAAGCGATCTCTTCGCATCTTGCGTTTTTGCGCGAGACATTTCCTTTGAAATCTGCAACGGTGCGTTGCAGGCAAGGAACTCACGACGGGCAGCGCCGGGTTATAATCCGGCCTGCTGAGAGCCACACAAGCATGACCGTCCTGCCTGCCCGACAGACGCTGTCGGAGACCCAACCTGCCGCCGCTGCGCCCAATCCCCTTACCACCATCCTGTTACCCGCTTACAACGAAGCGGCTGCTTTGCCGACCGTGCTGGCCGAGTTGTTCTCCGTCCTCGGTGATGGTTACGAAGTCATCGTGGTGGATGACGGCTCGACAGACGGAACGGCGGCGGTGGCGCAGGCCTTCCCGTGCCGGGTGATCCGCCATCCGGAGAATCGGGGCAAGGGCGCGGCCGTCCGCACCGGGTTGGCGCAGGCGCGTGGCGAAAATATCGTGGTGATGGATGCCGATGCCAGCTATCCGGCCAGCGCCATCCCGCGCATCGTCGAACTGTTGCGCACGCATGACCTGGTACGTTGCAACCGGCGGCGCAATACCGCTTCCATGCCGCCGATCAACCGTCTCGGCAATTGGTTGTTCGACCGGCTGCTTTCATTCTCACATGGGCTAGACGGCTCCGACCACCTGAGCGGCCTGTACGGCCTGCGTCGCGAGACGCTGCTCCGTCTCAAGCTGGAGTCGGAGGGCTTTGACATCGAGGCTGAGATCGGCATCAAGGCGCATGTGCGCGGCCTGCGCGTGACTTCCTTCCCCATCGAATATCAGCCGCGATTGGGTGAGAAGAAGCTGCAACCCTGGCGCGATGGCTTCCTCATCCTGGGCCGCATCGTGGTGATGTTTCTGCTGTACAACCCGCTGCTCACCTTTGTCGTGCCGGGCGTGGTGCTCATGGTGCTAATGCTCGGCGGCGCCTTCCTACTAGGCCGGACGGCCATCCGCACACCGTTCTTCGGGTTAGATGTGCATAGCTTCATCATTGCCATCCTCGGCGGCGTGGCCTCGTTTCAACTGATTGTGTTCGGCATGGCGGCAGCGCTGTATGGAGTGGAGGCCGGCTATCGGCCTGCCCGCTGGCTGCTGCGCATAAGCAGCCGGCCTATTCGGCTGAGCGGCGCGCTGCTCGGCATGCTGGCCGTAATCTTTGCCGCCGTTTACATCGTTGCCCTCATCTCCCGTTGGCTGTCGGAGGGGGCAGGCCTGTTCTACGCCACACGCGAAGTGGTGCTGGCGGCCACCATGCTGGTGTTCGGCATGCAGCTGCTCTCGGCGGCATTGTTCCTCTCCATCTTCGCCGGCCGGCTGGAGCGCTGGCAGCAGACGCCGCCCCGTAATGGCGATAGGCCGCCGGAATAACGTGAGCGCGCCGCTCGTCTCCCTCATTCTCGTCCTGTACAATAGCGCCGAACACCTCGAGGACTGCCTCCACTCCCTCCTGGCCGACGCGCTCTCGCCGCCGTTTGAAGTCTGGGTCGTGGACAACGCCTCCGCAGACAACAGCGCGGAGCTGGCCGAGTCCTTTGCGGCGCGGGCATCGCACGTGCATGTGCTACGCAACCCGACCAATCGCGGCTATGCCGGTGGCGTCAACGCTGTGCTGCCTTACGTCCGCGGCGAGTTCGTGGCCGTGCTTAACCCGGACTCCGTCGTCGAGCCGGGCTGGCTTGCGCCTATCGTCGCGCTGTTGCAGGCACAGCCGGAAGTCGGCGCGGTCAGCCCTCTCATCCTGCTCTACGGCGATGAAGAGTCAGGCCCTGCCCGGATCAATTCCGCCGGGCAAAACGTGCACGTTACCGGCCTTGGCTTCAACCGAAATTTGGGTCGTCCGCGCGCCACAGTCGGCAGCGCGCCACAGCCGGTCTCCGGCTTGCACGGCGCGGCCTTCGTCATCCGTCGCAGCTTGCTCGACCGAATGCGCGGTTGGGACGAGAGTGGCTTTCTGTATCACGAGGACGTAGCGCTCTCCTGGCTGCTGCATCTGATGGGCTATGAAGTGTATTGCGTCCCGGCCTCGGTAGTCCGGCATAAATATCATCTGACGATGTATCCGGAGAAGCTCTTTCTACTAGAGCGCAACCGCTGGGTGCTACTGTTGACGCATCTGGGAGGATTAACGCGGCTGCTGCTCGCGCCGCTGCTGCTCTTCACCGAGGGCCTGATGTGGGGCTATTGCCTGTTGCGTGGGCCGGCCTTCCTGCGCGCCAAGCTGGCCTCGTATCGCTGGGTCGCCGCGCGAGCGCCGCAACTCCGCGAGCGTCGCCGCTTCATCGAGACGCTTCGCCGGCGCAGCGACCGGCAAGTGCTGCGTCGTCTGCGCTGGAACTACGACTGGGACCAGTTCTTCAGTCTGGGCCGCGAGCGCGGCATCTCCACCCGGCAACCGGCCGGCGGCCTGCCGGTCAAGATAGAAAGTAGAAAGTAGTTGTCTCACTCTACTTTCTACTTTCTACTCTCTACTCTCTACTCTCTACTTTCTACTTTCTACCCAATGCCCCCCGCCATCATCATCCTCAACTACAACGGCGTGCGGCTGTTGGGCGCTTGCCTGAGCAGCCTGAGGCAGCTGACCGTGCCGGCAGAGATTATCGTGGCAGACAACGCCTCAACGGATGACTCGCTGGCGATGCTGCGCGCGCAATGGCCGGACGTGCGCGTGCTGGGCTTTGAGCAGAACTGGGGCTTTGCCGAAGGCTACAACCGTGCGCTGGCGCAGGTGGACAACGAGTGGGTGGTGCTGCTGAACAACGACGCGTCGCTCGCACCCGACTGGTTGGAGGTGCTGCTGAAGTTTGCAGAGGCGCAGCCGCAAGCGGCCATCCTCGGCGGCAAGTTGCTCTTCGGCGAGCCGGGAGGGGAGCGCGTGCTGCAAGCCGTCGGCGCATGCTTCACCGACGCGGGCACCGCCTTTGAGGTCGGCTGGGGCGAGCGCGATGACGGGCAATACGACCGGCCACGGCGCACGGCTTCCGTTCCGGGCGCGGCGCTGTTGATGCGGCGTGCGGTCTTCCACGAGCTAGGCGGCTTCGACCCGACCTACTTCGCCTACCTCGAAGATGTGGATTTGTGCTGGCGTGCCTGGCTGGCCGGTTACGAAGTGTGGGTTGTGCCGCAGGCGGTAGCGTGGCATCACTTCGGCGCATCAAGCGGCGGGCGCGCCTCGCCCTTCCGCATCCGCTGGATGCAGCGCAATCGCTACGCCAACATGCTCAAGCACCTCGAATGGCCGACCCTGCTCGGCGGCACGGTGACCTCGGTGGGATACGACCTGTACCGCGTGCTAGAATTTACCCTCCGCGGCGAGTGGACGGGGCTGCGGGCGCTGG
Source organism: Anaerolineales bacterium (assembly GCA_033577755.1). Taxonomy (GTDB): domain Bacteria; phylum Chloroflexota; class Anaerolineae; order Anaerolineales; family UBA6663; genus JANWXR01. The sequence goes on from JAVQXV010000025.1 coordinate 22,172, forward strand.
CGGCGGGCACGCTGGATTTTGCCCACAGCCTGCCGCAGGTGTTGCAGGAGCGTCAACGCGTGCAGAGCCGGCGCCGGCGGCGAGATGCGGAGCTGAAGGCACTGGGCCTGCTTGCTCCCGCGCTGACGGCCTTCCGCGAATACCGGCGGCTGGCGCGCCTAGAACGCTCCCGCCGGGCCGCAATGGTGGAGTCCTGAGTGTTTGTCCAACTGCTCGAAGTCTTCAAATATCGCGAGGCGGCGCGCCTACTGACTCTGCGCGAGCTGCAGGTGCGTTACAGCAACTCCGTCCTGGGGATCATCTGGAGCCTGCTTTATCCGCTGGCGCTCACGCTGTTCTTCAGCCTTGCCTTCACGTTGGTTTTTCCGAGCAACATCCCGAATTACCCGGTGTTCTTTCTAGCCGCGCTGCTCCCCTGGAACTTCTTCAGTCTGGCCGTGGTGAGCGGCGCGGGCACCATCCTCAACAACAGCCCGTTGGTCAACCGTGTGCGCTTCCCGCGCGAGATTCTGCCGCTGGCAGTGGTCAGTGCCAACGCCATCAACTACCTCATCGCGCTTATCCCGCTGGCGCTGCTGATGCTTGTCTTCGGCGTGCCCTTTACGCCTGCGCTGCTCTGGCTGCCGGTGCTGCTGGCCGTGCAGTTCGCGTTCGTCCTCGGCCTGGTGCTGGCGCTCTCAGCGCTCAACGTCTTCCTGCGCGATGTCCAGCAGATCGTCGAAGTGCTGATGCTGCCGCTGTTCTTTCTGACGCCCATCGTTTACTCGTACTCCAACAGCCCCGTCTCGGCCTCGCTGCAGCAACTGGCACTCATTGCCAACCCGATGGCGGGGCTGGTGACGCAGTACCGGCGCATCATCTACTCCGGCATCGCACCCGAGTGGCCGCTGCTCGGCATCACCGCGCTGGAGGCGCTGGTCGCGCTGCTCGCCGGCTTGTTCATCTTCAACCGCCTGTCGCCCTACTTCGCCGATGAGCTTTGAGCGCCGCGAGTTGGGGCTGCTCGGCCTGTTGCTGTTGGCGCGGCTGGCCGTGGGTCTGACCTATAGCTTCCTCAACCCGCCCTGGGAGTCCTACGACGAGACCGGGCACTTCCAGTACGCCCGCTACTTGGCCAAACACCGCGTGCTGACCCTGCGGCCCGGCGACCCTGAAGCCGAGGTCATCTGGTCCAAGTTTCAGCCGCCGCTGTACTACATCGTGGTCATGCCCGCCCTGCTCGGCTTCGACTTCGGGCCGGCGTTCGAGTACCCGGCGGGGAACCCGTATGTGGCCACCGGTGAGGGCGGCGTCAATTACGCTCTCCCTTCGAACAAACCCAGCCTGCTGGCCGCGACGCAGGTGACGGCGCTATTGGTGATGCGCGGCGTAGGCGTGCTTATCAGCACGACCAGCGTGGTCTTTGTTTATCTGGCGGCGCGCCGGCTCTGGCCGCAGCACAAAGCGCCGGCGTGGGCGGCGACCTGCTTGTATGCGTTCTGGCCGCAGTTCCTCTTCATTGGGAGCATGGCCACCAACGATCTGATGATGGTGGCTCTGGCCGCGCCGCTTACCTACCTGACGGTGGAGGCGTGCCGGCGAGGTCTGCGCCGGCGCGAATGGGCGCTGGCCGGATTGCTGGTGCTAAGCGGCTTGCTCACCAAATTGAACGGCGTCGCCTTTTTCCCACCGCTGTTGCTGGCCGCGCTGCTCAGCCCCACGTCGCAACCACGCCGGCGCCAGGCGCTGACCCTCGGCGTCCTGCTGGTCAGCGTGCTATTAGGGACCGGCCTGCTGTCCTCGATGGAGTTCGTCACCGGCCAGCTCTTCCGACCGGAAACGTTCTGGCGCTTCCTCCGCAACCTGAGCAACGAAAGCGGGCCGGCCTCCGTTGCTCTCAACCGGAGCGCAGCCGAGTACGGCTTTCGCTCGTATGTGGCCCTGTACGGCTGGGGCAACCTCGAAGGTTTTTCATGGCTTTACCCGCTGATGTTGTTCGGGCTAGTGCTGGCGGCGTTGGGCTGGCTCCGGCTTAGCTTGCGCCCGACCGACTCGAGAGTCGGATTGCGAGTCGTCTTTGGCCTAAGTGTATGGCCGCTCAGCCTAGTTGGTCTGGCGCTGGCGCTCTCAATCGCTCAGAATGATCGCTTTCTGGTCGTCGGGCGTTATATGCTGCCCAGCCTGCCGGCGCTGACGATGCTGCTTGTGCTAGGCTGGCAGGCGGTGTTGCCGGCATACGCTCGGCCCTACTTCTGGCCGGCTCTGAGCGCAGGAGTAGTTCTCACCGGTTGGCTTACGCCTGTCATCATCATCACCCCGGCGTATGCGCAGCCGCAACCGCTCTCGGCGACGCAGGCGAGCCGAGTCGAGCGCGGCCTATCCGCTCGCTTCGGCGACAGCCTCGAGCTAATCGGACATCTGCCGACTGCGCCCGCACGCCCGGGCGAGCGGCTCGAAGCGACCCTTTGCTGGCGTGCGTCGGCGCCCATTTCCACCAACTATCCACTCAGCATAGAAATTCGCGGGCCGGACGGGCAGGGATATGGCCGCCGACAGACGTACCCCGGAGACGGCAACTACCCGACCAGCCTTTGGGAGCCAGGCCGTGAATTCTGTGACCCAATCGGCGTGACCATTCGCGGCGACTTCCCCGCCCCGGCCATGGGCGCGCTGGCAGTGCGCTTTCTGGAGGGCGTGAACGGCGCGCCGCTACCGGTGACGACGCTCGATGGTAAGCCGCTGGCCGATGTGCTCATCCCCATCGTGGTACGCGCCGCCGCAGCGCCGCCCCCGCCCGCGTATCGCCTCGACTACCGCTTCGGCGAGGCAATCCGACTGAACGGCTACAGTCTTGCTTATAGCTCGGACGGGCGTAGCCTGCATGTGACGCTGCATTGGGAGGCGCGCGCGCCGATCGCTGCGAGCTATAAGGTCTTCGTCCACCTGCGCACGGCTGTGCCGGGGCGCTACACCCAGAGCGACCGGCTCCCGCGCCACAACGCCTACCCGACAAATGTCTGGGCTGTGAGAGAAAGGGTCACCGACGAGCATGACCTGCCTTTGCCCGAAGGCGCAACTTGGGAAGAGGTGACTCTGTACGTGGGGCTGTACCGGCCTGAAGACGGAGCGCGCCTGCCCGTTGTGGATGAGCAGGGGCGACCTGTCCCGAACAATGAGATTACGCTGCCCTTGCGTTGAACTTGAATTGCCAACCCGCCGGCAATAAATCGCGTAAACGGTCAAGGTCGTGGATGTAGGGTGTGCACGCAAAACATGTCAGCCGCGCCCTGCGCGAAGCGCAGTCGAATGGACGGCATGTTACCCGACAACCTTTGCGTGCACACGTGAGTGCACTGAAAAAAGGTCATGATTGGAACACTTGGCCGCCACATATGCTGCTTTGGTTGTAATCTCGACGCCATATATGGTGGCGTTTGCGCCTGAAAAGTAGTTTTTTTCAGTGGACTCTTGTTAAGGGAATCAGCGGGAAGCTATCTTCGGATGAGCGGCAGAAACAGCCGCAGCAAGCCGCTCACGCCGCCTTTTGGACGTGTAGGTGCTGCTGCTCGGCGCCCCGGCGTCCTGCTGCCCGCCACCCTGCGCTTCCCGGAGCGCTTTCACTTCCCGTTCCGGCGCGGCGAGTTGCGCGTCCTTCTCCTGCAACCACCTGATAGAGGCTCTGGATGGCGGCCGGCGCCACGCCGTCGGCGTCACTCGGGGTGATTGATGTGCCTGTCGCACCGTCCAGGTGTGCACCTTGTTCCGCCCGATGGCCTACTCCAAACGGGCAGGCTCAATCAGCCCCTTGGGCGGCAACACTTCGCCATCGCTTCTGAGCAGGCCGATGCCTTCTGCTTCGGCCAGCTCCTGCGCTCCCAGGTCGGTGCGGATGCTGTAGGCATAGACCAGATACGGCCCTGCGCAGCCCTGCTCTGCCAGCCGCCGGTGCCACTCTGCCGAGCGCATCCGTTGTGCCCAGGCCAGCACGTCGCGCCGGCTGAGGCGCGCCTTGGCTTCCACCACGGCCCACACCTGCCGGCCTGCGGGGTCTTCCAGAGGCAAGACGACGTCAATTTCGCCGTTCAGCGCCAGTGAGTAGGGTGGCTGCGTGGCGCGGTAACCTTTACGACGCAAGACCACTTCCACCACGCCGGCTGCTTCTTCTTCGACGGTCGAGCCGAAGGCGCGTTGCAATTCGCCTACGGCCTTGCCCAGCCGCGTTTGCGCAATGGCGAGCTCGCGCTGGGCCTCGGCAAGTTCTTCAACGCGCTGCTCGGTGCGCCGCTGGGCTTCGGCAAGCTCGCGCTGGGCTTGGGCGAGCTCTTCGACGCGCTGCTCGGTGCGCCGCTGGGCCTCGGCAAGCTCGCGCTGGGCTTGGGCCAATTCACGAACAATCGCGGGCAGCTCGAGAATCTCATCCGTGAGCACCAGCCGGCGCAGTTCTTCACGCCA
>JAVQXV010000294.1:0-3205 GCA_033577755.1 Anaerolineales bacterium
CTTCAATGGGGCCACGCTTTTTTATGCGTGGATACATCAGGCCCTAAAAACGCTGTATTTTCAGGCCTTCTAGGCCACTTTATCGAGCAGCCCGCCTCTTTTCTCGCTGTCCGGTTGTCAAAGAGCGGCGAGGCGGCTCAGCCTGCAACACGCCTTCATTATATGTGCCAAGCGCGAGCGCCTCAAGTGCCGGGCCGCGCCACCTCGCCGCTCGCTAGCCCTTTTACCCGGTTTCGGTTGTTAAGGTGCTAAGCAGCCGGTCAGATGATAACCGGGCTGTGGTCCGTGGCCGTATACGGCCGACCCACCGCATGTACCTCCCCCTCACGCTGCCCCCCCGCCGGACCGAGCGGGAAGAACAGCACCTGATCCTCGTCCTTCTTGATGACCGCCGCCAGCTTCTCCATCAGCTGCACCCGCTCCCGATCGGACAGCTCGCAGCGGAAGACGGAGTATTGCAGATGGTCGCCATGGCCGCGCATCAGCTTGAAGACGCGCCGCCAGCGCTTGTCGTCCGAGATATCGTAGGTTACCACATACAACAAGCGCACGGCTCACCTTGTTACGAAGGCCGGGTACTCGCTTAGCTCCCCCGTCAGCAGCCGGCCCAGTAGCCGCGTCTGCACTTCCAGCACGCGCCGGTAGCTGATTCGATAGCCAAAGATGGGATGGGTGATCAGTGTATCGAGTCGCTGCTCATAGGCGCGCAGGAACTTCTTGCGCCCCTCCGGCGTAAGCGCACAGGCCGGGCCGCGTCGGATGAAATCCGCCGGTGTAAGGATACCGGTGTTGATGACGCTGAGCGTGACCGAGTCACCAATGAGCGGGCGGAACTCCTCCATCAAATCCAGCGCCAGCGAGGGGCGGCCGTAGCGTGGACGGTGAAAGAATCCCAAGAACGGGTCTAGCCCGACGAGCAGAGCGGTGATGGTGAACTCCTTGGCCAACAAGGCATAGGCGTAGGAGAGCAAGGCGTTGACCGGATCACGCGGCGGGCGCCGATTGCGGCCGTTGAAGTCGAACGACCATTCGCCGTTCCCGCCGGCCTTTCTCTTGAGCATGCCACTAAAGGCGGAGAAGTATAGCTTAGCAGCCAGCGCTTCCACACCGAAGAGTGAGCCGGCGCTCTCCACCGCCTGCGCCTCGCGCGCCAGCCGCTGCAAACCGTCCACCACTTCCGGCGGCGGATTTGGATGATTACGCATGACGAGTGTGCGGCAATTGCGGATTTTAGCAACGATGAACCCCTTGGCCAGTGCTAACGAACGGGCCGGGTCGTCGGCAGCGCGGAACTGTGCCTGACGCAGCTCTACGTTCTTGTGACTCATCCCATGTGCCAGCCCGTGAAACCAGCCGCCGGTGGTGAAGAGTGCTACCGGGATATCGCGCTCCATCAACTCGGCGAGTGCCTGCGTGGAAATCTGCACGCTGCCGAAGAGTGCCACATGCGAGGTCTCGAACAGTCGGCTCTCGCCCAGCTTGCGGTCCTTTAGCCAGACTTCCAGCACCTCGCCGTTCTTGCCGATGCGCGCACCCTGCTCTTGAACGTAGAGCGGCAGGGCGTCGTCGCGCGCGGGCATCAGCCGGCGCACCCGGTCATCGTCGGGGCCGTCCACCGTCTGATGGGCGGCCAGCAACCGCGTCTCATCCGGCAGACAGATGCCGACCAGCGAGCAGCGCGGGCACTTCGGACTGTCCTCCAGCGGCGGCGGGATGCGCCCGCTCGCGCCCAACTCACGCAGTCCGCGCACCAGCTCACGTGTGCGGGCGATGAGGGCCTCGTCGAACTCCACCGTCACCCGCGTCCTGGATTCAATATAGTAGATGACGCCGCGCTCGCAGCGGTAGCCGTTGGCGCGCAGCACCAGCCCCTGTGCGCACAGCTGCACCCGGTCCGGCTCCCACGCGCTTTCGGGCAGATGATCAGGCTTGGCCCCGCGCTTGTAATCCACCGGCATCACCGAGTCGCCTTCGCCCTCGATCAGGTCAATGCGCGCCGTGAGAAACTCCTCCGGCGCAGAGAGCCAGACGGAGCGGGCGTGAATAGACTCCCCTCCCCCCTCGGGGGAGGGGTCGGGGGTGAGGGCCGGGGGTGAGGGCAGTCGGCCGCCTTCGGCGTCCACCACGCGGTGCTTGTAGCGGCCGTCGGCCGTGTCGGCGTTGTCGGCGAAATCGCCCTGCACCCATTCGAGATATGCCAGGCGCGGGCAATAGGCGAACTCGTTGACCATGCGCGCCGGCACGCAGTCGGGGAGTTCAAGAGATTGAAGACTGATGACGGATGCTTGTGCGTTGACCATCGGACTACTCGACCACTCGACTACCTGACCACTTGACTATGTGACTACGCCGGCACGAACAACCCCAAACCGAAGTGACAGGCGTAACCGAGCGCAATCGGCCCGGTGGCGGGTTCCGCGAAGGTGATGTCAAAGCCGACGCCCATTTCGTCGCCGTGCCGCCCGCCTCCGAAGGCGCGGCGTTGATGGAACTCGCCCCAATACACGGGCCGGCTGCCGGTGGCGCAACGCCGGGCGTGGTCCCAGAGCGTGCCGGTCTCCAGCCGCTCCAGAGCGATGATGGTCGGCAGGCCGCGCCGTGCGGCTTCTTCGCGCAGGTTGGCCTCCGGCAGCTGCTCCGGCGGAAAGCGGTCGCGCTTCCGACCGCGCGTTTTGTAGTGGCGCGTGAGGGAGAAGGGCGTGGCCGAACGCCAGCGGAGCGCAGTGGCCAGCAGGGGCGCGTCGGGGAAGTCGGCGGGCTGTGTGCCGGGCAGGCGCTGCAGGGCCACATGCAGGTTCTCTTCGGGAGCGCTGACGTGGTCGAGCGCTGCGAGTGCCTGCTGTTCTTCGGGGCCGAAGCCGGCGGCGCAATACAACGTCAAATGATCCAGCCTGCCATCACCGTCTTCGTCGGTGGGGAGGAAGAAGGTGTGATGGTGGCCGGTCAGCGGCGCGCCGTCGGGCCGTTTGCCGGAGAGGAGAGGCGAGGCCGCGCCGGCGAACAGGCGGCCATAGACGGCCTGGGCGGCACGGCGGGCCAGCTCGCCGAAGCGCAGCGTGAGGCGCACGTCCACTCCCTTCTCCACTTCTCTGCCCCACGGAGGGGGTTGGGGGTGTAGCATGGGTGCGGCGCGGAGCGTGTAGCGGGCGACGCAGGGCAGAGTCATCATCGTTCTCTCAGGCGGGGACGAAGAGGCCGAGGCCGA
>JAVQXV010000295.1:0-3181 GCA_033577755.1 Anaerolineales bacterium
CTGGCCGGCGAGGCTACGCCCATCGGCGCGCGCATCTTTGCTGTGGCCGATACTTTCGACGCGCTCACTTCAGACCGTCCCTACCGCCGCCGCTGCTCCTATGCGGAAGTGCAACAGATCATTGCCGCCGAAGCGGGCCGCCAGTTCGATCCAAAAGTCGTGGATGCTTTTCTTGCCGTCCCCGCCGAAGAGTGGCAGGAGATCCGTGACCGCGTCATGGCCGAAGTGGAACAGCGCCGCAGACAGCACGCCGAACTCATCCGCGCCCGCCGCCCGGCTCCGAGGCGGGCCGAACTTTAGGGCAACATCGCTTGAACCTCAACTCTCTCACCAATGCCACCGACCCCCTGCCGTTTTATGGTGGCCAGGCCGTCATCGAGGGAGTGATGATGCGCGGGCGCCGGGCGATGGCCATCGCCGTGCGCGCCCCCGATCAACGCATCGTCATCCACACCCAGCCGCTCAACCCCATCTATCGCAGCGCCTTCAGCCACACGCCGTTTTTGCGCGGCCTGCTCGGCTTGTGGGACGCGCTCGGCCTTGGCTGGCAGAGCCTCAACTACTCGGCCAAAATCGCCGGGGGCGAAGAGGTAAAGTTCGAGGGGCCGGCAGCCTGGAGCACGATTGCGCTCTCGGTAATCTTCGCCATCGCCATCTTCTCCGTCGGCCCGACCACGGCCGCGTACTGGACGGAGACCGTGCTCGGCCTGCCCTTCCTAGGCGTCGCGCTGGCCGAAGGCACGCTTCAGCTGACCTTGCTTATCGGTTACTTATGGGCCATCGGCCAGATAGCGGAGATTCGGCGCGTGTTCGCCTACCACGGTGCAGAGCATCAGACCATTCACGCCTTCGAAGCGGGTGCAGAGCTGACGCCGGCCTCGGCGGCACGCTTCCCGCTGGAGCATCCGCGCTGCGGCACGGCCTTCATTCTCAACGTGGCCGCCTTATCCATCTTTCTGTTTGCATTGCTCGGCCCACTGCCGCTCGTGGAGCGCATTCTGTCACGCTTTTTGCTCATCCCGGTTGTGGCAGCTATAGCCTTCGAGTATCAGCGCTTCACGGCCCGGCACATCGGCAACCCGCTGGTGCGCGCGCTCATCGCCCCCAGCCTGGCCCTACAACGGCTAACCACGCGCCGGCCCGATGAGAAAATGCTGGAGGTGGCAATTGCGGCCTTCAAGGCGATGCGGGAGGAAGAGTCGAGTAGTCAGGTAGTCGAGTCGAGTGGTTGGCCGGGTCGGTCAACGGATATTCAAACAGATGATCACACTTCAAAGCGGACACAAAAGCGCCCCATCTGAAAGGCAATCAACAAAAAAACCTTCGCTAGACTGCCACGACGCGATTCCGCAGTGCACCCAGCCCCTCAATCTCACATTCCACTATGTCGCCCGGCTTCAGATATTCAGGAGGGGTGCGGGCGAAGCCCACGCCATGCGGCGTGCCGGTGGCAATGATGTCGCCGGGCAGCAACGTCATCCCGCGCGATAGCCATTCGATCAGTGTTGGGATGTCAAAGATCATGTCGCCGGTATGCCAGTCCTGCTTGACTACGCCGTTGACACGACAGACCAGACGTAATTTGTGCGGGTCGGGTAGTTCTTCCTTGGTCACGATCCACGGCCCCATCGGACAGGTGCCGTCCAGGCTCTTGCCCTTGAAGAACTGCCCACCGTGCAGATGTTGCAGGTCGCGCGCCGAGACGTCGTTGAGGATGGTATAGCCGAACACGTAATCCCAGGCTTCGGAGCGCCGGATGTTCTTGCCCCGCCGGCCAATGACCACCGCCAGCTCTACCTCCCAGTCCAGCTTGGTCGAGACGCTCGCATCGAAGGGAATGTCGTCCGTTGGGCCGATGACGGTGGTGGTAGCCTTGGTGAAGAACACCGGCACGTCCGGCATTACCACCGGACGCCCCTGGGCGCGCAGACTTTCAGCGGCGTGCTCCCGGTAGTTCATACCGACGCAGAAAATGTTGCGACGCGGCGTCGGGATGGGGGCGGCCAATTCCAGCTCCGCCAGCGAGAGCAGGTAGCCGGTGTCGGTGCGGGCCTTTTTCAGCCGCGCTTCACCTGCCTCGATCAGGCCAAGCATGTCAATACCGGGGATGGGCGTCACGTTACCGTCCACGCGCACCGTGCCCAGCCGCAGCCCGATGTTCGATTTGAAAGTGACCAGTTTCATGGAAGTTCCCTGAGCCAAGGATGTGCTTCACTCAGTATAATCGCAATGTGCCGGTTACGTCACGTCCTTTCGCCAAATGTGTGCCTTCCAGATTATTGGCCACTCCTTCGACTGCGGCCCGCAGAAACTGCGGGCCTTCACTCAGAATGCGGCCCCAGCCAAAAATAGAATTGCACCCCGCCAAATCGCTCGGGCGGGCGATGCGCGGCAAAACCTCGCTTTATCGCTTGCCTCTTGATTGACCATTACGGCTATGACCCGGACTGCCACCCCGCCCGGCTCAAACGCGGGTTCCTGCCCCTGAGCGCAAACCGGCTGCACAAACGCACCTGACACATGACACATGACACTTGACACCACCCCCCTGCCCTCGGAGAAGACCATGACCGCTGAGCCTACCCCTCCCCCGCCCGACCGTTTGAACGAAATCGGCGTTTTGAAGCGGCGCGAGATCGAAGCGCGGATTCTGATGCCGCTCATCGAGGCATTGAGCGCGGAGTTCGGCCGCGAGCGCGTGCTGGAGATCGTGCGGCGTACCATTATCGGCATTGCCCGCAGCCAGGGCGCGGCGCTGGCCGAGCAGATGAACGGGCGTGGGCTGAAAGAGTTCCATGATAGCCTGGCCGCGTGGACAAAGGATGATGCGCTGGAACTGGAAGTGCTGGAGCAGAACGAGCAGCGGCTCTCGTTCAACGTTCGGCGCTGCCGCTACGCCGAGATGTACCGCGCGCTTGGCATCCCTGAGCTGGGTGCACTGCTCTCCTGCAACCGCGACTTCGCCTTGATCGAGGGCTTCAACCCGGAAGTGACCCTGACGCGCACCCAGACCATCATGGAAGGCGCCGCGTTCTGTGACTTCCGCTACGTCAACCCCGCAGCTCGCGCCGATTCCGCCACATAACATCACCGGCGGATTCGTGTTCATTCGCGCAATTCGATGCCGAAAACTTTGCATCGAATTACGCGAATCGGCGCGAAGAAGAGCTAAACAATACAA
>JAVQXV010000296.1:0-3149 GCA_033577755.1 Anaerolineales bacterium
CTGGCCCGCTACGAGCTTTACGAGCCGGACCTGGGCCATAAACTGCGCACCTCGGCGCATATTCTCGTCCTTGGGCTGGGGCGCGCTCAGTTGATGGCGTGGGAAGCGTCTTCGCTCACCTATCTCTATGGCGAAGAGAACTATGCTACCTTTACCGCACTGGTGAACGGTTTCCGATTCCAGCCGCCGCTGGCTACGGCGCTGCTTAAGCCTCAACCGACGAGCCAATATGTGTATTACTGGAACCGCGACTTATCCGAGCGCGTGGAGCGCGTGCTACTGGAAGGCGCGCGCCTGGAACTGCACTACTCCAACCGCAACGGCCGCTACCTGCTGGAGGCCGAGTTCCCGCCACTGCCGGAAGCGCAACGCGAAGCCGCCTACCGGTGGCTAAGCCGCGCGGATACGCTGCGCGACTTGGCGCGCGGCACACCGCTGAAGCCAGAGACGCTTGTGCAGCTCCAACTCGTCCCGGCCTGGGGCGAGTGCAAAGTCAGATTCTCTCACCGGTCTCAGACGGCACAGGAGCTTGGCCTGAAGTTCATGTGCCGCGCCCTTACAGTGTATCCCGCTTATCTGCCGGTGCTGCGGGGGCTGGGTGGAGAAGTTGCCATCCGTCGCTGTATCGAGACCGAGCTACAGCAGCGCGAGGCGGACTTCGCCGCCGCAGCCGCCACGTTGCCGGCCTCCCCCGCCGAGTTTTGGGCTGCGCCGGAGTTGCCCGCCATCCCGCTCCCGCACGAGGTTGAACCTGGCGCCGGCCTGGGCGCGCACCTTCCGCCCGCCAACTTTTGGAAGAAGCCTGAAGACAACGCCCTGCTGGCCGATGTGCTGGCGCGAGTCTATAAGAACATCCCGCGCAAAATCAGCAAGCTGACCGTGCCCAGAACATGGTAGTCGAGTGGTCGGGTGGTCGGTTGGTCAGGTAGTTGGGTGGTCGAGTCGTCAGTGGAGGGAACGGAAATGGCGGTTCCGAAAATCACCGACGCGGCGATCAAGAGCTGGCTTGGCGCGACGTACGCCGAACGCGGCTTGAATTACTATCGCAATGGCCATGTGCTGAGCTATCACTGGTCGGGCAAGAGGTTGACCGGGCGCGTCCAGGGCAGCGAGTCTCGGCCCTACCGCGTCACGATACGTTTCGCCGCCGGCGAGTATCCGTATGGGGATTGCTCCTGCCCGATGGGCGGCGGCTGTAAGCATGTGGCTGCGCTGCTCTATGCGGCGATGAACGGGAGGACCTCGCCGACGGCCCGACCGCAGTCGAAGAAAAAATCTCCCTCGCTGGCAGCGCAACTGAAGCGGTTAGACAAGGCCGACCTGCTCACCCTCATCCAGAAGCTGCTAGAGCATGAGCCGGAGCTGGAACCTGTCGTAGAGTCGCGCCTGCTGGTGCTCGGCGCGGCGACGCTGCCGCCGGCGGAACTGCGTGACCGCGTGCGCCAGCTGGTGGAGCGCCTTCGGCCCGCGCTGGGTTATGACGACGGCGACGCTTATGGCTACGAGTACGACTACGATGACGATGAGTACGCAGATGCGGTCTGGGACGACCTCGACGCATTGGTGGAGCAGGCCGGGACGCTGCTGGGCGAGCGACGTTATGAAGCCGCCTATAACCTGCTGAGCGCCCTGTTGAGCGAGTTGATGCTGGCGGCCGGACAGGCCGGCGGCGATGGCGATCTGCTCGATGTGATGGAGAATGCGACCGGGCACCTGCTGGACTGCTGGAGGGCCTTGACGCCGGAGGACAAAGTGCGCGCCGGCGCGCTGCGTCAGGCTTTTGAGGTGCTGGCGTGGGACATCAGCTTCGGCGGCTCTGGCGTGCAGACGAGGATTGAGAAGGCGCTGATTGAGTCGGCGACGCCCGCCGAACGCGAGCAACTGCGCGAGTGGATTGCGCTCGCCAGCCGGCAGGCGCAGGCCGGCAAGCGCGACGATGCCGATGAGTGGGCCGAAACGACGTGGGAAGAACTCGACCGGAAGCTGGCAGAACGTGAGCGCGCCGGCAAAACCGTAGCGGCAAAGACGAAAAAACCCCGGCGTGTCCGCTAACGCTCACCTTGGTCACCGGGCCGCAGCCGATGTCTTGTTTGTCCGGCTCTCCCGGTCATAGCAGGGGTTGGTACACGGATGGCATGGATAAGCGCGGATGGCGCAGAGCTTTCCTGCAAGAGTCCGTGTCCGTTCGTCCTATCGGTGTGCGCCTTTCCCGCCGAACTCGACAGAGCCGTTTGTCCTAAACGAAATCATCCAACGCGGCCTCGTCCGAGTCGGCCTCCGGCTCCTCGGCGGGCGCGGCCTGCGGCTGCTGCCAGGTCACGGCGCGCCCGAACACCAAATAGCCGGTGTGCGCCACCATACGGTCGGTGGGGCGTAGGCGCTCCGGAACCGCCTTGTAGTAACGGATAAGCACCTCGCACACTTCCAGAAAATCAAACCGGTTCTTCTGCAGCGCCTCCAGCAGCCGTGAGACCTGATTGGCGGTGGGCACAATCGAGCCGAAGAAGCCGCCGCCCGCCAGCGCGTTGCGCGCCTGGCTCACGTAATCCCACGGATTGGGCACGTCGAGGAAGAGCGCGTCGGCGTCCGTCTCGTCGTAGCCCTCGGCGATGTCGCGTAATTTGAAGGTCACCCGTTCGGCCAGGCCCACGCGCTCCAGGTTCTTGCGCGCCAGCGCCTGCATATCGGCGCGCACGTCGTAGCTAATCACGTGCCCCTGCGGCCCGACCATCAGCGCCAGCACCGTCGTCAGGCCACCGCTGCCGGTGCCGCTCTCCACCACCGTCTTGCCCGGCGCAATCGCCAGCTTCATCAAAATAAAACCGATGTCCTTGGGATAGATGATCTGCGAGGAGCGCTTGAGGTCGCGAATCAGGTCATCGGTGGAAGGCGTCAGCAGGTAGAACTTGTGGCCGGTGTGGCTGGTGATCTCCGAGCCGAGGGGCTGCCCGATGAGCGCGTCGTGCTCGATGATGCCGACATGCGTGTGCAGCCGCTCGCCGGGGCTGAGCTTGAAGATAAAGGTCTGCGCGGCGCGTGGCCGTCGCGCACCTTGCCGGCTTTGGCCGACGAGCTGGACGATATCGCCCGGTTGGGTAAAAGCCATATGCGCTTTGCCTGTGCCATAAGATTGGAAGATTATACTCTCG
>JAVQXV010000297.1:0-3134 GCA_033577755.1 Anaerolineales bacterium
AACGGCGAAATCGGTCACGGCCTCATCGAGCACCTTGCCCGAAGCAGCGGTCAACTGCGGCTGATTGCGCTGGACGTGCGCCCGCTGGATAGCGCGCTCGCCGCGCGCTGTCACCGCGTCGTGACCGGCGATATTCTCGACCCGGCGTTGCTGGCGCGCCTCTCTGCCGAATACGATTTCGACGCCATTTACCATCTGGCCGCCGTCCTCTCCACCAAAGCCGAACGTCAGCCCGCCCTCGGCCACCGCGTCAACGTGGATGGCACGCTTAATCTGCTGGAGATGGCCGCCGAACAGGCGCGCAGCTCCGGGCGCGACATCATCTTCCTCTTCCCCAGCTCCATCGCCGTGTACGGCCTGCCCGATCTGGAAACGAAGCGCCGCGCCGGCCGCGTGCGCGAGACGGAGTGGTGCGAGCCGCGCACCATGTACGGCATCAACAAACTCTACTGCGAGCAGCTGGGCCGCTACTACGCCAACTACTATCGCCAGCTCGACGCACAGCCGACCGCAGGCCGGGTGGACTTTCGCAGCCTGCGCTTCCCCGGCCTGATCAGCGCAGCGACGTTGCCCACCGGCGGCACCAGCGACTTCGCGCCGGAGATGCTGCATCAGGCGGCGCAGGGACTACGCTATCACTGCTTCGTCCGTCGCGACACGCGCATCCCCTTCATGGCCATGCCCGACGCGATTACGGCGCTGCTGCAACTGGCCGCTGCGCCACGCGAACGCCTCACGCGCTACGTCTATAACGTCGGCGCTTTCAATCCCTCGGCGCATGAGCTTGAACAGCTCATTGCCGGCTACTTCGCCGCTGCACAAGTGGAGTTCCTCCCGGACTTGCGCCGCCAGGCCATCGTGGACTCCTGGCCGGAAGACGTGGACGACTCGGCAGCCCGCGCCGATTGGGGCTATGCCCCGCGCTACGATTTGCAGAGCGCCTTCGCCGAGTACCTCATTCCGGCGGTGAAGCAGCGGTATGGAAAGTAGAAGTACAAAGTGGAAAGTAGTAGGTTAGCGGTGACGAAGGAGGTGTGACAGAGTGGGAGATGCAAAGCGCGCCAGCTCCTTGGGTTGGGTCTGGCTGCTGTGCCTGGCGGCGGCCTGTGCGCCCACACCGCTGACCCTCGCCCCACCCACCGCCCCGCCACCGACAGCGACCGCCACGCCCGTGCCGCCGTCTGCTACGCCGGTCATACCGGCCACGCTGACGCCGTTGCCGCCCTTATTCACTCCTCTTTCAACGGCGACTCCCACCGAAACGCCGAGCATTTCCTCTACCGCCGTCACTCCCGATCCAAACTTGAATGTAGGCAGGGTGCTTTGGGAAGAGAACTTCGACGGTGCAAGCGGCTGGAACTGGGCATTCGGCGACGAGGCCGTAGCGTTCAGCCTGACCGGAGACCCGGCCGGCGGGGCGCTCAACGCCGTGATGAAGCGCAGCGACCTGGGCTGGCGCATCGCCGTCGGGCCGGAAGTGCGCGCCGGCGACCAACAAATTCGCCTCACCGTGCGCGTCAATCTGTGTTACCCTAACGATGAGTACGGCCTTTTCTTTCGCGGGCAGCCGGATGCACGCGGCCGACTTAACGGCTACGTGTTCAAGGTAAATTGCGCCGGCCAGGCGCGCCTAGAGCGGCTGCAGGATAACGTGCAAACCGTCCTGCTGGACTGGACGTCGGTGGCTATGCTGCAAACCGGCGCACCGGCAGAGAACACACTACTGGTCTGGGTCATGCAGGAGCAGTTTAACGTCTATGCCAATGACTGCTTCGTCGGCAGTGCAACGGACAAGACGTTCCGCGAGGGCATCTTCGGCCTGTTCCTGCGCGACCGCACCAACGGCGGTCTTTCGGTAAGCTATACGCGGCTGGAAGTAAGGGAAGTGGTGGGTAGAAAGTAGGAAGTGCGAAAGTCCGGCTCGTTCATCGTCCTAAGCTCCACTTTCCACTTTCTACTTTCTACGCTCTACTTCCAAACCGTTAATCTCAGGAGCCGAACGCCATGACCACTATCACCGGAATCACGACTCATCGCGTCAATCTGCGCGCGGGTGCAGGCACGACGTTCCCGATTCTAACCGTGCTCGTCCCGCGCACGCCGTTCACGGTGCTCCAGCAGCAGGGCGAGTGGCTCAAGGTCAGCGCGAACGGCCGGGAAGGCTTCCTGCATCGCGGCTTCGTTCAGCTGACGCCTGTGACCGCTGCTACGGCTGCGGCGCCACCTGCACCTGCTCAGCCTACGCCCGCCTCAGCCGCGCCCGCCCCGCCAAGTCCACCTGCGGCGCCCGCCCCGCGTGCCTCCCTCGGCGCCACGCTGGGCGACATACCACTTGCACCACCTGCCGACAAGCTGTTGCGCGTGGATCCCAAAGCGCCGCTGCTCAACCGGCTGGCCGCCCGCATCTGGAACCAATACGGCAACCTGCTCGAAGCGCTCTCCGCCCAACTACAAATCGAGCCGGCAGTGGCCGTGGCCGTCTTCGCCGTCGAGTCCGGCGGACAGACTTTCAGCCCGGTCACTAACAAGATGCTCATCCGGTTCGAGAACCACGTCTTCTACAACCTGTGGGGCCGGCACAACCAAGCCGTGTTCGAACGACACTTCACCTTCAACCCCAACCAAAGATGGCTGGGACACAAGTGGCGCCCGACGCCCAACGAAGACTGGCGCCCGCCCGACCGCCCGGACTTTCATGGCGACCAGGTGCGCGAGTGGGAGGTGCTGGACTTTGCACGCACGCTCGACGATGAAGCCGCCAAGAAGTCCATCAGCATGGGCGCGCCGCAAATCATGGGCTTCAATCACGCCGTCATCGGCTACGCCACCGTCCACGAACTATTCGATGCTTTCAACCACCCCGACCGCGCCCAGGCGGAGCGCGCGCAGGTCGTCGGCTTCTTCGATTTCGTCAACGCCAATCCGCAGCGCATCGCCGCTTTGCAGGCGCAGGACTTTGTAGCGTTCGCCCGTTCCTACAACGGCATCGGTCAGGAGCAACTGTACGGCACGAACATCAAAGCCACCTTCGATGCCTTCAACGCGATGCGCGCCGCTGCCGGCTTCTGACAACGGAGGCAACGGATGGGGAACGGATGCAACGGATTGAACGGACGAAGATATGGATAGAATTA
>JAVQXV010000026.1:0-25982 GCA_033577755.1 Anaerolineales bacterium
AAGCGAATCTGGCCGGAGGCGAGGACGGTGGCGGTGAAGCGCCCCTGCCGGCCAAAGTAGAGTGTTTGCCCCGGCTGGAGCAGGCCGTGCTCGAGAAGCGAGCCGAAGGGCACGCGCGGCGCACTGCGTTTCTCCGGGAGAGCATAAATGCCGTCGTCCTCGATCAGGCTGGGTGTGACCGCAGCAATGCGCTCACGGGCGAGCGCCACGTACTTCTTCTCCTTCTCGATGCCGATCCAGCGGCGGCGCAGCTTCTTCGCCACGGCGCCGGTGGTGCCCGTGCCGAAGAACGGGTCGAGGATCACATCGCCGGGCTTGCTGCTGGCGAGCAGCACACGGTAGAGCAGCGCCTCCGGCTTCTGCGTGGCGTGAGCCTTCCGCCCGTTGAGCTTGAGCCGCTCTTGACCGGTGCACAGGCCAAGATACCAGTCGCTGCGCATCTGCAGGTCGTCGTTGAGCGCCTTGAGCGCGCGATAGTTGAAGGTATACCGTGCGCCGCGCTTCTTCTGCGCCCAGATGAGCGTCTCGTGCGCGTTGGTGAAGCGCACGCCACGAAAGTTGGGCATCGGATTGGACTTGATCCATACCAGATCGTTGAGTATCCAGTAACCGAGGTCTTGCAGAATTGCCCCTACCCTATAGATGTTGTGATACGTGCCGATGACCCAGAGCGTGCCGCTGTCTTTGAGCACGCGGCGGCAGCCGGTGAGCCAGGCGCGGGTGAAGGCGTCGTACTCGGCGAAGTCGTCAAAGCGGTCCCACTCCTCGTCCACGGCGTTCACGCGCGTCAGGTTGGGCCGCCATAGCTCGTTTTGCAATTGCAGGTTGTAGGGCGGGTCGGCGAACACCACGTCCACCGACTTCTCCGGCAGCGTGTAGAGCAGCTCGGTACAGTCGCCGTGCAAGACCTGATCGAGTGGGAGAGAAGACGCTTCCATGTTCAGTCTTCAGTCATTAGTCTTCAGTCATCAATCCATCAATCATCAGTCATCCACGTCACCCCTCCGGCGCAGCCCGAAGTGAGCGCACAGACTATTCACAGCGCAGTCGCAACGGCGGTGCACAACAGCACCAGCGCCGCGCAGATCAGGTTGGCGCGCATCAGGAACGTCTCGCGCTTGCGCATCGCGGCGATGTGCGGCGCGGGTTTGCCGCGTTCCTGGAGCAGGGTCAACCGTGCCAGCTCCGGCTGGACGATCCATTGCAGCGCCGCGCCGATGCCCATCATGCCCAGCACGGCCAGATGCTTGAGCAGGATGGCGACCGTCCAGGCGTTGTCTATGGCCAGAAAGCCGTGATAGTTGGGGTCTGCCGCCATCTGGAACAGGCCGGTCAACGTGAGCACAGCCAGGCTAAGCCAAGCCCAGGGGTTGAAGCGCCGGTTCAGTTCGCGCAGGAAGCGGCCGGCTTCCGGGCTGCGGCCCCCGCGTGCCTCTGCTCCCGGCCAGACGAGCAGCGCCTGCAACGTCAGCCCGCCTACCCAAACTACGGTAGCAAGCAAGTGAAGCCAGTAAGACAGCGCCAAAGCCCAGGTCGGCATCACCGCGGATTGTAGAGTCTTCGACTCGAAATGGCAATATAGTGTGGCGTCGTGTGCACGCAAAACACGTCAGCCGCACCCTGAGCGGACGCTGAGCGAAGCGAAGCGGCAGTCGAAGGGGCGGCATGTTCTCTGACAACCATTGTGTGCACACGTGGCGTCTGGCCGGAATCGAAGGAAGCCACGAAGGGTGCGCCATTTTCTTCGTGCTCCTCCGTGTGACTTCGTGGATTCAAAATCTTCGCGGCCAAGCGGTTTTTCCGGGGCCAATCCGTATCGGTTCGAGAACCGGCCATCGAGGGCAGTATAATCAGGCTCAATTCAGCCAAGCTCAGCCGAAGCGTTTGCATGTCGTCCCGACCTCTTTCTGCATTACAGACGGCGATCGCCGCCATCCGGCGCGGCGACCGGGAATATGGCCGCCGGCTTCTGCTAGAGCTGCTGGAGGACGACGACCAGAACGAGGTCGCCTGGCTATGGCTGAGCCGGGTGATGGATGACGCCGACGATGAGCGGGTGGCGCTGGAGAACGTGCTCACCCTCAACCCGCAGAATGAAGAAGCGCGCCGGCGCCTGGACGAGCTGCTGACACCCGCGCTGCGGCCCGCGCTTGTGAAAGCGTCCCGTCAGGCCATGCCTGAGGCTGCGCCGCAGGAAATCGAAGACGATATGGACAGCCCGCTACTGTGCGTGGCCTGCGCGCGCCCCACCGCCGAAGAAGATTGCAAGTGTCCGCACTGCGGCCAGAAACTGGTTATCAAAGTCCGGCGCTCGTCGCACTCGGAGCATCTCAAACTGAGCCAGCTCCTCCTCGGCATCTTTCTGGCGCTGGGATTGATACCGCTTGCCGGCCCGCTGCTCAACCTGGGTCAGACGGGCGACGGGCGCGCGGTGGTTCAATCCTTGGCGAATTTGCGCGGCGTAGACCTTTTCCTGGCAAACTTCACGCAGTGGAACGCCGCCCTGGCCCGCAATCTGGTAATTGCCTTCGGCGGGCGGCTGGCCTTTTTCGGCGTGCTGCTGTTTGGGCTGAGCCAGCGCTGGGCCTGGGCCTTTTATCTGACCCTGATCGCCCTCATCGCCGACCTCGGCCTGAACCTGTTCCTGCTGGCCAACGGCTACCTGGGCTGGGCGCCCGGGATTGTGAACATGCTCATGGCGCTGGCGCTGCTCTACCTGACCGGCTCCTCTTATCAGGAGTTCAGCGTCACTTCGCAGCGGTTGTACAATCAGCCGGACAGTGACGTGCACACGGCGGGCGCGTTTTATCAGCGCGGGCGCGAGTATAGCAAGCTGGGGCTGTGGGGACTGGCAGTAGCGCAGTGGCGCAAAGCGGTCGGCCTGGCTCCCCGGGAAACGTTGTATTACAAGGAGCTGGGCCTCGGCTATGCGCGGATCAGGCGTTATGCGCGCAGCCTGCGCGTGCTGGAGGAGGCCGCGCGCCAGGCGCCGGGCGACAAGCAGATTTCGGAGATCATCGCCCTGGTGCGCCAGCAGATGGAGCGAGCCGCCGGCCCGCCGGCGAAGAAAAGGTAAGTTTTCAACCCTCACTCACGTAAAGGAGCTTGATCATGGACGGAGCATTCCTGGGTGGATCGTTTTTGCTGTGCCTGCTTGGCATCATCATACTGTTCGGGCTGGGCATCCTGGTCACTTCCATCCGCATCGTGCCGGAGTATCAGCGCCTGGTGGTGCTGCGGCTGGGGCGCGTCATCGGACAGAAGGGGCCGGGCCTCGTCCTGCTCTTGCCGTTGATTGACCAGGGCCGCACGGTAGACCTGCGCGAACAGGTGCGCGAGGTGCCGCACCAGACCTCCATCACCAAAGACAACGCCCCCATCTCGATTGATTTCCTATGGTACTACAAAGTCGTTGATGCCACGCTGACGGTGGTGGGCGTGGGCAACTTTGAGATGGCGGCGGCCGGCATTGCCACCACCACGCTGCGTTCCGTCATCGGCGGCATCATGCTGGACGATGTGCTCTCGCAGCGCGAGCACATCAATCAGACGCTGCGCGTCAAACTGGACGAGGTGACCGAGCGCTGGGGCGTCAAGGTAACAAATGTCGAGATTCGCGAGATCATCCCGCCACGTGAAGTGCAAGAGGCGATGAACCGGCAGATGTCGGCGGAGCGCACGCGCCGCGCACTGGTGACCGAGTCCACCGGCGAAAAGGAAGCGGCCATCAACCGGGCCGAGGGTCAGAAGCAGGCCGCCATCCTGCAGGCCGAGGGCGAGCGCCAGTCCAACATCCTGCGCGCCGAAGGTGAGAAGCAGGCGCAGCTGTTGCGGGCCGAGGGCTTCGCCGCGGCGCTGCAAACCATCTACGCTGCGGCCAGCAGCATTGACCAGAAGACGATGACGCTCCAGTATTTCGAAGCCCTCAAGGCGCTAGGTGCCAGCCCCTCGACCAAGTACATCTTCCCGATGGAGTTCACCTCTCTTCTGAGTAGTTTCGCGGGCGGCAACAAGAAGGAGTAAACGTTAGTATAAGAACATGTAGGTTGAGGCTGCAACGACCGGGTGACGGCCCTGAAGTTGACTGCCCTGCCACTGACAGCTTAGCATGGAGACGTTGTGGCGCCTCGTGAAAGGAGCGCAGTATGCTGGGTTTTAACTTAACCGCATCACATTTGATCCCCAGATTATGGGCGGTCGGGCATGCATTCGTGGCACTCGAGTCACCGTGTCTTTAGACCGCCAACGGGATGACGATCCAGGACATCATGACCGCATACCCGTATCTTGAGCCTAAAGATGTTCGTAAAGCGCTGTGCTACGCCGCGTGGCTGGCCGAGGAGACGATTCAGCCCCAAACGCCTGTGGCCGCATGAGATTCCTGGCGAACATGGGCATCTCGCCTCTAAGCGTGGCATTTCTGTACCATTGGAGCAGGCTGTCATCGTAAGCGTAGCAGAAGACCATGTTCGCGTCCGGCGTTTGCCGATCAAGTAATCACTTCAAACGCTGGCGAAAACTGTCTTCGGACTCTTGAGCCACTTCGTCAGACCGTGCGGAGAAGTGATCGGCATCACGCAGCAGATTCAGAAAGCCGATTTACGCGACTGGTTCGCCGCTTGGCATCTGGAGCGCGCCTGCTTCGGGCCGGATGCCTGGGGCCTGTTGGAGCTGGGCCTGGCCCTGCTCACCCCCGGCATCCGGCTCAAGGCCGTGGTCGAAGAGCAGTTGGTGGGCCTGGTCATCGCCGAACGCAACGTCTGGACGAATGAAGGCCTGATCGCCACGCTCGCCGTCCATCCGGATTTTCAGCGACAAGGCCTGGGCCGGCGGCTGCTGGCGGAGGCCGAGGCGCGGTTGAACACACCGCGAATCCGGCTGACGGTGCGCGCCTCCAATGCGGCGGCCATTGCGCTATACGAGCAGGCCGGTTACCGCCGCGCCGGCCGTGCGCCGCGCTACTACGCGCACGGCGAGGACGGAGTGGTGATGGAGAAGGTGGTGGGCATGGATGGACACAGTTGACCGCCGGTGGAGAGTTACGCTCTGGGACAAGGGTCATCTTCGCCGAGGCGAGTCTTTCCGATACAAATGTTGACTCCTATGGTCATTCCGAGGCGTGCTTATGAAACCGATCGACTCCGCGTTATTAGTGGTCGGTTGGCTATTGCTTGTGGGCGTGCTCGCCGCGTGTGCGCCTTCGGTTGAACCAATCGTCCAAGCCACTGTTGGCGTGGCGACGAGTGCCTTTGTCGAGTGGACGCCCTCCTCCGGCGCGACGTCAACTTTCACCTCTACGGCGACAGCTTCACCCAATCCTACCGAGACGCCCTCTCCGACAGTGACCGCTGCTCCAACTACGACGGACACGCCATTGCCCACGGAAACCGTTCCGGCGACGAACACGCCGAAGCCGCTGCCCACTTCCACCGCTACGCTTCCCCCCTCCGCTCCCGTGTTTCCGCAAACGATCCTGCATCCGTGGAATGCCGACGACTTTCGTAAAGAGATCCGCGAGTTGAGCCAGTTCAATCTTAAGTTTGTAGATGTGCTCAAATGGCTCATCGAGAACAATCAGACCGGCAGCTGCTGGAACTTCTACAACTATCGGAATGAATTGATCGTCAGCCAAGCGGGCTACAACGACGTGCCAGCGGACTGGTACGGCCTCTACTATCAGTATCGTGTGCTCGTGCATGAGTCGGTCAACTCCGTTCAGCCTATCACCGCCGTCTGCGATGCGGGCGGCGGCTCCATTACGCTCGAGCAGGACCTGGCTATCATTGCCGCGCTCACCGATATCTCGGCGCGGGCGCAACAGATACAGGCACAGGCCGAGGCGCGGCCGTAAAAGCGCAGACAATCCGAACGGGTGTGTTCAGGCTAAAAAATCAGCGACATCTCCCTGTAAGCCCGGCCGGCGCTTCCCCGCCAAAGTTTGGTTGGCTGAATGACTCAGAACCGGGTCGGCTTCGCCAAACGGTGACTACGCACCAGGCCCAGACCGCTGCCAACCACGCCGTCCAGACCGGCTCGGGCAGATGACGCGGCAGGCCCAGCGCCATGGATGCGTAGGGGAGATAGGTCCACAACACCAGCGTCAGCCCTGGACTGATGAACGCAGCGCGCCGCCACAGCGGGATCACGCTGATTGCCAGAACGGTAACCACACTGTGCTCGTTGGAATAGGGCGAGAGCAACAGCGAGGCGCTCACGCAAAGGCCAAGCGCGGCCGGTGAGAAACCGGGTTGCCGTCGAGACAGCAACCCCAGCGTTGCTATGCCAATACACAAAACCGCCAACAGAGTCAGGCCACTTGGCCAGCCCAGATAGCCTTCAGCTCCCACAAGGCTGATATTGGCAAAGGGCCGCGCTACTTGCGCCGACAGGCTCAGTTCGGAGGGAAACAGCCCTCGCCACCAGTCGCGGCCCAGCCACAGCAACCCGGGCATTGCGAGCAACGTAAAGATCGCCGCAACCTGAAGCCAGCGTTCGAGCGGCCACTTAACAACAAGCCGCACGGCCAGCCACAGCAGCACGAGCCAGGACTCCTGAGGTTTGGCCGTGATCAAAAGGATACTAAGCGCCACTGCCCAAACCCTCCGTCGTTTCCATCCGTAGCCAAGCAGCCAGAAGCCGCCGATCATCAACAGCGCCAGGTTGCCATCAGCGATTTGCCGGATGACCATGTATGAAGACAACAAAGCCAACACGGCTATGCCATCGAGTGAGCCGGCGCCCCGGCGCGGCGCAGTTGCCAGCAACACAGCGTATGTGAAGAACGCCAGCAGCCCCCAGCTCGCACCGAACGGCCAGACGGCGATCGGCCAAAGCATCAGCAGCGTCCACGGTGGGTTGAAGATAGTGGCCGGGTACACGGGCCAGCCCTCCCGGTAAGCGGCCCAATACGGGCGCCAGTCGAAGCCGAGACCGAACGCCTCGATAGGCAATTGCTGCGCGCCGTAAGCGAAGATGAAAGCCGCCAGACCGAATATTCCGGCAGCCAGGCCGCGCTCACGAACCCGATTGTGGCAAAGAGGCCGGTCAGTCATAGCGCCGCAGGCCGGAAAGCTGCAACACTACTTGCCACAGAAACTTTGGGTTGTAGATCAGATACCGCCGCCACAAGCGGCGCGGCTCGTGCGCCAGACGGAAGGCCCACTCCAACCCGCTGCGCTGCATCCAGCGCGGGGCCTGTTTTTGCCGTCCGGTGAAGAAATCGAACGCCGCCCCCACACCGACGAGCAACGGCGCGTTGAGACGCGGGCGAAAGCGCTGCATCCACACATCCTGCTTCGGCGAGCCGAGGCCGATCCACACGATGTGGGCATTCGAAGCATTGACCGTACACACCAGCTCATCCTCCTCGTTCGCGGTCAATTCACGGAACGGCGGGCACAGCGTGCCGGCCACGCGCAATCCGGGGAAGCGCGCCTGCATGTTCGCGGCCAGCTGCTCGGCCACGCCCGGCGCACCGCCGAGGTAAAACTGTGTGTAACCGGACTCCGCCGAACGTTCCGTCAGCGCCAGCATCAGGTCCGGCCCATAGACGCGACCGACCGACCGCGCACCCAACAGCCGCAGCGCCCAGACGACCGGCATGCCATCCGGCGTCACCCAGTCGGCAGAGTTGAGCGCTGCGCGCACCTCCGGCCGCTCGTGGCCCTGCATCAGCGTGTAGACCGGGCAGGTGCAGGCGTAGGCGCGCCGGTTATCGCACACAGCCTGAGCCATCTCGGCGACGGCAGTCATCAGATCGAAGGCGGTGACATGGACGCCGAGCAGGTTGAGGCGCGGGCTGGCCGCCGGATATGCGCTCATTTCACTTCGCCCGAACCCTTTCCGGCGTTGCGCCGGTCAGAACGTGTTGATAGACCTGTTCCGTCAAAGCGGCCAGGCGTTCCCACGTGTAGCGCGCTTCGACCTTGCGCCTTCCCGCTTCGCCCAGCGCAAGGCGCAGCCGGGGATGTTCCAGCAGATACCTCAGGCGCTCCGCCAGCGCCTCGGGCCGCGGGGGGACGAGAAAGCCGTCTTCGCCGTCGCTGATCAACGCGCGCACGGCCGGGATATCCACGCCAACGACGGGCTTGCCGAGCGACCAGGCCTCGGTGAACACACCGCCAAAGCTCTCCTGCGTCGAGGGCAGGCAGAACACATCGCAGGCGGCGAAGGCGTCGGTTTTGGTTTGCACATCCACGGCATCAAGCTCGAGCACGCGCCGGTCGCCGACGGCGGCGAACAATCTGCGTGAGTAGGCCGTGCGCGGCCCAATGAAGACAAAGCGCGTCTCCGGGGCACGCCGCCAGACGAGGCGCGCCGCCCGCAACAAAACGGCCAGACCCTTGTAGGCGTACTTCTGCCCAACGAACAACACCAGCGGCTCATCATCGCCTAGGCCATATTGCGCCCGAAAGCGCGCACCGTCGGCCTGCGCGGCTAGGACCGGGCCATGGCCGGTGACAAACACCTTATGCTCCACAACACCCAAGTGGATCAACGCTTCTCTCTCGGCTTGGGTCAAAGCGATCACGGCATCGGCGGCGCGGTACAACTTGTGATAGTAGCGGTGCAGCCAGCCGCCCCACCAGGGATGATGCACCGGCGTCATCACGAAAGGCACGTCGCGCTGCCGCGCCAGGTAGAACGAAGCGTAGCTCAACCCTTCGCGTCCGATGCGGCAATTGTGGATCAGGTCGGCGGTCGCGGCGAATGGAGCAATTTCCGCGGCCAGTTCCGCAGCGATGCGCGGCAAGGCCCAACGCTGCAGGGGATAGTAGGCCAACACCCAGGGCCAGAGGCGTTGCCGCGCCGCGCGGGCCAGCGTGATCCGGTTGACCGATACGCCCTCGAACTCATACTGCCGCGACTCTTGTGGCGCGAGCAGCGTCGTTCCCAATAGCCAGTCATGGCGCGGCTCATCCCATTGGGTCACCACGTGCAGGGCATGGCGTGCCTGAAGCTGCCGCGCCAGCTGGTGCATATGCAACTGCGCGCCGCCGAGGTAAGGCGGGTAGGCGGTGAGGGTGAAGAGCAGGTTCATGCGCCCAACACCCGGCGATACACGGTCACCGTCTCGCGCGCGCAGCGTTCCCAGGTGAACGTTGCGGCTCGCGCCCGGCCCCTGCGCCGCAGCTCATCGGCCATGTTAGCGTCTTCGGCTAGGCGCTGCATGGCTGCGGCGATGGCTTCCACATCCAGTGGATCCACCAGCACCCCGGCCTCGCCCACCACTTCGGGCAGCGAGCCGGTGTTCGCGGCGATGACCGGACAGCCGCAGGCCATGGCCTCCAGCGGCGGGAGGCCGAAGCCTTCATGCAGCGAAGGATAAACCAGACAGACCGCGCCGGCATACAAGCGCCACAGCATTTCATCGGAGACATGGCCCAGCAGCTCAACGGCATCATGCAGATCAAGCTCGGCCAGCAGCGCCTCGGCCCGCACCCCGCCCCATCCCTGCCCACCGACTACCTTCAGCGGCGGCGCAGCAGGCCAGTGCTTCCGCAATCTCGAATAGGCGCGCAGCGTCGTCGCTAAATTCTTGCGCGGCTCCAGCGTGCCTACGGCGAGGAAGTACCGCGCCCCGTGTTTGGGCGAGGCGGGCGGCGCAGCACGCTGGCCCAACGGGACAACGCTGACGCGCGCCGCCTTGATCGGCAGATGCCGGATGATTTCTGTGCGCGTGAAGGCCGAGCTGGCGAGGACGTGCTGCGCGCGGGCCGCGCTCGCAATCCAGCGACGCAGGCGCCAGCGCATCACCGCCGGGAACCAATCGGGATGCGACAGCGGGATGACATCGTGCAACGTGGCCACGGTGCGCAAGTGCGCGGGGATCGGCATGGGCGCAGTGCAATGCAGGAGGTCGAGGCCCAACCGCTGCGCGCGGCGCGGTAAGACCAGCGGGCAATACGCCCACTCCCACCACAGCACGAACAACTTTCGCGCTGGCCCCGGCTCGGGCAGGCGCCGGTTTCCCGCGCGCAGTTCGATGATTTCGCAGCCGGAGAAATCCGCCTCGCGCAGGGCGCGCGCCAGTTCCAGGCTGTAACGCGCGGTGCCTGCCGCGTTGAATTGCGCTGCCGAGATTTCCAGCCCGATGCGCACGCTCAGCCCCGCTGCTTGCGCCGCATCCACCACGCCAGCGGCGCGCGATAGACCGGCAAGCCGGTGAAGCGCTCTAGGGCGACGGCCGCATAGGCCAACAGCCTCGGGCGAAGCACGCCTGCCGAGACGACATAGCGCCACGATTCGCGCCATTGGCCCTGCTCGGCCAGGCGCATCGCCGTCTGCAGGCGCGCATCGGCGAGCAGTTTGGGCCTCTCGGCCTCGGGCGCATAACGTTCGATCAGGCGCTCACACTCCAAGTGCATTTGCCGCACCCCCGCCACAGTCTTGGAAGAGCCGTGAAGGCGATAGGTCGCAATAGTTTTTGGGTTGTAGGCGAAGCGCACACCGGTGACATGAAGACGCAGCCAATACTCGGCGTCCATAGCATATTGAAAAGTATGGTCAAGCCCGCCTCCGCGCTCGATCGCAGCACGACGCAGAAACACAGTTGGCTGGCGAGGGATTGTGAACTTTAAGAGGTCCACAAGCGAAAACGGGCGTCCCAGGGCGGTATACAGAGCCGCACCGCCGGCATCGGTGTATACGCAATCTCCATAAACCACATCCACTTCCGGGTGAGCGCACAGGTAACCCACTTGCGCCTCGAACGCGCCCGGCAGGTAGGTATCGTCGGAGTTGAGCCACGCCACGATCTCGCCGCTGGCGCACGCCAGGCCCTTGTTAATCGCATCGGACTGGCCATTGTCCTTCTCGCTTACCCAATAGGCCAGCCGGTCGGCGTAGCGCCGAATGATCTCGACGCTGCCATCGGTCGAGCCGCCATCTATGACGATGTATTCCAAATTGGGATAGCCCTGATCCAGCACCGAGCGCAGGGTGGCCTCAAGGAACTGTGCCTGGTTGAACGAGGGGGTGATGATGGAGAGGCGGGGCCAATGCAGAGAAGACATCCTGGCTGAAATGGTCGGGTTTAGACACCGTGTATGAGCAATTGCCCCATCAATAAGCGCTTTACGACTGTGCGCCGGCTACCGGTGCGACTGTTTAGCGAACTATAGCCGGGGGTGATCGCCGAAATGTGGCGAACTTCCTCCCATATCGCGCGCCAGGCTCGCAAATAACCGCCGTAGAGCCAGTTTCGGATAGGCCGGGGCATCCCGGCTTTGTAATTGGCCAGGCCGGGGTCACTCAGCCAGCGATTGAAAACACGGAGTCCATGAAAGTGATAGAAGATGAGCGGCTGCCGATCAACGGTCAACCGGCCGTTTGCCAATTGCAGGCTGTAATTCATCCAGTTCCATGGAGCCAGTCCGGCGCCGGGATGCCGTAAAACGTTCACTCCGGGAAAACGTTGCGGCCAGTCGTCCAGATATTTCTGGTCGGCAAATTTGCCATCTTCGACTCGGTCGTAACACCATTCGAGGCAGCGCTCACGCCACCAACCTAGGCAGGCGCGGCCGACAGCATCGTTCCGAAAGGTCAACCAGCCTACGTTGTAGATTCCATACCGGTTTCGGTCCTGCAATTCAGCAGGGAAACGATGCGGGACGATTAGCACAGAGTTATCACCCAGCTCTTCGTAAACCGGGGTCAGTTGGTCATAGAAGCACAGGTCTGCATCCAGATAAGTGAGGACGTCTAGCTGCGGCTGCTGCCGGAAGAGATAAAGCGGCAGAGAGGGCGTGCAGGTGAAATAATACTCGATGCAACTCCGATCGGTCTTGGCAGTTGCCAGCTCATCGTCACCGCGTTCAAAGTCGGCCAGCCGGATCGGTTGCAGGCCAGGCCAGCCCAGCCGTGTCAGCGCGTCAAAAGCGAGGTCATCAAAGCAGAGCGCCCAGAGTGTGAATGCAGGCACGTGCTGACGCAGTGACCGATACAGGATAAGCCCACGCAGCAGATAGTGGCTATCAAAGTAAGTACAGAAGTATCGGTGCGGCATGTGCCGATCAGCGCAGCATACGAAAGAGAAAGCCGCGATACTCACACGGTTCGGGCGCACCGTGGATCGGTGGGCGCTCGCCGATCAGGAATTCGCGCATCAGGCTTAGCCCAGCTTCCTGAGCAACCTCAATGAAGTCTCTACGGTTCAGGCACCACCCCAGATATTCCGTTCGATAGCCATATCTATACGGTCGCTGGACGAACACGTAAGAGGCGGCGTGGCCAATGGTGGGCAGGCGCGTCACCAGAAGATAGCCGCCGGTGGCGTGCGCCAGACCGCGCAGGGTAGCCGACCAGTCTTCTGAATAATGAAGTGAACCGCTGGCCAAAACGAAATCGTACCGGCGCTGCAAACAACTCTCGTCGGTGTAGAAGTGCGCCTCCGGGAGTAAGGTTCGGCCATGCTCGGCCAACACCGACACATCCTTGCAGTGATAGTCAATTGCAACATCCGGCAGAAGGGCACGGCTGATCAAGTAATAGTGACCGATGCCACCGCCCCAGTCTAACAGCGAGAGAGAGTTTTTTTGACGCGCTGCCAGCGCCAGACAGTAACCAAACACCATGAAGGTGTTGTGTTGGGCCAAATCTTCGGAGGTGGCTTGCCCGGCCTCCGGCGAAAGCCCAAGCGGTTTTGCACCGGCAATGTTTTGATTGAATCCCGGCCATTTCTCAAGATAAGCCTGTAGAACGCTCGGCTCGTTCCAACCCTTGATGCGTGCATCATGCCGGGCGCGCTCCCAGCCCTCCGGGATGTACTCCCATTCCGGCCGACCTACCTGGAGCAGCCAATGCCGGGCCAGTTCCCAGATGATCGGCGGCGTTACCGCCTTTGCCAATGCTTTGAGCTTCATAGTGACGGGCGGATGAGAGGCCGGAGCAGTTGCTTGAGCCGGCGCAGGCCACGACGCGCGGCACCGGGGCGCGAGCCAAATGCCCGTTGCCAAAGAGAAGGACATTCGGGCGCCTCCACCGGCTCCGGCCAGGCCGCCGGCAGTGGCGGGCAGGGCCGGAGAGCGGTCTGCGCCCAACCGTCAGCAGACCGGGCGTTCGTCGCCAGCGCATCGAACCCGATGTGCTCCACCAGACTCCATGGTGGGCGCAGACACAGGCCACCCTTGAGCATATGAAGGTAAATAAAGCGTACCGCCCAGATATTGCGCTGTTGCTCTACTTCTGCCATCTCCACAAGGTCTGCACCGTAACGATAGATATCGAGTCCCCGCCGGCGGCATTCCTGCATCAACATGCGCGCCGGCTTTTCCATCCCATCCCAGGCGCGTGACCAGGTCCCCCAAACCCAGCACTCAGCCCGCCCGTCGAAGTAGGGTTCGCTCGTGACATGCGATGGAATGACGCGGGGATGCGTCCAACCGGTGACGCTCATCACACGGGAGTCGTCGGCATAGTGGCGAAGCGCAGCGGTCAAGTATCGGTAAGTGCCCGGAACACAGATCAAATCATCTTCAAACACCAGCGTAGCGGGGTGGCGGCGCAAGACTGCGCTGACTCCGAGGAGAATGGATTTACCCAACCCAAGGTTCTCCGGTTGCTCCTGCAAGACAACTTCACACCAGTCAATGCTGCGCAGCAGTTCGCGCACCTGGGCAACCGCCGACCTTTGCGCGGGTGTGCGTGGCCCATCGCTGAACACATAAAGCAGTGGAACTTCATTCTCTCGCAGACAGGCCAGAGTCTGCCGGAGATGATCAGGCCGGGCATACGCAAATAAGCACACGGGGACAACGGTCATAGCACAGCCCTCTTCGATTGCCTAGCCGGCAAGTTACGAACGATTGATCGGATCGGCATGGTCACTCGAGTAGCCTAGCCGGGTTGCCGACTGCTGCGCAAATGTTTCACGAGCATCAAGGCACTGAGCTGAAGCTTAAGCACGAGCCAGCTCTGACGATAGAAGACATTCGCCAGACTGGCTGCCACGGCATAAGAAAAAACCGTCGCTATCGCTGCTCCCAGCCCACCATATAAAGGCAAGAGCCATAAGTTCAGGAGAATGTTGACTATAGCGCCCGCCAGTCGCTTCCATAGGCCGAACTGCGTGTATCCTTCCGCCACTTCCCAGGTTGACTGTGCTAAACCGAAGAAGATGAAGATTAGGCTCAGAGACAAGACGGCGAGAATCGGGCCGGACGGGGAATAGTCATTGCCATATAGAAGTTGCATCAGTGGCCCTGCCAGCGCGAATGTAGGAACAGTAATAGCGATAGCCAGTATCGCCATTAGGTCGAACAACCGTTGCAGGCGTTTTCGATATTCGGCCTCGCCAAGCGCTTTGCCCGCCACAATCGCCGGCAGCACCGAAGAATAAATTGTCGTTGGAATGAAATACCAGACCTCGACCAAACGCGTTGCTGCCGCGTACTGCCCCACCGCTTCATTCCCCAACCATCGTCCCAGCATAATCTGATCAATGCGCATGTAGATCATGACCGCCACGCCCGAGAGGGCCAGCGGCCACGCATCGCGAATCATTTGTTTGGCTCGGGCAAAGCGGAACCGCCAGGCGCTCAGCGGCTGACGATGAAGCTGATAGACGATCAACAAACCTACAGCCGATAATGCAACCTCTGCGGTATAGGCCCAGACAAAGGCTTCAAGGGGCGCCTGCCAATAAATCAAGCCAATCTTTACCATCACCATCAGCACAAACGCCGCGTTCCGCACAATAACGACCGAACCAGACTTGATTTGGGCCTGGAACCAGAAATCTATCGTGTCAAAGGCCTGCAACACGAGCGCAAAACCGAAAATAAGAACGATGCTGTGCAAAGCCCCATCGGTTGGCTGAAGGAGAAAGAGCGCGAAGCTCATGACCCAGACCGTGGCGCTGGAAGCCGCCAGCTTGAGAACAAAAGCTGTTCCCAGCGCCTCAGCGGATACGGCCGGTTCCCTAACCAAATCCCGGACCACAATGGAGTCCAAACCAAGCGACGCTATCGCCCCAAACAAACTCACATAGGCGAGCGCATAGTTGTACAGCCCAAACTGTTCCGGGCCGAGGTAACGAGCCAGCCAGATGCCAACGGCTAATCCGAAGCTAAGCCGAATTACACGGTCTATAATCAGAAAGCCCGTATTCGTGATGAGGCGCTGCAGCAAAAGACGGCCTTCCAGCCGGGCCTGCAAGGACGGCGGGAGGACGCGCAGCCAGCTTAGCTTCATAGTGCCACTTCAGAGTCTAAAGATACCGCTTCGCCCTCTTCCAGGGACTCTCGGCAAAATCAGTGCACGAATAGAAACTGAGGGCGCACAAGATACACATCGCCGCAAGGACTCGCGCAGCAACCTCTAACCAAGCGAAGATTGAGAGCACGAGGGGGATTGCGAAGTTAGGTTCAGACTCGGTCACAGGTTAGGCCAATCCGAGTCGCATGCTGACTTCAGTACGCACAGCTACGATATTTTGAAAGGCGAAGATTTCCCAGAATATTGGCCGGTAATCCCGGAGCGGTAAAAAGCCACTGGGCAGCAACCGATAGAAGACATAGCCTGGCAGAACATCACACAGGTCACGAAAAAAGACTCGACTGCTGATGTTCATTTCGTTGAACTCAAATTGAACGATGTCAATCTGACCAGCAGCGATCGCCTGTCGGGCGCCCTGCAAGACGGCTAGTTCGTGGCCCTCTGTATCAATCTTGATCAAGTCCACGTGTGTCAGGCCAACTTCCTGTAGAAAACGATCAATCGTTGTGATTGTCACCGGCCAGGCTACAGACGCACTACGATGGATACGCTCAATCACGTCTCGATACAGCGACGCATGCGACGAGCCAGCGTCGCTGGCCGCATAATCGAATAGCTGTGCCTGCCCGGCTGCATCTCCGCACCCCACGTTGAGCGCTGTGAAACCGTGCCGCTCGGCTTCGGCAGCCAGCACCGCAAAGGTCCGTGGATGCGGCTCAAATGCATAGATCACGGCTTGTGGAGACAAGGTCTTGATCCGCGACGCATAATTTCCCACATTGGCGCCGATATCCAACACGACCGGAGCCGAATAGCGCCGCACCAGCCAGCGCAGAAAATATGCCTCACCGCTCACGTGCTCGTTTTCGTAGTTGAGAATTCCCAGGCCATGCAGACCGAGACTCGTCACAAAGCGATTCAACCAAGCACACGACGGGCGCGCGAACAACCAGCGGTAGAGAGCAATCACTGCACGTCTCATAGCCAGAGGTTCCCTTTCAAATCAGATAAAGCGACCGCAACTGCATACAAACCCTTGAGAACGTTGAAGAATTGCGGCAACTCGTTCAGGCTGAAGGCACGCAGCCAGCATCCGGCGCGCGTCACCTGCTCCGTCGTCCGGGAACTTGTGAATCGGTCGGCCCTGCTCATCCCGGCGCGGCGCCGGACAGATTGTGGCAGAAAAAACCTGCGTGGTCGTCTCCAGCCGGTTGAAGAAGAGCGCAACAGGGTTGTCAAGGGTCGTTCAGACATAGTCCGATATTCGGAAGAATGCCGTGTTGACAGTCATAGCAAAAAAACGATAACCGACGCCCCGCAGATATTGATAGATTGGATTTTGAAGCATCGTTTCCGGTGTTGCGCCAAAGCATTCTACAAGCACATAGCTGGGGCGGAATCGCTGCCAGTCGTTGGACTGCAATACCATTAAGTCCAGGCCCTCGACATCCACTGTCAAGAAGTCAATGTGCTGCCCAGCTGGTAGATATTGGCTCAATATCTCCGTCAGCGTATGTGGAGTGATCAAGCGCCTCTCGACCACACGATACGGGGGTTTTTCGCGTTCCTGCGCTAACGCTGGGTCGAACGTATTCAATGCCGGCTCGTTGAACAAATAAAAGGTCAGCGGTTGCGTGGAAAGACCGATGGCCATCTCCAGATTAATATCGCGCGGCCGCCAGCGCCGGAACAAGGCCATACTGCCGGGCGTCGCGTCCACGTTGATCCCCGACCAGCCTCGCTTATAGAAATAGTATGTGTTTGAAAAGCGACGCGGGTGATGAGCGCCGACGTCCACATAATAGCCCCGGCTCCGGCCTTCAAAGACTCGCCGCAGAATCATGTCCTCGCCCTCCTGCGAGTATGACTCCATGGCGTCAACATCAACGAGATAGGATTTGATTGCGCGCCACATGGCCAGAAGAGGCAGCGGGGCGAGCGCTCTCAACCAGGATTTCATCACGCAGACACGCGCCTCACCGGATAGTGAACGGGGAACAGTGCCCGGAGTTGAAGACGAAGAACGGCATGTGTCTTTCGACTGAGGGCGCTGGCCAGGCACGCCGAACAGGCATAAGCTACGACAGTGGCGATAGCAGCCCCCAGACCGCCATAGGCCGGCAGGAGTAGCAGGTTCAGCCCCACATTGACAACGGCGCCGATCATCGGCAGCAGCGACAGGCGCATCAGTCCCTCAGCCACATCCCACGACGATTGGGCGACTCCAAGAAAGACGAACACAGCTGCCCAGATGTGCACGGCCAGGATCGAGCCGGCTGCCGCGAGATGGCGCGTCACCCAAATGCCTACCACCAGCCCGACTCCCAACCTGAGGATACGGTCGCCGAACAACCAGCCGGTGTTGACCAGAATCTTCTGGAGATTGAGGCGGCCTTCCAGCCGAGCCTGCAAGGACGGCGGGAGGACGCGTAGCCAGCCCGGCTTCATGCCATCACCACAGTCTGCCGATACCATTCCACCGTCTTCCGCAACCCCTCGGCAAAATCGGTGCGCGAGCGGAAGCCAAAGGCCTGCTCGGCGCGCGAGGTGTCCAGCTTGCGGCGCGGCTGGCCGTTAGGCTTGGTCGTATCCCAGACAACGCGGCCCCTAAAGCCGGTAGCCTCGGCAATGGTGTGCACCAAGTCTTTGATGCTGATCTCGAACGCGCTGCCGAGGTTGACCGGCTCGCTGGAGTCGTAGCGT
Organism: Anaerolineales bacterium; assembly: GCA_033577755.1. Lineage (GTDB taxonomy): Bacteria > Chloroflexota > Anaerolineae > Anaerolineales > UBA6663 > JANWXR01. Next base: position 17,920 of record JAVQXV010000026.1, read on the forward strand.
TCGGCGGCCAGCACAATGCCCTCGGCGGCGTCCTCTACGTACAGGAACTCGCGCGTCGGCGAACCATCGCCCCAGACCACGATCTCGTCGTCGCCGCGCGCCTGAGCCTCCACGCATTTCCGAATCAACGCCGGGATGACGTGCGAGCTTTCCGGGTCGAAGTTGTCGCCGGGGCCGTAGAGATTGACCGGCAGCAGGAAGATGGAATTGAAGCCGTACTGCTGCCGATACGCCTGCGACTGCACCAGCAGCATCTTCTTCGCCAGGCCGTACGGCGCATTGGTCTCTTCGGGATAGCCGTTCCACAGGTCGTCTTCGCGGAAGGGGACGGGGGTGAATTTGGGGTAAGCGCAAACCGTGCCGATGGCGACGAATTTCTCCACGCCTGCACGCCACGCTTCGTGCAGCAGCTGCACGCCCATCATCAGGTTGTCATAGAAAAACTCGGCCGGGTGCGCGCGGTTCGCGCCGATGCCGCCGACGTGTCCGGCAGCGTGGATCACCAAATGCGGTTGCGTCTCGCCATATAGGCGCAGGATGTTGCCCCGCTCACGCAAGTCGTAATCTGCTTTACGCGGGACAAAAATCTCACGACAGCCTACCGCCCGAAGACGCGCCACGATGTGCCGGCCCAGAAAGCCTGCGCCGCCGGTGACCACGACCCGTTTGGAAGACCAATCGAAACTCATAGCCTTAGCCTTTCATCAAAAGGTCGAAGGCAGAAGCACCGAGCCGGCGCCTATACCGCCTTCACAGTTGCTCGTTCAATATGCACCTTGCCGGCTCAGCACTGCACCCAGTGTGCGCCAGAGGATGACCAGGTCAAGCCAGAGCGAGTAGTTGCGGATGTAATACAAGTCCAGATGCGTGTTGAGGTGCATCGGCAGGTCGCTGCGCCCGTTCACCTGCCACCAGCCGGTAATGCCCGGCGGCACGGCCAGCCGCTGGCGCTGCCACGGCTCATAACTTTCAACAATGAACTCCTGCTCCGGGCGCGGGCCGACCAGGCTCATCTCGCCCTTGAGAACGTTGAAGAATTGCGGCAACTCGTCCAGGCTGAAGGCACGCAGCCAGCGTCCGGCGCGCGTCACCCGCTCGTCGTCCGGGAACTTGTGAATCGGCCGGCCCTGCTCATCCCGGCGCGGCGCCGGGCGGCGACTTTCCGCATCCACATACATGGTGCGGAACTTATACATGTTGAACAACCGCCCATTCTCGCCCACGCGCCGCTGGCTGAAGATGACCGGCCCCGGCGAATCCAGCTTGATCCAAAGCGCAATCAGGGCCATCAACGGCAGGCCAGGGATGAGCAGCAGCAACGTTACTACGATGTCGAACAGGCGCTTGACGCCCCAGGCCAGGCCGGTGATGCGCGGTTCGCGCAGCCCGATCAGGGGAATGTCACCGAGCGTCTCCACCGAGGACTGCACAAACACCAACCGTAAGTAATCGGGCACCAACCGCACGCGCACCGGCTCGGTCAACAGGGCATACTCCAGCTTTTCGATCTCGGCATACTGCTCCATCGGCAGGGCTACAATCACCTCATCCACACAGTGTGCTCGCACCAGAGCGGGCACATCACACAGGCGGCCCAGAAGCGGCAGGCCGTGCGGCCCCTCCTGCAGCTGGTCATCTACATAACCGACGATCAACGCCGTATCGCCCAGACGGTTGCGCAACGCAGCGACGACGTTGGCGGCCATCTCGCCTGCGCCCACCACCAGCACGCGAATCATGGCGCTACCCCGACTCCGCCGGTAGCGCAAATACAAACCGACTGCGAGACGCAGCCCGCTCAGGCCTGCCAGTTCGATGAAGAAGAAATACACCACCAGCAGGCGCGGCACCTCGCGGAAAGTGAAGTAAAGAAAACCGGCAAACACGAACGTTGCCACGAACAGGGCGCGAAGTAGGCCGGCCGGGTGGCCGGCGAGCGTTGCGCCGCGCCTCACGTCGTAAACGGACAAAGCCCAGAACGTGACGAAAAAGATGAACCCGACAGCCAGATGGAGCCAGAGGTTCAGGAGATAAACGTCCGCCCGCGTCCCCAGTACTTCACCGAAGGGTAGATTACGGCGCAGGAACTCAGCGCTGACGAGCGCGCCCTGCGTCACCAACGCGTCCGCCACGATGAGGAAAGCCGCCAATCGTCGCAGTCGGACAAACATCAACGCGATTATAGGGAACGCCGAGGGCAGTGGTCAATTAGGGTTAGTAGGGAAACGCCAACCGAATCAAGAGGCCGCCGGTATGGCGGCCTCCGAGTCATTCGCGCAGATAGTCGCGCAGCTTGCGGCGGTGCGTCGGGTGACGTAGCCGGCTGAGGGCCTGTGCCTCGATCTGGCGTACCCGTTCGCGCGTCACCCCCATCTTCTTGCCGACTTCTTCGAGCGTATAACTCTCGCCGTCCAGCAAGCCGTAGCGCAACTGCAGGATGCGCACTTCGCGCGGCGGCAGGCCGTTGAGCACTTCCTGAATCTGTTCGCGCAGCAGGTTGCGCGTGGCAATCTCCACCGGCTCCGGCGAGTCCTCGTCCTCGATAAAGTCGCCCAGCACCGAGTCCTCCTCATCATCGGTTGGCGTTTCCAGCGAGAGCGGCCGGCGCGCGATCTGGATGATCGACTCGACTTTCTTAGGCGTCACCTTGAGGGCCTCGCCCAACTCTTCAATCGTCGGCTCGCGGCCCAGTTCCTGGGTCAGCTGATGCGAGACGCGCAACATCTTGTTGATCTGGTCACCCATGTGCACCGGCACGCGGATGGTGCGACCCTGGTCGGCGATGGCACGGGTGACGGCCTGGCGGATCCACCAGGTGGCATAGGTGCTGAACTTGTGGCCGCGGTGATAGTCAAACTTCTTGGCGGCGCGGATCAGACCGATGTTGCCCTCCTGAATCAGGTCGAGGAAGGGCACACCGCGTCCGATGTACTTCTTGGCGACGCTAATGACCAGGCGCGAGTTGGCCGTGATGAGATGCTCCCGCGCGGCCATGCCGTCGGCGATGATCATCTCCAGTTCCTTGCGCTTCTTGGGCGAGACACCGCCCTTCACCAGCCGCTCGCGGGCGAACTTGGCCTTCTCGATGCGCTTGGCCAGGGCGACTTCCTCCGCAGCCGTCAGCAGCGGAACCCGGCCGATTTCCTTGAGATACAATCCGATGGTGTCGTCGGCGTCAATCGCGGAGAGATAAGAATCATCCTCACTCGCCTGAAGCAATTCGGACTCAAACTCGGCCTCGGTCTCTTCGATGTCTTCGTCGGACGGCTCATCCATGTCAACGCTGTCAACAACCTCGATACGAGCCGCCAACAGTGCCGCGTGCGCCTCATCCAGCTGTTCGACATCGCGCTCAGCTTCCGGGAAGAAGCGCAGGATGTCATCGTAGGTAACAAAGCCCTTCTGCCGGCCTAAATCGAGCAGCTGCTGGATGGCGCTGTACTCCTCTTCGCTGCCGTATTCTTCGGACGCGCCGTTGTTGCCCAGCCTCTCCTCTTCCTGAGCCAGTTCGGCCAGCAGGGAGTCCGGCTCGTAGAGGTCGTCCTTGAACGAACGCGGCGACCGGGAGGAACGCGGCGTGGAGACCGACGAGGCCTTCTTCTTGCCGGCGAGCGTCCGCGGCTCGGCCGAAGCACGTGGCGACACAGCCGCCGGGAGCGTGACGCCCTGCGCTTCGCTGCGCTTGCTCGCCGCTGTTACACGCGCCGACCGCGACGTCGAACGCGCAGACGTAGCCGACTTTACAGACGCTTTATTCAGTTGGGGTTTGGATTTCTTCCGTACAGCCATAGTGTTGGTTAAGAGAATATCCTCGTTTCTAAAATAATGCAACAGAATTTACCAATAACAAACAATTCGGCCTGGCGATTAGCCAGGCCAACAGCGCTAGGCAAGGAGCCGTATAGCTCGCCCCTAAAGGCCAACTTTATGGTGAAACGGTTCCGGTTGGGGTTGAATCAGCGCCAGGGGTAGGCATCTCAGCCGGCTCAGGGGTAGATGTAGGCGGTAAGTAGGGCGGGTTTTCTACCCAACCTAAGATCGGATCAAGTGAGAAGCTGTTCACCACCAACACCGTTGCTTCGCCCTCTCTTTGGACATAATAATCCATTCCCGTCACAGTCTTGTCGCCGACGACCAGTTTCAGGGTTCGACCATCCACGAGGCCGATTTCCAGCCTGTGGGTCGGGCTGAGGACGCCAAACACCGACAGGTCGGTCGTGGCCGTTATCAGGTTGCGATATTGCAGATTGACGAGCGTGGCGACATTGTTGGCCGCCGTCAGTTGGTCTGCAGGCTGCGTTTCCGGTTCGCTGACCGACCAGCTGGCCTCTACGGAGTCGCGGCCAAAAGCGACGCTCTTATTTGTGACCCGATTGGTGACGTGCACACGCAGCACCTGATCGGCGGTGACGCCGCTCCACAGCGGGCCGGAGACGGCGCTCGTCGGCGCAGGTGTGGGCGTGGCGGTCGCCGCTCCCGGCGGAGCGTTCTGGGTCAGCAGCACGTAAATCAGCAGCAGGGCAAAGATGCCGAGTAAAACCAGGGTGGTGTTGCGGTTCATACATGTCGCCGGCGCCGGAACCAAACAATGCCGCCCGCAATGAGCACAAGCGCGGGCAGCGCCAGGACGGTGACGAACAGAATCATGTTGCCGGTCAGCGCATCAATCACGCGCAGCGAACGCGGCGGCGGCGTGCGTTGGGTCAGCTTGATGAGGGTGTCATCTCGGGTGGCCCAGTTGATGCTGTTGACGAACAGGCTGGAGTTGGCGAACTCGTTCGCAACGATGTCGGAGGCGAAGTCCGAGTCGCCAAATACCACCACACGCGCTTTCGTTTGAGTGTTCTCCACCGCCACGCCTACGACCAGCGGGCCGGTTGCGTCACCGGCGTCAGGTGTCGGCCCGGCAGGGTCATTTAGGCTGGCGATGTTTGTCTCACCCCAGGCTTGCCCGCCGGTCTCTACCAGCATGGTGGTGCTTAGATTAGGCGCCGTCGTCGTGTATTCGAGGCTGCGCACGATGGGGAAGAACGTGGCAAAGTTCTGGAGGCGATCCGTGATCGGACTACTGCCGTAGCGATTGGCAACAATCCACAGCGGCTGGCCCTGGATGCTGCGCTCGAGGTCAATGACTACGTCATCGCGTACGGTCACACCCCAGTTGGCGCTCAGGTAATCGGCCAGCGGGTCCGGCCCGGTGGCGTTGGCGCCCTGCGTTTGCGCCGTCGGATCAAGCAACGCCACCAGTGAGGCCCGCTCACGGGTCAGGTACTGGGCGATCTTGTCCACGTCGGCCTGAGGCAGCGGCTGCTGCGGCCCGGCCACAATGAGGGCGCGCGCATCCGAAGGCACAGTGTCGGTCAATTGCAGGTTGAGCGGGCGCACGTCATAGTTCTGCTTCTTGAGCAGCTCCACAACGACCGACATGCTGGTCTCCTGCTGCTGGCCGGCTTCTAGGCCCTTCTCGCCACGACCTGCCGTGAAATAGATCACGCGCTGTTCGGGCTGGGTAAAGCGCACCAGGGCGCTGGCGATTTCTGCCTCGCTGACGATGCGAATCTCCTCGCGTCGTGTACCGCTCTCCAGAAAGAGCGTGCCATCACGTGAGACCCCATACTCGCGCGCCCGCACCGGGTTGGTCTCCGGGTCTACGAACTCGTAGGAGAGCTTATCGGGGTCAACGGCGCGGAACTTTTCCAGCATCTGGCGAGTGGACTCCTGTGTGGAGGCCATCCGGTTGGTGTAAAAACCGACGGCGCGCACCGGGCCGGGCACAGCCTTCATCGCATCAATCGCTTCCTGCGGCAGGGTGTTGACGCTGCCCTCGCTCAGGTCGCGCTGGCGGGCCTCAATCGGCAACCGGGCAACGATGTAGTTAAGCAGCACCAGAATGCCGATGAGGGCGACAATCATCAGGGCAGTGTTCGCGCCATAGCGTGCCTGCCGGCCCTGCGCCCACTCGCTGACTGCGCCGGGGCGGAACAAGATCGCCGTCACAAAGGCCAGCAGCCCCACAATCAGGCTGATCTGCACGGCGGCGTTGAACTGCCGGTAGAGCAGCCACAGTACGCCGGCGGCCACCAGGCCGAGCACGCCGACGATGACGGCCCAGGGAGCAAACTGCTTCAAATCCACGTTTTGCAGCTTCATCGCCACCTCCGCGACTCCACCACGCGGGTGGCAAGGAACAGGAAGAGCACGGTAACCGAGACGAAGTACACCGTGCTGCTCAGGTCAAGGACGCCGCGAATGAAGTTATCGTAGTAATGGCCGGAGATGTCCAGATAGCGCACGACTTCAGCGAAGATGCCGGTTTCGCCTTGCGGCGCAAAAAGCCCAACCAGCCAAAGCCCCAAGCTGATGGCGAAGGTAGCGAAGAACGCCGCAATCTGATTGGCAAACAAGCTGGAAGTAAAGACACCGATAGCCATGAGCGCAGCGACCAGCAACAGGAAGCCCAGATAGGCCGAGACGACTACGCCCCAGTCCAAGCCCGGGTCGGTGATGGCGTTGCCGATGACGAAGTAAATGGCGCTGATGAACAGGATGACGCACATGAAGGCCACCGCCGCAAGCCACTTTCCGGTGACAAGTTCCCATTCTTTGATGGGCGCGGTCAACAGCAGCTCCAGCGTGCCGGTGCGCTGCTCCTCGGCCAGTAGGCGCATGGTCAGGCCGGGGGTGAGGAACAACACCAACGTGACGAACGGCCCGAACACCCACTGAGTCACCTGGGGCGGGCCGCCGAAGAATCCGATTGTGCTGGTGGCAACGTTGAAATTGAAGATGATTCCCAACACAAGGAAGAGGGTAAATGCCACCGCGTAGGCAACGGGGGAGACGAAGTAGTGATTGAACTCACGTTTGGCGATAGTCCAAGCGTTGCGCATAGTTGAGAAGTATTACGTGTTGCATATTGCGTGACCGGGTACGCCTTACGCACTACGTGCTACGTTGATTGCTTTTCTTCGGAAGGGGCAGCAGACGTTTGGGCGTCTTTCTCATCCTTCGTCAGCTCGAGGAAGATTTCTTCGAGGCTGGCCTTATCGCGATGCAGCTCCAGCAGCCGCCAGCCGCCGGTGACCACGGCATGGGCGATCTTGGCGCGACCGTCCACGCCGGGCGCGGTTTCAATCTCGAAGCGATCGGCGGCGACGCGCCGTACATCCACCACGCCGGAGATGGCCCGCAAGGCCTCCACCAGCCCATCGCTGTCGCCGTCCACCTGCAGGTGGATGCGCCCGCCGCCGGCGATCTGCGTGCTCAGCCGTTCGGGCGTGTCCTCAGCCACAATCCTGCCGCCGGCGATGATGATGACGCGGTTGCACAACTCCTGAGCGTGCGCCAGGATGTGCGTGGACAGCATCACCGTCTGCTCTTTGCCGATTTCGCGGATGAGGGCCTTGACCTCCTTCTGCTGTTGCGGGTCGAGGCCGTCCATCGGCTCATCCATAATCAGCACTTCCGGCTTGTGCAGCAACGCCTGCGCCAGACCCACCCGCTGGCGCAGACCTTTGGAGAGATTGCCGATATAGGACTCGGCGCGATCGTCAATGCGCACGATTTCCATGACCTCATCCACCCGGTCGGCGCGGTTGGGGATTTGGCGCAGCTCGGCCATGAAGTCAAGGTACTGCACTACGGTCATTTCGGGGTAGAGCGGCACGCTCTCCGGCAGATAGCCGACCCGCTTGCGCACTTCGAGCGATTCGGTCAACAAGTCGAAGCCGGCCACGCGCCCAGAGCCTTCCGAAGGCGGCATGAAGCCGGTCAGGATGCGCATGGTGGTGGTCTTGCCGGCCCCGTTCGGGCCGAGGAAGCCGACGATCTCGCCCTTGTTGGCGTGGAAGGTCAGCCGGTCAATGGCGGTGCGTGCGCCGTATCGTTTGGTGAGGTCTTCGACCTGGATCATGGTTAATCGCGCAAGAAGATGGCCGGCGGGCTGCCGGTGAAAAAAATACAACACAACAAAGAGCACACAGTGTAGCAAACCACACTGAGTGCTCCGAGCGGTTCTGCCTAGCGTAAAGACTATACAAGTTCGTTTCCGTCCAGTCAAGCGG
>JAVQXV010000298.1:0-3101 GCA_033577755.1 Anaerolineales bacterium
TCCGTTCAATCCGTTGACCTCATCGCCGCCTGGCGCGTCACCGGCCCGCCGCGCGACATTAACTTCTTCATCCATGCCCTCGGCCCGGACGGTTTGCTGTACGGCCAGCATGACGTGAGCGTGCCGGCTACGCGCTACGTCGCGGGTGAGGTGCTGGCCGAGCGATACACGGTCACGCTGCTACCGGAGGCCGCGCCGGGGACTTACACGCTCGTCGCCGGCGCCTACCTGCCGGACGGCACGCGCCTCGCCGAGACCGCGCTCATCACCTTCACCGTCACGCCGCGCAGCGCACCGCCGCCCACCGCTTCCGTGCGACTAATAAAATTCCCCAAGACAACATTGGTGGGGGAGGACGTAGACCGTTCCCTTCCCGACGCCCAACGGCTCTACCAACACTTCCGAATTGATGAGGCAACAACCCGCGTCCCCGGCATGGGCGTGGAAAAAAGTTTCCCTGTGGCGGACTCCGGCTACGTAACGGTTGCGGGCGACCTTCCGCCAGACTACGTTCTACCGCTCTTCGCGCCTTCATCTCGCTATGTGGCTTTCGGGGATGCACTGGTTCTCACCGATGCGCGCTTCTCACCCGCCCGCGCCCGTCCCGGCGAGTCCGTCACAGTGGACGTAGAGTTCATTGCCGCGCGCTCGCTGATGCAGGACCTGATTGTGAAGGTGGAGCTGACCGGGAACGGCTGGCGCGCGCAGGTGGACACCGTGCCGGTGGGCGGCGGACTGCCCACTCTCAAGTGGATTGCCGGCAGCCGCCTGCGCGACTGCTACACGCTCACCATCCCCCCCGGCGCTGCGCCCGGCCCGGCGCAATTGACGCTCGGCTGGTATGATGCCTTCACCCAGCGCAACCTGCCTTTGCTCCACCCGCGCCTGGCGCAGCTCGGCCCGAACGCGCCGCTGGGAGTTGTGGAAATTGAAGATTAGAGATTGAGGGTCGAGCGGAAGGCTGAAGACTGAAGACTGATGACTACGGAATACGCAACACGCAATACGCACTCTGAACCCACATCGCCTGTTTCCTGCGGAGGCTGACATGCCCCTCACCCACCACGAAACGCGCATCTATCGCAACCGAGGCGTCGTCATCATGCTGCCCACTTCCTACGAGCAGCTGATGAACGAAACGCTGGCCGCCATCGAGCCGCTCTGGGCGCGCTACCCGAAGACCCGGCGCATGTGGCAGCTGCTGACCACCGACGCCGAAGCCATCGCCAACTGGGACATGGCCGATTACCTGACCGCCGTCAAGCTCAACTACAACGACCACGGCATGACGCACGCGATCATCGCCGCCGCCAACGCCATTCGCATCTTTCACCTGCTGGCCGAGGCGGAAGTGACGCCGGACGTGGTGGCCTCCGGCGCCGGTGACCTGGACGACGCCTGCCTGGTGACGGCCACGGCCACGCTGCTACACGACATCGGCAATCAGGTGCATCGCAAGTATCACGAGATGATCGGCGTCGGCCTGGCGCAGCCGATGCTCGATCGGCTGATGCCGGAGATTTACCCGGATGTGGAGAAGCGTGTGCAGCTGCGCGCCTTCATCCTGCACGCCATTCTCTCGCATGACTTCGACCCGCCGCCGCTAACGGTGGAGGCCGGCATCGTCGCCGTGGCCGACGGCACCGACGTGACCAAGGGCCGCGGGCGCAAAGCCTTCGACCTCGGCAAGGTAGACATCCACTCCGTCTCCGCGCTCGCCATTGACGAAGTCCACATTGGCCCCGGCAACGGCTTCCCGGTCGAGATCACGGTGGTGATGAACAACTCCGCCGGCATCTTCCAGATTGAAGACACGCTCACCAAGAAGGTGGTCAAAGGGCCGCTGTCGCGCTGGATCACCGTCACCGCCTGCACCCGTCCCAGCGATGCGCCGACCGACGCGCGCATCATCGAGCGATTGACGCTGCGCAACGGCGCGTTCGTGGCAGAGTAACCGGGCACACTCCACACCACAGAATTGCTTGAGGCCGCGATGGTACTCTTCAGCGGCTCCAATCTGGGTGACGTTATTGGCAACCGTTCCGGAGTGCAGTTCAGGTCATTGGTCGCCCGGTATTCCACGCTATCGTGTGGGGCAGCGATCTTGAATACGCGAACGAAACCGTAGTTGGAAGTGGTCATTCTTGTCCAACCGGTCGTGGGCCTTGTCGTACAGGCGAAAGTCACACGGCAAGGCCGGCCTGCCCATCCGTCCAGACCAGACTGATCAAGTTGATCTCCATCCCCACATGCTGAGGCTTCCCCGACCAATGGCGCATCACCAACTCCATCGTCCGACTGTACGGCTTATCAATGTCGAGTCATCGGCCAACAACAGCCCACACCGGCGATCTACACAGCCTTCAACTTCTGTCCAGAGCTCCTGGCTGCCGGAAGGATGGCGGTGTAGCAGAGGTATGTAGGCATCCTGCGCCGGACGCGCTTCTTCCGGGCACAGATCACAGTGGGCGGCTTCGGTGGTGCTGTACACTCATTGGGCCGCAATCAAGAAGTGAATGTAGTCATCGGAAGCCGTATGCATTTTGGCAACCCGTCCGCCGATGCAAACCCGCGCTATATGGCAAGACTGTCGTCTTACCCCTTCAACTCTTCCTTCACCGCGTGGTAGAGCGCCTCCGCCTTCAGCTCGCTCAACGTGTAACACTCGCAGCCCAAGTGCTCGGCCAGCTGGCGCGCCAGGCCCTGATCAAAAGCAGCATGTTCCATGTTGATAACCACCGAACGAATATGATGCTCCCTGAACTGGTCAGCAATGCGGTGCGCTTCGACCTGCGGCGGCAAGTCGCTCATACTGACGTTGCCTGCCCCGTCGGTTAGCAAAATCATCAGCGGCATCACGTCCGGGTGAGTGCGCTTCTCGTGAAGCAAAGTTTCGAGCGCCAGCATCAGCCCGGCGGAGAGTGGAGTCTTTCCTCCCACCGGAATATCGGCCAGCGCGCGCTGCGCCAGCTGCACCGAATTGGTCGGCGGCAGGACGGTGATGGCGCGATTCTTCTGGAAGACGATAAGGCCCACCCGGTCACGACGCTGATAGGCATCGGTGAGCAGGGACATGATGGCGCCTTTGGTCGCCTGCATCC
>JAVQXV010000299.1:0-3060 GCA_033577755.1 Anaerolineales bacterium
GCGTAACCGTCTGCCCCGTGCCGTTGTATTCAATCGTGCCGTTGCTGTTGATGGATGTGAGAGTCCAGTCGTTTGGGACTGGCGAGCCTGAAACAGAGCGACGAATGAACAGCGGGAAATTAGAGGTTGGATCTAAAACCGTTCCATCGCCCAACCCATCGACATCGGCGACGCGAATCGTGCCGTTGGCTCCCATCACAAGCGTCGGATTGCCTGACCCCGACCCCGTGAAAGTTGAAATGAGTTCCGCGCCATTCGCGCAGTCGAGCGTGCCATTGACCGTGAGATTAAAGCCACCCATCACGGCGATGGCGGAGCCGCTCGGCATCTGAATCGTCGCCGTTGCGGGAATAACCCAGTTGCAGCGCACGTTGGCTGGCTGTAAAGGTGGCGTGCCAAGCAGCGCGGCAAGCGGCACGTTCCACGTGCGCGTGGCTCCAAGCGTGCCGAGCGTAACCGTCGGCGTTGCCGTTCCCGTCGGATTCGCATTGAAACGGCTCGCGTTGGAAAGCGTAACATTGCCGCGCAGATTGATGTTTGTCGTGGGCGCGCCATCCGTTGTATGTCCAGAGAGCCAAAGCGTGTTCGAACCCGTACTCAAATCGCCATCGAGGTTGAGCGTCGTGGTGGCACCTGTCGGCGCATTTGCGGAAGCCGTAATCGACACGGCTCCTGCCAAAACCGTCGTCGTGCCCGTAACCGTGAGCGTCACATTGGCGTTGTCTTTGTTAACGAACAATCCCGTGTTCGTTCCCGAGAGGGTTGTCGTGCTTGACGCAGATCCGATCTCCAACGTGCCAACGTTGCGAGTGAATGTGCCTGAACCATTCGTTAGCGCAAGAATGCCAAGCGGAATTTGAAGCGTGTCGACCGTTAAAGTAGTCGGAGAGGTTCCTACGGCGCACGGATTATTGAAGGTTGCAGAGGGAAACCCTGGAACGAAGTTGCTCCCTGTTCGTTCAATGCGGAGAATGTTGTAGGTGCGGGGCGTAACGATTTGCGTGCCTGATGTGGTGGCGCTGTATTGCACCGTGCCGCTCGTGCTAATGGACGCAAGATTCCAGTCTGCTTGCGCCGTGCGGCGATTGATGCAAAATGCAAAGCCCGTCGTTGAAGTGCCATCGCCCAGTCCTTGCAAATCTTGCACGACGAGAGTGCCGTTTGGACCCATTTCCAGCGTTGGCGAAGCGACGCCAGGACCATCGTTTGCGCCTGAAATTTCCGCGCCATCGGGCACGATGAGGCGGTTGTTGATGCGCAGTCGCGCCGCTGCCTTGTCTCCAATGCACAGGCTTGCGCCGCTTGCCACTTGATAAACGCCATCAATGTTGAGCTCCATATTCGCGTTGCCAAGGCCGACGAAGTTCACATCAAATGCGTCATACTTAATGTCGTAAGTGGCGGGCGAAAGGAACGTGCCGCCGCGCAAATTGACCGTTGGCGTTAGCGTGCCCGACGAGTTGGAGAGAAATACGTTTCCACTGTTAGACATAATCAAGTCGCCCGTTCCCGCCGAGCCCAGCGTGCCCACGTTTAGCGTGATGGGATTCGGCGTGGGATTGAAGGGCGGAGTAATGGCATTGACGCGACCATTCAACGCGAAGACGAGCGTATCGATGGCGTTGATGTTGCCGTTGACGGTGAGAGTCGCCGAGCCGCCGATCGCCAATGGCGTCGTGATGGATGCCGTCGCGCCGCCTTCCCCTGCGGGCAATGTCAAATCGCCCTGCACGGTTAGCGTGACGTTGGAATTCAAACCGTTATTTACCACGAACTCGGTGTTCGAGGTGATTTGAGGGAAATTGATGGTTAACGAACTTGTCGCGCTTCCCATTCGAAGGCTACCAACGGTGTGATTGAGCGTCAAGCCCGTTCCCGTGCAGAAAGATACGACGCCGCGCTGAATGCGCATTTGATTGCTCACCGTGAGGTTGTCTTGAATCGTCGTTTGATTAACTAGCGTGTAGGAAGAGGGGGTTGTCGTGCTTGTGCCCGCGTTGTTGATGATTAGGTCGTAGAATGAAAGATTTGTGCCACCCAACGTTTGCGGCCCTGTTCCATTGAAGATAACGGGGCGGTTGTTGGGGTTGAGCGTGCCATTGCACGTGTAATTGCCCGCCACGTTGAGCACGCCGCCAGTATTGGTGGAAAGCGTCAGGGTTGCGCCCGATGAAATGACGACATTGTTGGCGTTGCAGGGGTCGCTGCACGCGCCGAAGTTCACCGTGCCTTGCGCGATGCGCAACGTGCCATTGATTTGCCACGTGCCCGACGCGGCGCGCACGATGCTTCGTCCTGCCGTGTTCATCGTGAAATCTTCGACGGTGATTGAGCCGAAGCCTGTTGCGTCTACGCCTGTATGTCGAACAAACGTGTAGCAATCCAAACTGAATGGATTTGTGGAAGTGCCGTTTCCCGTGTTCGTGACTTTGAAGTATCGCTCGTAGCCTGCGGTGTTAGTGGCATTTGGCAAAGTCGTGCCCAAAACCCCGCCTGGATTTGCCGTAGGAACTTTTGAGAAATAGTTGCCACCCGAATTGTTATCCGTGATGTATCCGAACCAATTGAACGCCGCAGGTCTGCCCGAGTTGTTGTTGATGGCATCCCAGGGAATTTGGATTTCAAAGTTTCCCCCGCTGTGCGCAAACGCCCACCCAGTCGCAGACGTTACGTTGATTGCGGATGAAAAGGTCGTACCCGTGAAAGCGGTGTTGAGTTGGCGGTAGACGGTTTCCATTGCCACGAAGGCTTCGGCGCTGAACGGCAACTGAACAAGATGCGTGTTGCTGTAGTTGATGCCGACAGTGCTTCCCGTCGTGCCTCCGTTGACAGGCACGGAAGGGTTGGTGTCAAAATACATTAGCACGCGGTTTCCTGCGCCTGCGCCTTGCACGAAGACATAGAGGTTCGTGTTATTCCAAGTAACATACCACGTTCTACCATCGCTCGTGAGACTGTGTGGATAAACCCCTCCACCATCAAGGGTGCCATCAATGGTCGGCGTTGTCCATTGGGCGTTGGCGCGTTCGGTCAAAGCGATCGAGAGAGAGAGTAGGCAAA
>JAVQXV010000027.1:0-25509 GCA_033577755.1 Anaerolineales bacterium
CGTCCTGTTCGTGCTGGTCATCACCCCCATCCCATTTACGATTTGAAATGTACCGATTGGGGAGTGACCTTAACGTGAATTCGGGATAACGCTTTCAACCGCGGAGCGCGCCGAGAACGCAGAGAAAAGAGAAAGGCTCTTCTGGCCATAGTAGGGGTTGGTACACGGATGGCATGGCTGAGCACGGATGGCTCAGATTCTTCCTGCAAGAGTTTGTGTCTGTTCGTCCCATCGGTGCGGTGTGCACGCAAAGGCTGTCAGGGAACGTGCTGCCCCTTCGACTGCCGCTTCGCTTCGCTCTCAGCGTCCGCTCAGGGTGCGGCTGACAGGTTTTACGTGCACACTCGGTGCGCGCCTTTCCCGCCCAACCCGGCAGAGCCAAGAGAAAGTGTCTCTGCGCGTTCTGCGTTCTCTGCGGTAAACCAAATTGGCGGGGCTTATCCCGAACGGACGTGATTTTAGGTAAATGATCGAAGATCGATGACTATTTCGCCGGCAGCGAAAGCACGCCCAACGCGAACAGCGCGGCGATGAGCAGCAGCCAGATGGTGTAACCCGCCACGATGGCCGGCAGGATGTGCCAGCCGGTGCGTACCGCCCACAACACTACGCCCAGCCACACCAGCCCCGGCAGCAGGCCGAAAAACATCGAGCGAATGGTCTCGCTCAGCAGCTTGGGGTCGCCGTCCGAGCCGCTGGCGATGACCCAAAGCGCGAGCGGGATGTTGATGGGCATGACGGCCAGGATGGCGGCCAGAGTGCGCGAGCGGTCACGCAGCACGGCGACGGCCAGGATGATGAGGATGGAGACGACAACGGGCAGGGTGCGTTGAAGGGACATGCGCGCATTGTAGCTCAAAGCGAAAGCCCGCCGGGAGGCGGGCCTGCTGCATCAACGTCGGGGGCGTTTCGTGGCGCGTCGTCACTCATCCCACTCGGCTGAACTCATCTCTACCGGATGGTCATCATACTCCACCCGCAGGCGCGTTTCGTCGCCGACGCGCCAGAGGCGCAGGTAACGGTAGCCCGGTTCCAGAGGCACGACTTCGTGCCAGGTGTGGCCACCGTCCGTCGAGCGTTCCAAATGCCCCGCCGCGCTGAAGCGGTAACGCGGCGGCAGCTTGGGCCGAGGCGGCGTCAGCAGGCGTGCGGGATTCAATTTTGCGAAGCGGGCGAAGAGGGATGGCTGGAGAATGGCGCCATCGGCTTGTGGTTAGAGCGGACATACCGATCATAATAACAGCCATGCCACTGTGATGGTTGGTCTTGGAGCGGACGGCTCATCGGAACACATGCCCGTTACGTCCTCGCACGTCATACGCAACACGCAATACGCAATACAAACTACGTAACCCACACCACCTCCCCCATATGCCTCACATCATAGCCGGGCAACTTGGCGACCTCGGCGCGGAAGCGGGCATCGTGCAGCAGGTCAAGTAGCGGGCGGAGCAGGGCGCTCTCGTAGTGCTCGCGCGGGATGACCAGGTCGTAGCGCTCTTTGAAGAGCGGCTCGAAGTCCAGGTCGAGGGCGCGGGCGGCGGCGGCGATGCCCAACCCGCAATCCGCCGCGCCGGAGGCCACCGCGGCAGCCACTGCCAAATGCGTGTACTCCTCGAAGTCGTAGCCGCGAATGCCCTTCGTCTTGAAGGCCAGCTTGCCGATTTCATAATCCAGCAGGACGCGCGTGCCTGCCCCGCGCTGTCGGTTGACGAAGCGTACGTCGTCGCGGTACAGGTCGGCCAGGGTGCGGATGCCTTTCGGGTTACCTCGCTGCACAATCAGCCCCTGCTCGCGGCCCACCAAAGTCACCAGCACCACCGGCGTATCCGGCAGATAGCGCCGCACATAGCTGATGTTGTACTCGCCGGTCTCCGGGTCCAGTAGGTGGCTGCCGGCCAGGTGCGCCTCGCCGCGCCGGAGCGCCACCAGCCCGCCCTGGCTGCCCACGTTCGCCGAGGAGAGGCCGCTGCCACGCTCGGCCAGGAATTGCGCCAGCAAATCCAGCGTCAGGTCGTGCGAGCCGATATGGACGATGGTGCGTGCAATCACCTCCGGCGCGCGGTACAGGTACACGGTCACGGTGTCGCCGGCGTTTAGCCCCTCGCTCAGACGCGGGATTTTGACGATGCCATCCGCCCGCACTAACGAAGTGATGACGCCCGCGCCGCGCGACAGCGGAGTGGCCACCACGCGCCCACCCACCTGCCCGACGGTCACGCGCAGATATTCATCATCGCCCATCGGCGAAAGCACCTTGCGGGTCAACGTGGCTTGCAGGGTCGGCGGCTTCGCCGGCGTCTGCCCGCGCCACTTCGCCAACAGCGGCTCGACGAAAATCTCGCCGGTGAGCGCCGCGCTGACCGGGTAACCGGGGACTCCGATAATCGGGACGGCGGTCGGCGTGACGTCGTTCGCGGTTCCTCGTCCGCGGTCAATCATCCCCAGAATCACCGGATGCCCCGGACGAACGGCGATGCCATGGACGAGCAGCGTGCCGAGGGATTCGACGACCTGCGCGCTGAAGTCTTCTGAGCCGGCGGATGAGCCGGCGTTGAGCAGGACGAGGTCGTGCGCGGCGGCGGCCTCGGCGACCGTAGCCTTGATCTGCTCGAAGTCATCCGGCTGGATGGGATAGCGCGTGGCCAGGCCGCCCCACTGTTCGACTTGCGCCGCCAGCACGAGTGAGTTGTACTCGATAATGTCGCCGGGCTTGACGGGCGCGCCGACGGGGACCAGCTCGGTGCCGGTGGGGATGACGGCCACGCGCGGGCGGCGATAGACCCGCACTTCGGTGTGTCCACAGCCGGCCAGCGCGCCGATATCCACCGGGCGCAGCGTGTGGTTGGCCGGCAGCACCAGCTCGGTGGCCACCATGTCCTCGCCCATCAGCCGCACATGCTGGCGCGGAGTGACGGAAGCGCGAATCTCGATGGCTGAGGGCTGGAGAGTGGGGTCTTCAGTCTTCAGTCTTGAGTCATCTTTTATCAGTTGAACGTTCTCAATCGGCACGACCGCATCTGCCCAGGGCGGCAGCGGGTCGCCGGTGTCGAGGTATTGAGCCGGGCCATCGGTGCTCAGCGCCAGACGAACGGGCGTGTTGTCGCTGGCCGTGGCGGTGTCGGCGGCGCGCACGGCGTAACCGTCCATCGCGGCGGCGTGGTAGTGCGGGGCGGAGAGGCGGGCGAAGACCGGCTCGGCGGTGACGCGGCCCAGCGCGCGGTCCAGCGTAACGGTTTCCGCCTCCAGCGGCCTCCAGCGCCCGGCGGCCTCCAACGCGGTGATGAACCGCGACCAGGCGTCATTCAGCGGGATGTCGTCGAGATAAATTTTGCGTGGCATGCTTACACATCGTATGTGCGCCTGAAGAAATCTATCACGCCGAGGCGGCGCATAGCGGCCAGTAGCAGGCGCGGCGCGAGGATGTAAGCAGCATGAACCGGCCGAAAGGGGCGCGGGTTGACGATGACCTCGGTTGCGCCGGTGCGCAGCACCTTCATCACGCCGTGCACCACATCGGCAGGTGTGCTCTCGCCCAGCAAACCGGGCGCGGTGGCGTTGTGCCGCGAGAACATGCCCACTTCGCCGACGTACCCCGGCGCAACCACCGAGACGCTCACCCCGGTGCCCTCCAGCTCCACCGCCAGCGCATGGCTCCACGCAAGGAGCGCGGCCTTCGTCGCCCCGTAAATGGCGTTGTAAGGCAGGCCGAGCTTGCCGGCCAGCGAAGCCATGTTGACGATGTGGCCGCGCCGCCGTTCAAGCATATCGGGCAGCACGGCGCGCGCCAGCAAGACCGGCGCGGTGAGGTTGGTGGTCACGGTCTGCTCGATCTCGCTCGCCGTCTTGCGCACGAAGCGCCCAATCGGTTCCAGGCCGGCGTTGTTGATGAGGATATCAATCGGCCCAAGCGCCTCGGCAGCGCGCGCGAGCAGGTTGAGCCGGTCGGCCTCCTGGGTGAGGTCGGCGGGGATGGCGACGGCGGTCACGCCCAGAGCGGCGACCTCGGCAGCTACGGCCTGGAGCTTATCGGCGGAGCGGGCGGCCAGCGCCAGGTTGACTCCGGCCTGTGCCAACTCGCGGGCAATCAGCGGCCCGAGGCCCTGCGACCCGCCGGTGAGGATGGCATTTGCGCCACGAAGTTGAGGAATCACGGTCTTTCCCCGGAGTGTGAAGGGCTGTCACTCATCAAACAGATAGGTGGACTCGCCGTAGAAGCGGACTTCCCGCTGCGCGAACTTCTGCTTGATCCAATTCTGCAGGCGGGCGTTCTTGGATTCGAGCGACTCGGCGGAGCGCAGCTCGCTGAGCGGAAAGTTGACGCGCAGGACACGGCCCTGAAACAGGTGGCGCGTCAGGCCGGGTGGCAGCAGCTCGCCGTCGCGCGCCAGCGCCAGCACCTCCGCCGGCTCGTATTTGGGGAAGACCACCAGCGCCGTCAGGTCGGGATAAAGCACGCGGGTCTCGGCGAAGTCCTCGGAGATGGTGCGGTGTATCTGGCCGTGGTTTTTGTAGCTGTCCACCAGCGCGTTGAGCAGGCGGTTCTGGGCATGCAGGCCGCGTTCGGCGGCGCGGATGGAGAGGATGTCATCATTGCCAAGCAGGATATAGGCGATCAGCTCGCGGCGGGCGAGTTCGGCGCGGGCGCTGAGCGAGTCGGTGGGGTGGATGTCCAGCCCGGTGACGGCCAGGATGCGGCGGCGGAACTCGTCCGCCGGCAGGCCTGTGACCGCGTGGTGCCACATGGTCAGCATGGTCTGCGGAGGAGAATAGGAGACGACCTGAACCAGGATATGGCGGTAGCCGAGCTGGCTGAGCGCGGTGCAACGGTTTGCACCGTCCAGCACGACGAAGCGCGAACCGTGAGCGTCGAGCGGCGCGACGATGGGCGGGTTCTTTAGAATGCCCTCCGCCTCCAGGCGGGCAAGCAGGGGCGCGGTGCGCTGGATGTCGTTGTACTCGTGCTCCATGAGCGAGTCGAGGGAGACGATGCGCAGGTCGGGAGGGTCGGGGATGTAGTTGGTCATAGAAAGAGATGAGGCGTCACGCTCAAGGTCTGTAGAGCGTATTGCGTTATTGCGTGTTGCGTATTGTGTAGTCAGTGACTTGCCAGATAGTCGAGGATGTCAATCTTCGTCAGGATGCCGGTCACACGACCGTTATCGAGCACGATGGCGGCGTTGCGGGTGACGAAGATGCTCATCAGGCTCTCAAGCGGCGCATCCGGCCCGATAGTTGCCACGTCGGTGCGCATTAGGTCGGCAATCGGTTCGTCGGGCGAATGATGGTGCGCCTCCAGCACCATGTGGTTGAGCAGCTCCACCTCGGTAGCCATGCCCAGCAGTTCGCCGTTCGTCGAGACCACGGGGATTTGCGAGATGTCGTGCTGCTTCATCCGCGCGATAACTTCATTCACCGGGTCGGTAGGCAGGGCGGTGATGACCTCGCGGATCTTCTTGGTTGCCAGCACGTCGGCGGCGGTGGCTGCCGTCCAGGCCGATTCGAGGAAGCCGTTCTCACGCATCCAGTCGTCGTCGAAGATTTTGCTGAGGTAGCGCGAGCCGGAGTCCGGCAAGATGACGACCACCAGCCGCTCCGGCCCGAGGTTGCGGCAATAGCGCAGGGCCGCGGCCACCGCTGCACCAGATGAACCACCTGCAAAAACGCCCTCCTCGCGCACCAGCCGCCGCGTCATCAGGAACGTCTCCTTATCCCCGACCTGAATCACCTCGTCCACTACCGAGAGGTCAAGCGCCTGCGGCAGAAAGTCCTCACCGATGCCTTCCATCTTGTAGGTGCGTGCCTGGGGGTTATCAGGCATCCGGCCTAGCTTGTGCGCCTCGTAGAGGATGGAGCCGTACGGGTCCACGCCGATGATACGAATTTTAGGGTTCTTCTCTTTCAGGTAGCGGCCTACGCCGGTGATGGTGCCACCCGTGCCCATGCCGATGATGACGTCGGTCACCCTACCGGCGGTCTGCTGCCAAATCTCCGGGCCGGTGGTGAAGTAGTGGCTGCGCGGGTTCTCGGGGTTGTGATACTGGTTGGCGAGGATGGAGTTGGGCGTCTCGGCAACGATGCGTTTGGCGACCTCGGTGTAACTGCGTGGGTCGTCGGCGGCGACGGCGGTAGGGGTGATGATGACCCTGGAGCCGAAGGCGCGCAGCAGGCGAATCTTCTCCTGGCTCATCTTGTCCGGCATGACGAAGACAGACTTGTAGCCTTTGATGGCGCAGACGATGGCCAGCCCGACGCCGGTATTGCCCGAGGTGGCCTCGACCACCGTGCCGCCCGGCCTGAGCCGGCCTTCGCGCTCGGCGGCCTCGATGATGTTCAGCCCAATTCGGTCTTTGACCGAGCCTCCGGGGTTGAAGAACTCAATCTTGGCCACCACCGTGCATTGCAGGCCGCGCGTCACCGAATTCAGGCGCACCAGCGGTGTGCGGCCGATCGTTTCGATGATGCTTGAATAGATTTGAGGTTGGGTCGAGAGCGAGTCGGTCATGCTCTGTTGGCGAACGGGTCGGTGGATAGAAAGCGCGTTTCCAACGTCGCCGCAAGCGTACCACAAGTGGCAATCCGGTGGCAAAAGAATCTCTCCGATCTTTCCGGTGTACGAGCAAAACATGCCGGCCGTGCCCTGCTCCGCTCGGGGAGCGGCAGGTGTCCGGTGATTACCGCTTCGGCTTCGCTCGGCGTCCGCTGAGGATGCCCGCCGCACACGACATCCTGAGCGTGGCTTCGCTTCGTAAAGTCTGCCGAAGGACGAAGGGGCGGTCGGTTCCCTGACCGCCTTTGCGTGCACACCGGGCCGGCGTCAACTTGTAGCCCGGCGCAGGCAATGTTATAGTCTAAACCCGCCATCAGGCCGCGTATAAAGACAAAGGAGAAGCAAGGCAATGAAAAAGCTTGTTACGGTATTTGTGGTCGTGGTGTTGATGCTGACCATCGTTCGCCCGGCCCTCGCAGATACGGTGTACACCGTGCAGCCCGGCGATACGCTGGCCCGCATTGCTGCCCGCTTCGGCGTGAGCGTGCAGGCCATCATGTTGGCCAACGGCCTCACCAACCCGAACCTGATTTTCGTCGGTCAGCGCCTAACCATCCCCACCGGCAGCGGCGCGCCGGCGCCCGTACAGCCACCTTCCGGTGAGACGACGGTTTACACCGTGCAGCCCGGTGATTGGCTGGCGCGCATCGCTGCCCGCTTTGGCGTAAGCGTGCAGGCCATCCTCAACGCCAATCCGGGCATCAACCCCAATCGCATCTTCGTCGGCCAGCGAATCATCATCCCCGGCGGCGGGAGCAGCGGCCAACCCACCGCGCCGCCTGCCACACAGCCGCCCGGCACATCTGCACCGCCTCCTTCCTCCGGCAGCGGGCAAGTTTACATCGTCCAGCGCGGCGATACGCTGGCCCGCATTGCCGCCCGTTTCGGCGTGAGCGTGCAGGCCATCTTGTCGGCCAACGGGATGACCAACCCTAACCTCATCTATGTCGGTCAGCGCCTCACCATCCCCGGCGCCGGCAGTGGTCAGCCCGCGCCGCCGGCCTCGCCGCCCGCCGGCCCGATGCCACCGCCCCCGCCACCTCCCGCGACCGGCGGCAGCTTCGAGCTGGGCGGTCATGTGGATACCTTCGCCTTCCCCGATAAGATGAAGTATGCCGGAATGACGTGGGTGAAGAAGCAACTTCGCTGGACGCCTGGCATGTCCACCGACGCCGCGCGGGACCGCATCAATGAAGCTAAGTCGAAGGGGTTCAAGATTTTGCTCGGAATCGTGGGCAACCCCGGCGATATCTCCGGCGGCGCCAACTACGACAGCTATGCGGCGTTTGTCGGCGAAGTGGCCGCGCTCGGAGCGGACGGCATCGAAGTCTGGAACGAGATGAACATTGACCGCGAATGGCCGACCGGGCAAATTAATCCGGCTTCGTATGTAGAGCTGTTGCGACGCGCCTACCTTGCCATCAAGGCGCGCAACCCGAACACGCTGGTCATTTCCGGCGCGCCGGCCCCCACCGGCGCAGAAGGCGCGTTTGGACTAGACCGCGTGTGGAACGACGACCGCTATGTGCGCGGCCTGGCAGCGGCAGGCGCGGCCAATTACATGGATTGCATCGGCATCCACTACAACGAAGGCATCATCAGCCCGACCAAGACCAGCGGCGACCCGCGCGACAACTTCTACACCCGTTACTACCAGACAATGGTAAGTGTGTACTACAATGCCTTCGGCGGTGCGCGCAAGCTGTGCTTCACCGAGCTGGGCTATCTCTCGCCAGAAGGCTATGGTCCGCTGCCGCCGCTTTTTGCCTGGGCCGCAAACACGACCGTAGCCCAGCAGGCGCAGTGGCTGGGCGAGGCCGCCAACCTGGCCAAGAACAGCGGCGTGGTGCGGCTAATGATCGTTTGGAACGTGGACTTCCGTCGCTACGACGATGACCCGATGGGCGGCTACGCCATCGTGCGCCCGGATGGCAGCTGTCCGGCCTGTGACCAGTTGCGCCGGGTGATGGGCGGGCGATGACTCCACCGTTATGCGATGTGTCCGAGCCTCCACTGCCAAACAACGTTCTCCCGCGAAGCCGTAAAGAGCGTAAAAGATTCGTCCTTGTTTTCCCCGGCGCTCTTCGCATCCTATGCGGTTCAGTTGGTTTTTTAGTAGAGCCATTTCGAGGTTAGCCTCCAGAAGCTCATGTGCTCCCGGCGGAGATGAAGCGGAACAACGGCTAGGCGCAAGCAGCCCCGGCCTCCCTCATTATCTGCTGGATGCCGTTTACAGACCACTTGCATTGAGGAAACTTATGATCAGTGTACCCTCTGAAGCCACCCTTCGCCTGCCGCCCACGCACTCCTGGCTGCAGCCAATGCGCGTTGCTTATGTGCCCGGGCCGGGGGCGGAGGCGCTGGCCACCGTCTTCCAGAACCTGCTTGACGAGCTGCGCGCCCAGGGGCATGACGTGCAGACGCAGCCACAGGCCGATACCGAGGTGCTGCTGACGACCTCCGTTTTCGGTCAGCCGCTCAACTGGCGCGATGGCTTGCTACTGACAGGTCGCCGCCGCTTTGGGCTGGCGCGCACGCCCACCGTCTTCACCTTCATCCACGTCACCCCGGAGGCGCTGGATGAGCGCTTACGGCACTTCGAGAGCGCGCTTGGTAAGAATCCGCTCGACCCGGCCGACTTCGCCTTTGAGGGGCTGGCCCCGCAGGCGCATCGTACGCTCATCGAACAAGGCCGGCGCGGCGGGCCGATCATGTCCCTGATTCGGCTGGTGCAGGCGCAGGCCGTCTGCATCCGCATTGTGCTCATCGTAGGCCATGCTACGCCCGAATTCGCCTACTACTTCGATCTGGTCGGTGGGCATCCACGCGTGTCCGCTGCTGATCCCGCTTACTTTTATGCCGACATGGCGCGCCGGCTGGCAACCGCCGTGAGCACGCGCGACATCACCCAGCACGTTGTGCAGGCGCCGCCGGTGAGCCGCGAGGAGTGGCTGGCGCTCACCACGCCACAGGCCATGCGCGAAGCCGGACGACAGTTCGGCCGGCGCGACTTTTTCACCGAAATGGTTCGCGTGCAAGACATGGTAGCCGTGCCGGCCGTCGGTGACGCCATCGCCAGCCAGTACAGCGAAGGCTGCTTCGCCACCTGGGATGAGCGGCTCGGCGCCCTCATCGCCACCATCACCGGCAGCGCGCGCCCTGTGGTGAAAGACGCCATTACCGACGACGAGCTGGCCGTCATCGTCGGTGCACGGCCCGATGGTCTGGGTGCAGTGGTGCGCCACGTCGAGGGCAAACGCAACGACCCGCCCTCCTCCGAAGCCGTGGAACTGATTGATATGGACAGCCCACTGCCGCGCATCTCCTGGAACGGCGCAACCGTGCCGGTGGCGCGCTCGAAGCTGCATGGACATCGCGGCGTGGCAGCCTTCGACCCGCGCCACGTCGAGTTCGTGCCGGTGGATGAGCCGTATTACCACTACCCGGTCTCCTGTTCCACCGATGCGCAGGCACGTGCCATCAAGGCCGCCTTCGGGCGTTCGCAGGCGCTGCGTAACCCTGCCGACCCGCGCCACGTGGTGTTCACGGTGATGCCCGGCCACGGCGTGGTGCTGGCCGAGAAATGGGTGGCCGGCAAGGCGCCATTTCAGATCGTCTGGGAGCTGATGGACAGCGGCGCTTTGCAGATTGACACGCGCGTGCCGCAGGGCCTGCACTCCTACACCCCCGGCCCGGATGGACGGATGATGCTGCGGGAAGGTTGATTTGCCTCCCCCTGGTCTCAACGCCGGACTCCACACCGCTGCCGCCCAACCCCACGACAAAAATAATATCGAGACCGTCTCGATGCCCCTTCGTCTTAAGCATCTGGAAATTCAGGGCTACAAATCGTTCGCCGGCAAAACCGAATTCGTGTTCGGCCCGGGCGTGTCGGCCATCGTCGGCCCTAATGGCTCCGGCAAGAGCAACATCGTGGACGGCATTCGCTGGGTGCTCGGCGAGCAGAGCTACAGCCTGCTGCGCGGCAAGAAGACCGAGGACATGATCTTCGCCGGCAGCGACCTGCGCCCGCGCGCCGGCCTGGCCCAGGTCACGCTGACCTTTGACAACTCTGACGGCTGGCTGCCGATTGACTTTACCGAAGTCGCCATTGGCCGGCGCGCCTACCGCGACGGTGAGAACGAATATCTGCTCAACGGCCAGCGCGTGCGCCTGCGCGATATTCAGGAGCTGCTCGCCAAATGCGGCCTGGCGGAGCGCACCTACACCATCATCGGACAAGGGCTGATTGATACTGCCCTCTCGCTCAAGGCCGAGGAACGGCGCGCCCTGTTCGAAGAGGCCGCCGGCATCGGTCTGTATCGCCATAAGCGCGAAGACGCACTCAAAAAGCTGGACGCCACTCAGCGCAATCTCGACCGCGTGCTGGATATCCTGGCCGAAATCAAGCCGCGCCTGCGCTCGCTGGAAAGGCAGGCCGCGCGCGCCCGCGACTATAACTTCATCAAAGAAGACCTCAAGGCCGTGCTCAAGCAATGGTACGGCTATCACTGGCATCGGGTCAGCAGGGAGCTGGAAGAGGCCCGTCGCCAGGCCGAGAACGCTGCCATCGAGCTGTTCGGTTTGCAATCTCACCAGGAGAAGTATGACCGCGAGATGACAGAGCTGCGGGCACGCATGGCCACACTACGCGCACGGGCCAACGAACTCCGCGTACAGACCGAGGCCCGGCGCGATGCGGCAGAGACGCTGACACGTGCGGTGGCAGTGGCCGAGGAACGCCTGCGCTCCCTGGCCGAGCAACGTCAGGGCCTGCTGGCCGAAATGCCCGCGCTCGAAGCGCAGCTTGCCGAGCGGGCTGCCCGCGCTGCCGCCGCCTTGGCCGAAGTGGCGCGGCTCGCCGCCGAGGCCGACGAGGCTCGC
Source organism: Anaerolineales bacterium (assembly GCA_033577755.1). Classification (GTDB taxonomy): domain Bacteria; phylum Chloroflexota; class Anaerolineae; order Anaerolineales; family UBA6663; genus JANWXR01. Next base: position 11,435 of record JAVQXV010000027.1, read on the forward strand.
GCGCAGGCCACCGCAGCAAAGGCCGCCCTCACCGGCCGCGAAGCAGAGCGAGACGCATTGCGCCGGCGCGAGTCGGAAGCGCGTGACACACTCGCGCGTCTCGATGCCGAAATCATCACACTGAACGCGCGCCGGTCGGAGTTGCTCGAACGCCGCCGGCACCTGCACGCACAAATAGAAAGTCTGAACGCCATACTGGTCGAGCGGGAGCGCGTGGAACAGAGCGCGCGAAGCAAGTTGGCCGAGGCCGATGCGCAACTGAGTGAACAGCAACGCAACCGTGCGGAAGCCGAACGCCGGCTCGCCGAGCAGAACGACCGCGTGCGCCATTCTGAAGCTGCTCACGCCGAAGCCATCGAGCGCACCGCCGCGGCGCGTGCCGAAGCCGAAGGCCTGCGCGCCCGGCGTGAGGTGCTGGAGCAGGCCCGCGCCGAACTGGCCGGCATGCGCTCCGGCGCGCGTGCCTTGCTGGCCCGGCACTTTCCGGCACGCGGCGTGCTCGCAGAGATGCTCAACGTCCCCGCCTATCTGGAGAAGGCCATCAGCGCCGCGCTTGGTCTGCACCTCGAAGGCGTGGTGCTGGGCAGCCTGGAAGAAGTGGAGGCGGCGCTGGACGTGCTGGGCGAGAGCAGCGGGCGTGCCGCTCTGCTGCCGCTCGACCTGATTGCGGCTACCCAGCCGAACAGACCTTCTCTGACCTTGCCGGAGCACGCACCGGCCGACCCGGATTGCCTCGGCGTGGCCGCGCACCTGCTCGAGGTAGACGCCGCCCTGCGCCCGCCGGTAGACCTGCTGCTCGGAAACGTGCTGGTCGTGACGAACCGCGCTGCGGCGCGCCGCTGGCAGCCGTTGCTTCCACCGGGCGGCGCCGTCGTCACCCTCAACGGCGAAGTTTTTACCGCAGCGGGGCCGGTGTACGGCGGCGGCGAGGCCTCCCCCGACCTGTTGCAGCAGGCGCGCGAGCGCCGCGACCTCTCCGCCGAAATCGCTGTAGCTGCCGAGCGCATCACCGAGCTGGAGCAGGCACAGGCCGAGGCCGCGCAGGCGGTGGATGTTGCGCTGGAGACCCTCGTCCGCTATCAAGCCGCGCTGCGTGATGCGCAGGACGCCGAGCGCCGCGCCACCATCGCCCGCGACTCGGTTGCGCTGGAGGCTGAACGCGCCGCGCACGAGTTGCAGTTTCGTCGCGAGCAGCTGCACGCGCTGGAGAAGGAAGCCGAGCAGCTAAGCGTCGAGGCCGATGCTACGCAACGCCGGCTGGCCGAACTGGCCGAGGCCAAAGCCGCCGCCGAGGCCGAGGCGCAGTCCGCCGCGCAGGCCCTCTCCACCTTCACGGTCGAGGAGCTAGCCGCCCGGCTCGCACGCTGGCAAACGATGATGGACATGGCCGCGCGGGCTGTGCAAGAGGCGCAGACGCGCGCCGATGAAGCCGCCCGCGCGCAGGCCGCCGCCAAGGCGCGGCTGGAGGAAGCGCGTAACAAGGCCGCCCAGCTGGAAGCCGAGATGCAGCAGCTTTCGGCCTCGCTGGACGAGACGCGCGCCCGCAGCGCCGCCCTGCAGACCGAGTTGCAGGACATCCAAGCGGCGCTGCAACCAACACTGGCGCAGCTGGCCGAGCTGGAAGCCGAGCAAGCCAGGATCGAGGCCGGCGATGCAGAGGCGCGCGCGATTTTGCACGCCGCCGAGCGACGCCACGCTCAAATTCAGCTGGAGGCCACACGCAAACGCGAAGAGCTGGAGGGGCTGCGCCGGCGCATCGAAGAGGACTTCGGTTTAGTGGAATTCGAGTACACCGAGAGCGTCACCGGCCCGCAGCCACTGCCATTTCAGGAAATCGTGGAGAAGCTAGAGCGCGTGGACGTGCTGCCAGAGGGGCTGGAAGAGCAGCTCAACCGCAAGCGTGGGCAGCTGCGGCGCATGGGCGCCATCAATCCCGAAGCCGAGCGCGAGTACAACGAAGTGCGCGAGCGCCACGACTTCCTGATGCAACAAATGGCCGACCTGGAAGCGGCCCGGGCGCAACTCCGCGAAGTGATTGCTGAGATGGACGTGCTCATGGAGCGGGAGTTCCGTAAGACTTTCGACGCCGTCAACGCCGAGTTCCGCGAGATGTTCACGCGCCTGTTCGGCGGCGGCTCGGCCCGGCTCGTCCTCACCGACCCGGAGCAAGTAGCGACCAGCGGTGTAGACATCCAGTGCAAGCTGCCGGGCAAGAAGGCGCAAGGCCTCTCCGTGCTCTCCGGCGGCGAGCGCAGTCTGACGGCCTGTGCCCTTATCTTCGCACTGCTCAAGGTGAATCCGACTCCGTTTGTGGTGCTGGACGAGGTGGACGCGATGCTGGACGAAGCCAATATAGGCCGCTACCGCGAAATGCTCAGCGAGCTTTCGCAGCAAACGCAGTTCATCATCGTCACCCACAACCGCAACACCGTGCAGGTGGCCGAGACCGTGTACGGCATCACCATGGGCGCGGACTCCGCCAGCCAGGTGATTAGCCTGAAATTGGATGGACAGCCGCTGAAACGCTGAGGCTGCGGAAGGCGCTATTTGATGGACAAATCAGGACGGCTAAGTAGTTACCTTTCCTGTAACTGCTCAGGCAGTAGTAGGGGGTGATGACTATCTGCGTCCGTTGCCGCTAATGGTTGCCGGCGTCGGCTCGGTCAGATACATCTCCTCAACGTATTGCTTGACCATGCGGCGTGTGCTGAATTGCGGGACGAGTGTGATGATGGATTCCTTGATTTTGCGAATCCAGCCGGCGGAAATGGTATTCTGCCGGTCTTCGTAATACAACGGCACGATCTGATTTTCCAGCACATCGTACAGGCTGGCGGCATCCTTGGCATCTTGGGCGTTATAGTCGGCCAGCTCGCTCTCGTCGCCGATGGCCCAGCCGTTGTCGCCATTGTAGCCTTCCTGCCACCAGCCGTCCAGCACCGAGAAGTTGATGACGCCGTTGAGAGCCGCCTTCATGCCGGAGGTGCCGGAAGCCTCCAGCGGACGGCGCGGGTTGTTCAGCCACACGTCCACGCCTTGCACCAGGTAGCGCGCCAGGTTGATGTCGTAGTCTTCGAGGAAGGCGATCCGGCCTGCGAACTCGGCGCGCTTCAGCTGGCGATACACCTCCTGGATGATCCGCTTGCCGGGTTCATCCATCGGGTGCGCCTTGCCGGCGAAGATGATCTGTACCGGCATATGCGGGTTGTTGACGATGCGCAGCAGGCGGTCTACATCGCGCATGATGAGCGAGCCGCGCTTGTAGGTGGAGAAGCGGCGCGCAAAGCCGATGGTCAGCTTGTACGGGTCGAGCAAAGTGCCGGCAGCGACGATCTGAACGGGATGCCGTCCGAGCGCCACCCATTGCGCACGCGCCCGCTCGCGAATGTAAGACATGAGCTTGCGCTTGAGGTGTAGGCGCACGGCGCGGATTTCGGCGTCGGGCACGGCCAACAGCGCCTGCCAGGTCTCCGGGTCATCCACATGTTCCATCCAGTCCGGGCCGAGGTAGCGGTCATACAGCAGGCGCATGCTGCGCGCCAGCCAGGTGCCGGTATGGACGCCGTTGGTGATAGAGCCGATGGGCACGCGTTCGACCGGCGTGTCCGGGAAGAGGAATTGCCACATGCGCCGGCTTACCTGGCCATGCAGCTCGCTGACGGCGTTGCAAGCGCGTGACATCCGAATCCCCAGCACCGACATACCAAAGGTCTGGCCACCGGCATGTTGTAGGCGGGCGAGGTCCATCAGCCCTTCGCGCGTCAGACCCATCTGTGGCCAGTAATGATGGAAGTAGCGGTCCATCATCCAGTCGGGGAACTCTTCGTTGCCGGCGGGCACCGGCGTATGCGTGGTAAAGATGGTGGACGCTTTGACTTCGGCCATCGCCGTTTGAAAGTCCTTTCCCTCCGCTACCAGTTCGCGGATGCGTTCAAACGTCACGAAGGCCGAATGGCCCTCATTCATGTGCCAGACTCTGGGATGTAAGCCGAGCGCACGCAGCGCGCGCACACCGCCAATGCCGAGCACAATCTCCTGACAAATGCGCGTGTCCTTGTCGCCTCCGTACAGACGAGCGGTCAAGTCGCGGTCCTCAGGCGCATTCTGCGGCACATCGCTATCGAGGAGCACCAGCGGGACGCGGCCTACCTGGATGCGCCACAGCCGTGTCCATAGTTGCCGACCCGGCAACTCGACCGATACCATGATCGGCTGGCCATCTTCATTGAGCAGCGGCAGGATGGGCAGGTCGTCGAAGCTGTAGCGGATATAGCCGGCTTCCTGCCAGCCGTCTTCGGTGATGCGCTGCGAGAAGTAGCCCTGGTTGTAGTACAGGCCGACGCCGACGAACGGCAGTCCCAGGTCGGAGGCCTCCTTCGCATGGTCGCCGGAGAGGATGCCTAGGCCACCGGAGTAGGTCGGGAAGGTTTCGTGCAAGCCGAATTCGGTGGAAAAGTAGGCAATCAGATGGTCACGCCGACCGGGGTAGGTGCGATCGAACCAGGTTTGGTCGTCGCGCATATAGGCGTCGAATTCGTTGATGACCTTGTCGTAAAGTTGCAGGAAGGCGGGGTCCTGCAGCGCCCCGTTCAACTCCTTACGCTTGACGCGGCGCAGGAACTTTACCGGATTGTGAACGCACTCTTCCCAGAGCTGACGGTCTATTGCCTCATACAGCTCGATGGTGTCCGGGTTCCACGTCCACCACAGGTTGTACGCCAGCTCTGCCAGCCGACTGATGCGTCTGGGTAAGCTCACGCCGCTAAGCAGGGTAGCCGGTGCGCCGGAAGGACGGTCAAGGACAAACACAGAATTCTCTCCCACAGAAATGCTCGGACGATAAATTGTGCGAGACTATACCACACGCATTTGTGACCGGTAAATCATGACTGTAGAAGTGTGCACGCAAAACATGTCGGCCGCTCCTTCGTCCTTCGGCGAGCTTCGCTGAGCGAAGCCACGCTCAGGATGTCCTGCGCGGGCAAAAGCAGCCCGCTCCGCTCAGGATGCGGCTGCCACTGACAACCTTTGCGTGCACACCTTTGGAATGACCACAAGGATGCCCAAACACAAAGCAGGCCACATCTTAGCCTGGCCTGCTGAGAAAGTGATGGTCTGGCTGTTATGGAGGAGCGCCGGTCGGCAGTTAATTGGGAGAAGATATAGCCGTGTCGTCGCAGATCGGAGTCTCGGGCCGAGTGGCCTGCTCGCCTGCCGTCCCGTTCTCCGACTCGGTCTCGGTCAAGTGCCGAGCTTCTGCCGCCTCGCGCCAGGCCAACACCAGCCTCTCTACCTGCAGCCGGATGTGCCGGCTGAGTTCCATAGCCGCTTGCTCGTAAGCCGAAATCGTTTGTTCTAGGGTACGAAGCGCATTGCGGACACTCGCTTGGCTCTCCTGACTCAACGGGCCGGTTTCGCGAAGCGCACGTTGTAGTTCAGCCTTTCGTGCATAAGCCAGTTCCAGCTGGAGCTGCGTTTCGCGTTGTTCATACCGCAGGCGGCTCAGCTCGATCTCCATCGCTTCGACCCAATTGCGCCGATCCATTACCTGAGAATGATAGAGAAACTGAATGGCCCTAGGGCCTCCTTGTGCACGCAAAACCTGTCAGCCGCACCCTGAGCGGCCGCTGAGCGAAGCGAAGCGGCAGTCGAAGGGGCGGCCTGTTCTCTGACAACCTTTGCGTGCATGCCATGCACATCTTATTATTAGCCGCTTTCCTCTGGGTGGGAGAGGGGATGTGGTTGGGAAATAGTTGGAGGCCTCTCCGTTTGTTGCGCTCTTGGCTGCTGTGCCGCTGTTATTACGCACCTGTCAGGAACGTCTCCGGCATCTGCACGGTCACCGCCTCACAGGTGGCACAGACCTGGCCGTTGGCGGAGAGTGTCGCCGTCACCACCACCTTGCGGGCTTTGAGTTCCTTGACCTGGCCGCGAATCTCGAGGGGGACGCCAAGCGGAGTGGGACGCAGGTAGTTGACGTGCAGGGCAGCGGTGACGAAGCGGAAGCGCGGCTCGGCGGGCGCCGTCTCCGGCGTCAGCCCGGCGGCGCGAATGGCAGCGGCGGAGGCCGTGCCGGTGCAGTGGCAATCGAACAGCGAAGCGATTAATCCACCATACACGAAGCCGGGAATGGCCGTGTGTTCCGGTCGGGGGGTAAAAACCGTGAGGGTGGTTTGGTCATCCTCCCAATAAGTCTTTATCTGCAGGCCCTTTTCGTTCAGTCGCCCACAGCCGTAGCAGTGGCTTAGGTGGTCGGGGTAGTAGTCTTGGAAAGCTTTGCGTGTCATGGGTCGCAGTATATACGAATGGGCGCGAATGAGGGGGCACGAATCCGTGCAGGCAAATTGCCGGTACGCGGACGCTTCCGGGTGGCCTGTCTGCGGATTGCGTCTGCCGCCGTGATCCACGTGCGGCGGATACACCGTTACCTGCTCACAAAAATCCGGTCGGAAGTGGAGCCGAAAGCAGCGCAAACAGAACCCAGGGGCTTGCCGGAGCAGGCGGTGGAAGCTGTGTCCGCGCCTGGCGACGCTTCCCGGGCGCTTTTCGACCTTCGCTCTGCGTTCATTTCGCCGGCTAAAATCCCCGTTTTTTTCAGGGCACTCACGAATGGAATGGACACGAATGAACGCAAATGAACGCGAAGAAACTTACGCGCCTTCGTGTAACTTCGTGGCCTTCGTGGAGTCATCCGGTTGCGGCGGGGGCGCTATGAAATCCCAGATCAATCGCCCGGCGCGGGCAATGTCCAGCAGCGCAGCTTCATCTCTAGCCGGCATAAATTGCCCGCGCGCTTTCAAGGATTTGCCGGCGGCGGATCGGATTCGTGCTGCGTTCGACGGCGCGCCGGCTCAACAGATCAACCCTGCGCCCCAGCAACGCTTCCAGTTCCTGTTCCATGCGGACGTGGTCCAACAGCCCCCAGTCTGCCTCCGGGGCAAAGGTTACCAGCAGATCCACATCGCTGTCCGGCCCGAAGTCGTCACGTAGGATCGAGCCGAACAACGCCAACTCTTTGACTCGCCATCGCTGGCAGAACTCTCGCAGAACAGCCGTTGAAATCGGCAAGTCCGTTTGGGTGAGCATGCATCAATTGTAGCCCGAATCCATATGGTGCGCGGGCGCGGAGTGCAGCTTTAGGAACCCACAAATGAGCGCGAATGAGTACGGGTGAACACGAAGCGTTCCTGAAAATTCGTGTCCGTTCGTAGCGGAAAAGCGCAAGCTGTTATCAATCGCTGACCCCGGCCTAAGCCAGCGCCGGGATGATGAACCGGTACAACGCCAGCAGGCACAGCGCCGCCAGCGCCAGCGTCGTTCCCAGCGGCACGAGCCAGCCGAGCCGCGTGCGCGTCACCTGCTCCAGCCAGCGGCCCCATTGCCACAGGCTCAGCGCCGCCGCCGCGCTCAGTGGGACCAGCGCCGGGAACAGGTAGCGGCCCTGATGCTGGACGAAGTTGACGTTGTAGTACAGGTACAGCCCCACGGTCACCGCCAATGAGAGCGAGAGCAGCAGCGCCGCTTCGCGCTGGGCGGCGTTCAACCTGCGCCAGCCGCGCGCCGCCCCTAAAAAGCCCACAACCAGCAGCACCGAGAAGGCCGCCAGCACCCGGTAGATGCGTCCGTCCATGAACACGCCCATCCAGCCGAAGACGCCCCAGAAGCTCTTGAAGGTGAAGGTGAAAAAGCGTTCGAGGGTGCTGCTCAATCCGTGCTGCGCGATCCACTCGGCAGTGGTCGGTTGGCCCATCACCACCCGGTTGTGCCAGTTCCCACACACCGCGTCGAAAGGGCCGCAGACGAAGAAGTTGCGGCCCCAGTACAGCGCGCCCAGCGCCAGACCGAGGCCGAACATCGTTGCCCCCCAGCGCAGGATGCCCGCGCGCTCTTCCGGTGGGACGCGTCGCCACTTGAAGAAGACGTACAGCGCGAACACCGGCGCGAGCACATAGGCCTGTACCTTCGTCAGAAAGGCCAGGCCGAGCACCAGCCCGAAGAGCCACGCCTTGTACGCGAACGGCCAGCGCCCGCGGATGAAGGCGTACGGCTCATGGCTGATGTTCTCCGAGCGCAGCACGAGGAACAGCCCCGCCGCGATGAGCAGCTCGGCGAGGGCGTCGTTGTTCACGGCTGCCGTCATAGCGATGTGCTGCGGGATGAAGGCCATGAACCCGACGGCGGTCAGCGCCAGGGTCGGGTCGCGGCGCGGCGAGAGTTCGCGCAGAGCGAGAAAGACGAAGAGCAGGTCGCCAACGCCGATGAGCAGGGTGAACAGGCGCAGGGCGAGGAGCGAGCCGTCGAAGGCGAGGAAGACGGGAGCAGAAAATAGATAGTAGAGCGGCGGCTGGTAATCCTGATACTGCACGCGGTCGAGCGGCAGGTCGGGCGGGAAGCGTTCGCGCGTCAGCCGCTCCAGATAAGCCTGATCGTAGTCGCCTTGCTCCAGCGCCGGCAGCCTGCCGGTCTGCGCGATTTGGCGGATGACGTTGTAGTGCGCGGGTTCGTCGGGTACCTGCCACGCCGGCGTGTTGAGAGCGTAGAGCGTGCCGAGGAAAAAGTAACCGGCGACGATGGTCGCCAGCGCCAACTGTGGTAGGTGAGCACGCAAGCGGGTGAGCGCCTTCTCACCGGTCTGTTCGCTCACCGGCTTGTCAGGCCGGAGCATGTCGGGCATTATAACCGCACCCTGCGCGCCGGCGCGCTTATCTTCACCGATGAAGCGGTCACGGCCGAGCCGGAGCCCTGTCGCAATGGCAACCTTTTCGCCCCGAACGGCAACTACACACTGAAGACGCATGAGTACCGGGCCGAGTGACGGCGCATCCGTGCAGCGCGCGCGGGCCGGCGACACAGGCGCGTTCGGCGAGCTGCTGGCGCGCCACCGCCCGCTGGCCTATCGCCTCGCCTGGCGCCTGCTCGGCGACGCGGCGGAGGCCGAGGATGTGACGCAGGAGGCCTGCCTTCAGGCGTTTCTCGGCCTGAGCGACCTGCGCAACCCCGAACGCTTCGGCGCGTGGCTGGCCGGCATCGCCCTCAACCTGGCGCGGATGCGTCTGCGCGCGCGGCGCGATCTGGTCTCGCTGGAGGATTGGGACGGCGGACGCGCGGCCCCCGGCTTCACCTGGGCGGAGACGCAACCCTCGCCGGAGGCCGCCGCCGAGGTGCGCGAGCTGCACCGCTGCGTGCTGCGCGCGCTGGAGGCCCTGCCCGCCGAGCAGCAGGCCGTCGTCCGCCTGCATTACCTCGATGGGCTGACGCTGGCCGAGATCGGCGTGCTGGCCGGGACGCCGCTGGGCACGGTCAAGGCGCGGCTGCACCGGGCGCGGGAAAAACTGCGTGGGCAATTGGTCCGGGAGCTGGAGCGTCCTGAGCCGGTTCACCGACCGGGCCGGCCACGAAAGGAGAAGGCGATGTGGATCGAAGTCGAAGTGGATAAGGTGGTGATGCGAACGCCAAAGCGCAAGGGCGATGATGCCGGCGCGCTGGAAGTGCGCGTCCCGTTGCCGCCGCCGCTGGCCGATGTCAAATACTTTTGGGTGCAGGGCGGCGAACAGCCGGCCAGCGCCGTGCAATTGCCCGCGCTGCATCCGCTCTTCCATCGTGTCGTGTTGCTCAAGGAGAAGGGCGGCGAGCGCGTGCTGCCCATCTGGATCGGGCCGCCGGAGGCGGACGCGATCGCGTTGCAACTCTCCGGCACGCCCACGCCGCGCCCGCTGACCTACGACCTGACGGCGCGTCTGCTGGAGGCCGCGCAGGCGAAACTCGTCCGCGTGGAGATCAACCGTCTGCACGAGGAAGTGTTTTATGCCCGGCTGCATCTGCGCGCCGGCGCGGAGACGCGGACGGTGGACGCGCGCCCCAGCGACGCCATCAACCTGGCGTTGCGAACGAACGCCTCGTTGTGGGTGGCTGCCGAGGTGATGGACTCGCAGGCCGTGGCCGAGGCCCGCGTGTTCGAGAAGCTGAACCAGAACGCCGGAGAAGTGGAACTGCCGCCCGACCTGTTGCTGGAGTGGCAGCCCCTCCCGCCGCCGAACCTTACCCTGCCGCAGCGAACGACGGAGGTGAAGGAGTAATGGCGTGAAGTTAGCATTCTCGGCGCTTCAGCGATCCCGGCGTCTCAATCTCGTTTTGCTGGTTTTCCCTTCACACTGCCTGCCCGAGCCGCGCTTTTTCCTCGTTTGCTACGGACTCGTCCAGCTTCCTGAACAGCGGCTGAGGCGGGCGCAGCGCCTGCCCCGGCCTGAGTTCGCTGGGCTGCCAGCGGCCCGTCGCGCCGCTGCCGTCGTAGGTCAGCGCGTCGTGCGCGCCGAGCGCGTCGGTCAGCGTGACGACCCGCTGCGTGCCGAACAGCGCGCCGTCGTAGCCCAGATATTCGTGCAGCTTCTGCGAGGTGTGCGGCAGGAACGGCGCAAACAGCGTCTTGAGCGAGTCGATCGCGCGCAGTGCGGTGTAGATGCTCTGGCCGGCGGCGGCCTTGTCCTGTTTGATTTGGAACCACGGCCCCTGCGCGTCGAGATAGCGGTTGGCCTCGGTTGCCAGCGCCACCACTTCCTCCAGCGCCGCGCGCAGCTTCACGCCCTCGATGAGCCGGCCCACCGACTCGAACCCGGAATCAATCTTCGCGAGTAGCTCGGCGTCCTGTGGGCGCGGCTCGCCGGCGGGCGGCACACGGCCCTCCCAATGTCTGTAGGCAAAGGTCAGCACGCGATTCGCCAGGTTGCCCCAGGTCGCCACCAGCTCGTTGTTGTTGTGCTGGACGAACTCCTCCCATGACCAGTCGGCGTCCTTGCTCTCCGGCAGGACGGAGGTCAGGTAGTAGCGCAGCGGGTCGGGGTCGTAGCGCGTGAGGAAGTCCAGGCCCCAGACCGCCCAGTTGCGGCTGCCGCTGATCTTTTGGCCTTCGAGGTTGAGGAACTCGTTGGCCGGCACGTCGTACGGCAGGTTGAGGCGCTTCGTCGGGTCATCGTCGTAGAGCCGCTCGACGCCGAGCAGCTCCGCCGGCCAGATGAGCGTGTGGAACGGCGTGTTGTCCTTGCCGATGAAGTAAACGGTCTTCGCGCGCGGGTCGTACCACCAGTCCTTCCATGCCTCGGGCCGGCCGTTGAGTGCGCTCCACTCGATGGAGGCGGAGAGGTAGCCGATGACGGCCTCGAACCAGACGTACAGGCATTTGCCGCGCTCGGCCCAGTCGGGCAGCGGGACGGGGATGCCCCAGTCTAGGTCGCGGGTGATGGCCCGCTCGCGCAGCTCATCAATCTGCGCCAGCGAAGGGTTGAGCACCTGAGGCCGCCAGTGTTGCTTGTCCTCGCTCAGCCAGCGCTTCAGCGCCGGGGCGGCTTTGGCGAGGTCGAGGTAGAAGTGCTCGGTCTCGCGCAGCTCAAGGGCGCTGCCGCTGTTGCGGGCGCGCGGATTGATGAGCCGGGTGGCTTCCAGCAGGTTGCCGCACTTGTCGCACTGGTCGCCGCGCGCCTTGTCGTAGCCGCAGAGGTAGCACGTGCCCTCCACGTAGCGGTCCGGCAGGAAACGTTTTTCGGTCGGCGAGTACCACTGGGCCTCAGTCTTGGTGAACAGATAGCCGTTGGCCTTGAGCTTGAGGAAGATGTCCTGCGACACCTTGAAGTGGTTCTCGGTGTGCGTGCTGGTGAACAGGTCGTAGGTGATGCCGACCTTCTGAAAGAGTTCAAGAAAGCGGCGGTGAAAGTGCTCATAGATTTCGCCGGCCGTCTTGCCCTCGGCGTCGGCACGGACGGTGATGGGCGTGCCGTGCGCGTCTGAGCCGGAGACGACCAGCACGCGGTTGCCCTTGAGCCGGTGATAGCGGGCGTAGATGTCGCCGGGCAGGTGCGAGCCGACGATGTTACCGACGTGGATATCGGCATTGGCATACGGCCAGGCAATGCAGACGAGGATGTTTTCGGTCATGGCAATGACTCCAAAGAGTGTGGCGCGATTGTACTGGATTTGTCCCTCACCCCCACTCCCCTCTCCCTGTGGGAGAGGGGCCGGGGGTGAGGGAAACAAAAACCGCCAGCCGAGGCTGGCGGTCGAGTGGCCGGGGTCAGCGCAGGCGTGCGCAGCTAACCCGAAGGCGAGCCGGCGCCTCGGTGCCGGCCGCGATCCGGCAGGCTGCGCATCAACATCGAAAATTGCGTTACAGGCGAGGTGTTCATGCCGCAAGTATAGCACGGGAGTCAAGGTCTCGTGCGGTGAATTTTGTATGCACGCTAAAGGTGGTCAGGGAACCGGTGGCCTCTTCGGCTCCGCTCAGGGTGCGCTGATATGTTTTGCGTGCATACTGGATTTTTTTCGTTGCGCATCAGGCACCGTGCATTGAGCGGTGAAGGGAGATGTGAGTCATTCGCTTCACACCTCGGCTTCGCGCGGACGCGGCCCGACCCGCGCCTCTTCGGTGTGCGCATCGGTGCGCGGCGCAAAACGCCAGGTGAGGGCCATCATTATCGGCAGCAGTCCGGCGCTCACGACGAACGGCGCAGCGGTGTTCCAACCGTACAGCCAGCCGGCGAACAAGGGGCCAAGGATCATTGCCGCGCCCGACACGGTTTCGGCCAAACCGTAGGCCAGCCCCCTCTCACCCCGGCTCACCAGCCGCGCCGATTGCGCCGAGAACATGGTGTGCGCCAGCGACCAACCGGCGCGCAGCGCGTAGGCCAGGACTAGCCCCGGCCAGCTTGCGACCAGCAAAAGCACCAGCATGGAACAGAGGATGAAGGCCTGCGCCAACAGAAGACCCACACGCGGTGAGCGGCTGCCGAGAAGCGTGTTCGCCAGCACAATACCGATTGAGTTGATTGAGCCAAGCACGCCGACCACGCTCACGTCGTAGTTGCGCACCTCGTTGATGAAGTTGGGCATGAAGGGCAGGCCGATCTGCATGGCCAGCATTGCGACGAAGGCCAGCGCCAGATAGCCGAGGAGGGGCCGATTGCGAATCAGCTCGCGGTAGCGGCCGACGCCCGTTTCAGCAGTGATCACCGGCTGGTCGCTTGCCAGCGCAACGACGAGTGTGGAAATGGTGAACGTTGCGAAGCTGCCGAGGAAGGCGTAGCGCAGGCCGAACGTGCTGCCGATCCAGCCGCCCAGTGCCGGCGACACAATCGTGCCGGCCCAGAAGCCGGCATACACCAGGCTGAGGGCGCGCTGTACGCTCTGAGTCCCGCGCGCCTCGGTGACGTACGCGCCGAGGGGCGCAAGCATGAAGCCGGTGAACCAGTACGCGGACAGCGCCAGCGTGAACAGCCAGAAGTCGCGCGCCAGGAACATCACCAGCGCGGCGAGCGTGCCCAGCCCGAAGCCGGCGACGATGAGCACTTTGCGCCCGATGCGGTCGGATAGGTAGCCGGCAGGGATGTGTGTGGCCGCCATCGCCAGCGCGGAGAAGGAGAGCGCCGCACCTACCATCGCCGAGTCCCCGCCTAGCTCGCGCAGGTACAATGGCTGAAAGTACAGGAACAGTCCCTCACCCAGTCCCCAGAGCAACAGGGCGAAGGCCATCAGCTTGTTGTCGCGTGTCATGCCGGCATGCCCGATACAGCTTGCGGGTCTCGGATGAACTCGCGCAGCCGTGCTAACAGGACGTCCATCTCGCCGCTTCGCGTGACCACGTGCTCGCTGCGCTCCAGCCAGAACATCTCGCGCGGCGCGCCGGTCAGACGGTGATACACGTAAGGCATGTTCTCCGGCGGGATGAAGTCATCGGCGCGCGAGTGGACGAGCAGCACCGGCGTGGTGATGCGCGGCAGCAGCGCGTCGGTCTCCTTGAGCAAGTTGAAGAACTGCTGGACGGCAAGGGTGGGGAAGACGGGATAGCCGGCAGTGTAGTCCACGCTGGAAGGGTTCTCCTTGACGATGAACGGAAAGAACATGCCGTAGAGGTTGGCGAACCGCGCGCGCCAGCCGGCCCGTTGATAGTAGAGATAGGTCGGCATGTTAATGGTGACGATGCCTGTCGCCGGCAGCTCGGCGGCCAGGCGCAGCGCCAGTGTCCCGCCCATCGAGAGGCCGATGACGAAGATGCGCTCACAGTTCTGGCGTAGCAAGTGGTAGCCGTCAAG